>JAIXUV010000086.1 GCA_027483345.1 Verrucomicrobiales bacterium | reverse complement strand
GGATCCGGACCTTGAGGTCCTCGATGATCCGGAACACCTCGTCGATCTGCTCCGGGGTGGTGGAGGGCTTGAACTTGAAGAACGCGATGTGATGGACCCGCTGGCTCATGGAAGTGGCCTGAGGATGCCACCGATGATGGATCCGGCCACCTTGGAATCGGGGTTCGGAAGTCCGGCGGGACGGGGCGATGTCCGCGTCCGAGGCTGATTCAGCTCGCTCGGGCCCGCCGAAGGGCGAATGCGAGAAGGCCGACGCCGGAGAGCGTTCCGAAGAACCCGGGCTCGGGAACCGCCGCGACGATCGACAGATCCCAGCGGACCAGCCGCGCGGCGGCCCCGGTGCCGAAATCGCTGACGAACAGAGTCCACTCGCCGTTGGGATCCATGCCGTTGAAGTTGGCGAGGGAGGTGAGGCGTGGGCTGGTGTCGAGTGCCGAGGATGGATGGACCCCGCTGCGGCCGTCGGGTTGCCAGGAACCGGTGAGGGGAAGCTGGGTCTCGGAGGGATCGGGCTGAACCACCGGCGTGTGGAGGTGGATGTCGCCGCCTGCGGCCTGGTCGTCGAAGGTGACCTGGAGGCCGTTGTCGGGGGAGCCGTCGGGATTCGAAGACGTGCGGCCGATGCGGTTCAGCAGGACGACGAGCTGTCCACCGTGGGAGAGGTAGGCATAGAAGTCGCCGTTCCACGCGGTGTCGCCGGAGGCGGGAGCGATCTCGATGCCGACGTTGACGTCGCCGATGAGGTGAAGCGACGAGGTGATCGAGATCGAGCTTTGGACGCCGACGGCGCCGCCCCCATCCGGGATGGCGAGGTCCAGCGGGGTGGACACGACGATCTGGGCGGTGCCACGCAGCGCGAGGGCGCCGACACCGGCGATCAGGGTGAGGAGGCGCTTCATCGGTTCAGAGGCACGGGGTGGAGGAGGCTTCGAGGCGGTAGTATCGGCTGACGGTGCCCGGGGGTGGGACGTCGACCCATTCGAACCGGCCGTCGCTCGCCGCGGTCGCGCAGCCGACCTGCGTCCAGTCGACCGGGGGCGTGAGGCTGGAGGCGGCGAGGATGCGGTAGGGAAAGCCGGGAATGCCGGCGAACCGGGCCCGCAGGCCGCCGCCGGGAACCGCATTGAGTCCGACGAGGGCAAGCGTCTGGCCGTTGTCCGAACCAACGGGCGAAAGCTCGAGGACGGCATCGCTGCTTCCACCATGGGGATCGATCACGGTGTAGCGGACGCGGTCGGTTCCGGTGAATCCGGTCCGGGGCGTGTAGAACAGGAAGGCCCCGGCGATGCGCACCGCACCGCCTTCGTCCGAAAGCGGCGTGACGGCGCCGAGACGGAGGAGGTCCCCGTCGGCGTCGCTGTCGTTCGCGAGCAACCGCAGCAGGGCGATCTTGAAGGCCTCGCCTGCGCGATAGCGGTCGGAATCGGAGACGGCGACCGGCGGTTGGTTCCTGAGCAGGCGGACCGCGCCGGTGACGACGAGGGAATCGCGGTTGAAGAATCCGGAGCCCGTGAGATCGGCGGGGCCTACTCCGTTGGTGGGCGGAATCAGCGTCCAGGTGAGGGTCCGGAGGCTGCGATCGATGAACGGGCCCCACTTAAGCTCACCGGAGATCGGATCGCGCAGTCCGCCGTCGGTCATGGCCGTCGCGGTCCAGCCTGGCGGCACCGTTTCGACGACCGCCTGGAGTTCGACTCCGGGGACGGGTCGCAGTTCGAGCCGGAGCTGCAGCGGCACTCCAGGGGTGTAGCGCGGCGGAGCAATCCGTGTTGCCTGGGGTGGCGAGTTCCGGATTTCCACGGCGCCGGTGGTAATGTTCGGAAGTCCGTCGAACTGCGCCGAACCGTCGAAGACGACGCGTCCATAGGTGTCGGCCGGAGGCGTCGCCATGTAGGTGAACGCCCTCGGTGTGGCGACCTCGTCGAAGAAGGGGCCCCATTTCACCTGCGACGTGATGGGATCCCAGCTGCCTCCGGCGGAAATGGACGCGACCAGCCATCCCGCCGGAACGCGTTCCTCGACGGCGTAGACACGCGCGGTGTCGATCGGCCGCGCCGAGAGCGAGACCGTCAACGGCGTGCCGGGAACATAGAACTGCGGCAGGGTGCGGATCACCTCGCTGACGGGGATCTCCAGTCGGCGCGGAACGGCGACGGCGTTCGAGACGGCGGTTCCGTCGAACCGCGCGGAGGCGGTCAGCTGGAGCGTCGCCGAGGAGCCGGCTGGCGGGAGGAGACCATAGGAAAGCGTCCGGGGCGTGGCGTCGAGGAACGGGCCCCAGCGCAGGGTCCTGGCCGCGGCATCCCAGGTGCCGCCGTGGCTGATGGCGGTCGGGGTCCAGTCGAGTCCGATCCGCTCCTCCACCGCCTGGATCGCAACGTACGCGGCCGGCCGAAGTGCCAGCTCGAATAGGAGAGGCTGGGTAGGGAGGTAGTTCGTCGAACCGCCGCGGACCAGGGTGCTGGCGCGAATCGGGAGTCCGGCGGTGCGGTGGAGGGTGAACTCGCCGAGGCGGACGTCGGCTTCGAGGGAGACGTCCCCACGGGCGGACGCAGGCGGCAGGAGGGTGTATCGGAGCGTCCGGGCGTTGGCGTCGAGAAAGGGACCCCACTTGATCCGGGGCGACAACGAGAGCGGGTCGGTGATTCCGCCGTCGGAGATCCCGGAAACGGTCCAGCCCTCGGGGGCGGATTCCTCAACCGCCCATACCTCAACGTCCACTGCGGGTTCGACGCGGACGGTGACCTCGAACGCTGTTCCGGGAAGGTAGTCCGCGGGAAGGGAACGGACGACCCGGCCCGGGAAGCGTGCGATCGTGGAGATCCCTACGATGGCGAGGGAGGCCGAGTCGAAGACGGCAGTGCCGGAGAAGGTCGCGGAGGGAGCCGCCGCTGGGGCCAGTGTGTAAGTCAGATTGCGGGCGACGGCGTCGAGGAACGGGCCCCACTTCACCGAGCCGAGGACCGGGTCGACGATCCCGCCATGGGAGACCGAGGAGACCGTCCAGCCGGCGGGCGGGCGGTCTTCGATGGC
>JAIXUV010000246.1 GCA_027483345.1 Verrucomicrobiales bacterium | reverse complement strand
GGCCCCGTCGTCACCGTGTAGGTCAGCGGGCTCAGCTCGGGATCCGTTCCCGTCAGCCTCACCGGCACCGCCTGGTCCCGCTCCGTCGTCACCGTCTGCGCCAGCGCCGTCGGCGCCTGGTTCACCGACGTCGGCGGACGCAGCTGGAAGCTTCTGAACCCGTTGATCAGCGCGCCCAACAGGTCCGTCGGCACCGTCACCGGATGCTGGAACGTCGCCGAACTGCCACGCACCAGGTTCAACGCCACCGCCTGTTCCCAGCTCGGCGCCTGCGTCACGTCCCACACTCGCACCTGGAACGTCACCACCTGCCCGGCGGACAGGGTCGGGAACACGATCGCCTGCGCGTTCCAGGTGCCTGGTTGGGAAGTCGTCGGTATCCGGAACGGCCTCAACGTGCCCGGAGACGGCGCCAGCGCCGTCTCCGCCGCGTTCGCCGGTCCGAAGAACAGCTGTGCCACCCAGTTCGTGCCCACCAACGGCGCACCGGTCAGGTCCAGCACCGGCGGACGGCCGGTCAGTTGCCCGTTCCCAAATTGGATCGTCGCTTCGCCATGGAGCATCAACACGGAGAGGAACCAGGCGGCCAGCAGCAGAAGCGGGTGTTTCACGGGGGTGTCTGGGTTGTCGTAGGGTTTCGAATCGGAGACCGCCCGAATGAGCGGATTCTCCGAGTCAAGTGGGCAGGAGACGCCTGGCCCCAAAAACATTCCATCACATATTTCTGGTTTTCTGCGATTCGCGGTGGGCCGAAAACGAAAACCCGCCACCCAGTTCTGGGTGGCGGGTTGCGGAAGCCAATGGGTCGAGCCAACGGAACGCCCGGGATCCGGCACCCCGGACGGGCTGCCTAGCGGCGGGAGTAGTACTTGTTGGAGTACTCCTGGACCATCCGCCAGGTGCTGTACTCCGCGGCGAGGGTGCGCCAGGCCTCGCGGATCTTCCCGATCCACTGGCGCGGCACGCCGTCGGCGTCCCGGTTGTAGAACGAAGGGATCACCTCCTGGGTCAGCACGTTGTAGAGGTTCTCGCTGTCGACACGGTCCTGCTCGTCGACGTCGGCCGGATGGGAGTCGGGACCGATGGAGAAGCCGTTGTTGCCGTTGTACCCCTCGCGCCACCAGCCATCCATGATGCTCATGTTGAGGCAGCCATGGGCCGTCGTCTTCATGCCGGACGTGCCCGAGGCCTCGAGCGGACGGCGCGGGTTGTTCAGCCAGACGTCGCATCCGGAGACCATCTGGCGGGCGACGTGGATGTCGTAGTTCTCGATGAACACGAGATGCCCCTTCAGCTCGCTGTACTTCGAGAGGTGGATCACCTTCTGGATGAAGCGCTTGCCGGAGTCGTCCCGCGGATGGGCCTTCCCGGCGAACACGAATTGGATCGGGTGGCCGGAGTCCTTGACGAGCTTCACCACCGCCTCGAACTGGTCGAAGATCAACGGCGCCCGCTTGTAGGTCGCGAATCGGCGGGCGAATCCGATGGTCAGGGCGTCGGGGTTGAGGAAGGCGTCGAAGGTGATGAAGTCGCCATGGCTGAAGGTGCCGCCCTGGAGCAGCAGTCGGCGACGGGTGAACTCGACCAGCTCGCGGCGGAGGCGGTAGCGCAAGGCCCAGACCTCCTCGTCGCTCGTGACCGACGGATCCGCCAGCTTGGCCCAGAACTCGGGGTTGTTGGCATCGGCGAACCAGTCGATCTCCGACTTGGCGGGATAGAGCTGGTGGAACTTGCGCTTCCAGACGCGGCGGACCGTGCCCTTCATCCAGCCGACGAGGTGGATGCCGTTGGTGATGTGTCCGATGGGCACCTCCTCCGGGGTCTTGGCACCGTAGAGTTCCATCCACATCTCGCGGCTGACCGCACCGTGCAGTTCGCTGACGCCGTTCGCCGCGCGGGAATAGCGCAGCGCGAGGACGGTCATGCAGAAGGTCTCGGAGGCTTCACCGGCCCGGACCCGGCCGAGGTTCATGAGTTCCTCGTGGCTGATGCGGAGATCCGAGAGGAAGCCCTGGCCGGCATAGCCGAGCAGATCGCTGGTGAAGCGGTCGTGGCCGGCTTCCACCGGCGTGTGGGTGGTGAAGAGGCATTCGGCCTTCGTCAAGGAGGCGGCCTGATCGAAGGGGCTTCCGGCGGCCAGCTTCTCACGGATCAGCTCGAGGGTGAGGAAGGCCGCATGGCCCTCGTTCATGTGGAACGTCGAAGGCTGGAGTCCCAGCATGCGCAGCAACCGCACGCCGCCGACACCCAGAACAATCTCCTGCATCACGCGGGTGGTGCTGTCGCCGCCGTAGACCCGAAGGGTCAGGTCCCGGAACATCGGCTCGTTCTCGGGCCGGTTGGTGTCCAGCAGGTAGACGGGGACGCGGCCGATGTTCACCCGCCATGCATGGAATCGCACGGTGCTCGCCGCGATGCGCACGGAACCGACGAGCTGGTCGCCACGGGCGTCGAGGACCGGCTCCAGGGGCAGGTTGGTCGGATTGAGCTGGGTGTAGTACTCGGTCTGCCAGTTCTCCTGGCTGATCGCCTGCTGGAAATAGCCCTCGCGGTAGAAGAGCGAGACGCCCACGAACCCGATGCCGAGGTCGCTGGCAGACTTCGCATGGTCGCCGGCCAGCGCGCCGAGGCCGCCCGCCGCGATGGGCAAGGTCTCGTGGAAGGCGAATTCGGCGGAGAAGTAGGCCACCGGATTCGTCACCAGGTTCGGCGCGTTCTCGGTGCCCCAGGTCTTCGGAGCCTTGATGTAGGCGTCGAAACGCGAAAGCACGCTCCGGACGCGGTCCGCGAAACCCGGATCCTGGAGACGGACCCTCAGCTCGTAGGGCGACACCTCGCGCAGGATCGCCACCGCGTTGTGGTAGAGGTTCTGCCATCCACGGGGCGAGAGGTCATGGAAGACCTCCTGGGCCTCCTGGTCCCAACTCCACCAGAGGTTGCGGGCAAGCCGGTTCAGGCCGGAGACGAGTTCAGTCAGTTCCGAGGCGGTCAGCGGTTTCATGTTTCCAGGATTTCAGGACACGGATCTCCCGTTGGTTGCCGGGTCAGCGTGAAAAGCATGGGACCCGAAGTCCCGGATGAGAAGGCAAAGTGTGGC
>JAIXUV010000331.1 GCA_027483345.1 Verrucomicrobiales bacterium | reverse complement strand
TACTCGCTCCACGGCTCCAGCTTCGAGGCGTAGAGGGCGTCGCACCCGGTCCTCACCTGGAAGACCACCGCATTCAGGTTCAGGCGCCTCGCGAGGTCGAGCAGCGAGGTCAGTTCCTCTTTCTGCTTCGCCGTGGGGAGGCCCGGCTTGCTCGGCCAGTCGATGTTCCCCACGGTCGCGATCCACATCCCGCGGAACTCGCGCGGGACGGGAGGAGGCGGCACGGCCGCGGACACCATCTGGCTCACCAGGAGCGGAACGATCGCCGCCAGCAACGGCAGCAGGGCTCTCGACAAGGACACGGCGGGACGTTGGCTCCGTGTCGCCCTTCGGGCAAGGATACCGGCTTCCTTGCGGCCTTGTTGGGAAGTCCTGTCTTGCGGCTGCGCCGATGGTTCCGGAAGTCTCCCCAACAATGGCACGGAAAGCTCTCGTCACCGGAATCACCGGTCAGGATGGATCTTACCTGACCGAACTGCTTCTCGGTAAGGCATACGAGGTCCATGGGGTGGTCCGGCGCACCAGTTCCCTGGAACGCTCCCGTCTTCAGCCGCTTTACGCGGACCCGCCGACCTACGGGAAGCGCCTCTTCCTGCACTACGCGGACCTCGACGACCCGACCACCCTCCGCCGGGTCCTGATGAAGGTGGCGCCGGACGAGGTCTATCATCTCGCCGGCCAAAGCCATGTCGGACTCAGCTTCGAGATCCCCGAGTCGACCTGTGAGATGACCGCGATGGGCACGCTGCGTCTGCTGGAGATGCTGCGGGATCTTCCCACTCCGCCGCGTCTGTTCCATGCCGCGTCCTCCGAAATCTTCGGGCGGCCCGCCAACGCCCCGCAGAACGAGGAAACGCCGTTCAATCCGGTGAATCCTTATGGGGCCGCGAAGGCCTTCGCGGCCCAGATGGTCCGGATCTACCGGGAGGCCCATCGGTTGTTCGCGGTGAACGGCATCCTCTACAACCACGAATCCCCTCGGCGCGGTGAGAACTTCGTCACGCGGAAGATCTGCCGGGCCGCCGCCGCCATCCGGCGGGGAACCCAAAGCGAACTCCTTTTGGGTGACACCTCGGCGCGTCGGGACTGGGGACATGCACAGGACTATGTGCTGGGCATGTGGTTGAGCCTCCAACACGAGACGGCCCAGGACTACGTGTTCGCCAGCGGGGTGCTCCATTCCGTGCAGGACGTGGTCGAGACCGCCTTCCAAGCGGTGGACCTCGACTGGCGGGCGCATGTGAGGCAGGACGCCCGGTTCATGCGGCCTGCGGAGCCCCTTCAACTTGTTGGCGACCCATCGCGGGCGCGTCGGGTGCTGGGCTGGTCGGCTTCGACCTCGTTTGAGGAGTTGATCCGCGGGATGACCCTCGCCGAACTGGAGGGCTGAACCGGCCGCCGGAATCGTCCCGAAGACGGCGTTGGTGCTGGCCAGCTTCTCGGGCGGCCGGTATCTGGAAGGCATGAAGGGTGAAATCCGCCGGGACGTCGCGTTCACGCTCATCGAGCTGCTCGTCGTCATCGCCATCATCGCGATCCTTGCCGGGATGCTCCTCCCCGCCTTGGCCCGCGCGAAGTCCAACGCCACCAAGACCCAGTGCATCAGCAACCAGCGCCAGATCGGTCTGGCCATGGTGATGTACTCCCAGGAATTCTCGGATTTCTATCCCGCCTATCAGGATTGGGCCGGGTTCGGTGGGACGACTGGCAAGAACGCCAGCCTACTCCACGAGGGCTTCAACGGCCGGATCATCCCGGAATCCAACCGCGTCCTGAACCCCTTCGCCGGATCGGTGCGGCTGTTCAAATGCCCCGCCGACAAGGGGGACGCCCTGTATGCCGCCTCGGAGTTCCGCGACCTCAAGACCACCACCTATGACGCCTGGGGCAACAGCTACCTGATGGTCTGGGGCGCGACCCGCTACGCCGTGGAGCGCATCGGCGGCGACTCCGCGCGCCCGAACACGCCCGAGTCCATCCCCATCAAGGCCTCCCGCATCGCGCTCTCGCCGGTCAACAAGATCGTCCTCGGCGACTGGATCTGGTTCGGCGACCGCGGCGACAACCTGATCAACGATCCCCGATCGGTCTGGCACAACTACAAGGGCAAGGCGTTCTTCCCCATGCTGTGGGGCGACAACCACGTCGAGACCTTCCGTTTCCCTAAGGGCTACCAGTCCTTCGACGGCAGGGCGCCCAATCCCGCGGCCGCCTGGTGGTGAACCGCGGCGAAGCCCGCGTGACTTGATGGCGCGGCATCCCGTAGGATTCCCGCGTGTCCACCCGGTCCGTGCTCCTCGTCCTCGGCCTGCTCTCGTTACTCCTGCGTTGCCGCGCCGAGCTTCCTCCAACCGGCCCCTTCGCGCGCACCAACCTCGTCGCTTGGTGCGTCGTCCCCTTCGACTCCAGGAAGCGCGGACCCGAGGAACGCGCCGAGATGCTCCAACGCCTCGGTCTGCGGCGGCTCGCCTACGACTGGCGCTCGGAGCACGTCCCGACATTCGACGCCGAGGTCGCTGCAATGCGGAAGCGCGGTGTCGAGATCACGGCCTGGTGGTTCCCTGCAAACCTCGACGCCGAGGCCCGCGCGATCCTCGACTGCATCCGGCGCAACGGCATCCGACCCCAGCTCTGGATCACTCTCGGCACCGAGGACGAACCCGACGCGGCACGGCTTGAAGCCAAGATCGATGCGGCGGTCCGAACCTTGTCACCCATCTGCCGCGAGGCGGAGTCCCTGGGCTGCAAGGTGGCCCTGTACAACCATCTCGGTTGGTTCGGGGAGCCTAAGAACCTCGTCGAGGTCCTCGCCCGGCTCCGGAAGTCCGGCCATTCCAACGCGGGCGTTGTCTACAACTTCCATCATGCACATTCCCACATCGACGACTTCGAGGAGCAGTTCCGCATCCTCCAGCCGCACCTGCTCGCGCTGAACCTCAACGGCATGGCCTGGAACGGCGACCGTGTCGGCCGGAAGATCATCCCGCTCGGCACCGGCGACGAGGAACTCGACCTGCTACGCGTCGTGGCCGCCAGCGGCTGGAAGGGGGATGTCGGCATCATCGGCCACACCGACGAGGACGCCGAGGTGAAGCTCGGCAAGGAACTGGACGGACTGGAACGTCTGGCGCCTAAGTTCAGTGAGCCGCGTGGACCGCGGAAGCGGCGTCCGACTGCCGGCACGGCGGTCGCCCCCGGAAGGACAGTCCGCGGGAAGGTCGAAACGGCGCTCGACGTCCGAGCCGGCGGCCGGGTCTTCGACGTGCCGGCGTCGGTCCGGTCGCCGGCGTTCACCGCCGAGGCCTGGGTCCGTGTCTCGGGACCCGAGGCATTCCAGATCCTTCTCGCCAGCGAGGCGAAGTCGTCGACGACCCATTGGGAGCTCTACACATACGCCGGTTCGGGCGACCTGAGCTTCTACTCGCCGTCGATGACGCCGGCCGAGGTCCGTTCCGGGAAGTCCATCACCGATGGCACCTGGCACCACGTCGCCGTCCAGTCGGACCGCACGCGGATTCGTCTGTGGCTGGACGGCCGTGTGGTGGCCGACGCCACGGTCGGCCGTTCCTCCGAGCCGGATTCGCAGGCATCCCAGCTTGCCTTGGGTCGCCTCGTCGAGGGAGGTCTCGGATGCGACGGGGCGATCGAACAGGTGCTGGTGCGCCCCGGGGTCCGTGAACCGGCGTTGCTGGGCGAGGGTTCCGTTTCCGAGACGGAGGCGGCATTCCGCTGGCGGGCTTCCGAGGTCGCCTCCGTGCAGCCCTTGCGGAACCCGGCGACGGGCGGGTTCCGCGCCGCCGCGGGGCCGAGCCGGCCTGCCGGTGAACCCGCCGTGTCCGGACGCGAGCCGGGTTCCCAGGCGGAGAAGGATTGGGTGGACAACCGGTGGCAGCATACGGACATCGGGCCCTTCCTCGCTTCCACCCTCCGGCTGCCGGATGGAGTTGTGGTGGCCAAGGGCCTGGCGGTCCGGACCTCCGGCGAGGGAGACGGCGCCATAGCCTACGACCTGGCGACCGGCGAGGTGCGAGGTGCGTGGACCGGCGGATTCTTGAAGTTCGACCCAACCCGTTTCGGTCTCATCGGGACTCCGGCCCCGGGAGGTGAGGTTGCCTTCAGCGCACCGCAGGGAAAGGCCCGGTCCAGCAACTCCTATCAGTACGCCGGTCTCCACCGTGTTGCCGGTGGGGTGGTCCTGGAACATTGGGTCGACGGCGTTCGAATCCTTGAACGAGCCGCCCTGAAGACGACGCCGTTCGGTCCGGTGTTTGAGCGGGTGCTCACCGTGGCGCCCCACGACAAGCCTCTGACCTGGATTGCCGCCGGCCATCTCCGGGGCACCAACATGGGTACCCACCACAGCCTCAGCGCGCATGCGTTTCACGACACGGTGGACGCCAAGACCGGCGCGGTGAGCCGTCACGAGTCCGTCTTCCACCGCGAGTTGGGCTACAACGACCAAGGGCCGCTCCGCTCGGGATTCGGCATCACCGGGGTCCGGGTGCTCCGTTCCAAGGCCATCGTCGACGACGCCGGCGGCCGCACCGAGATCACCCTCGAGCCTTCCGGAACCAACGTGACCTTCTCGATCTTCCTCTGGCGGGGCGACGTCGCGCTCTGGCCATCGTTCGAGGGGTTTGTGAAGAAGGCCGTTCCCGGCGTCCTGCCGGATCTCCGGGCCGAGGTGAGCACCGAGCCGGAACTCACGACCCGGGGAGTCCGTGGGGCAGAAACCGACTTCCTCACCGTCGACACGCTGACGCTGCCCTACGACAACCCGCAACATGCACTGCTGTTTGCCTCCGGCGTGGACTTCACCCCGGATGGCGTGGGCTATGTGAGCACCATCCACGGGGACGTCTGGCGGGTCACCGGAGTGGATGCCGGGCTGCAGGACCTCCGGTGGAGGCGGTTTGCATCGGGCCTCTACCAGCCGTTGGGACTCAAGGTCCGGGGAGGGGAGATCTTCGTCCTTGGCCGGGACCGGATCACCCGCCTGATCGACGGCAACCAGGACGGCGTTGCGGACCGCTACGAAAGCTTCCACGACGGCATCGAGACCTCCACGGGCGGCCACGACTATGTCACCTGCCTGGAGACCGATTCGGCTGGCCGCTTCTACTACGTCGATCCCAAGGGCCTCCACCGGGTTTCCGCGGATGGGCGGGTCGCCGAGCTCCTGGCCTCGGGATTCCGGAATCCGAACGGCATGGGCGTCTCGCCGGACGGCTCGATTCGCACGGTGTCGCCACAGCAGGGGACCTGGACTCCTTCCAGCGAGATCGCCGAGATCCGTGAGGGCGGCTGGTACGGCTATGGCGGCCCACGGAAGGAGATCGCGAATGGGTTGGGCCGAGACTGGCCGCTTTGCTGGATCCCACACGGCGTCGACAACTCCAGCGGCTCCCAGGCTTGGGTTCCCGCCGGACAATGGGGACCGCTCGGCGGACAGATGCTCCATCTCCAGTGGGGGCGCAGCGGCATGATGCTGGTCCTCCGGGACACCTCGGGCCCTGTGGCGCAGGGGGCGGTGGTTCCGCTGCCGGCGAAGTTCCTGAGCGGTCCGAACCGCGCGACCTTCCGGGCTTCCGACGGCGCCCTGTACGTCGCCGGGAGCACCGGTTGGCAGACCAGCGCGGTGAAGGATGGCGCGCTGCAGCGTGTGCGGTTCACGGGCAAGCCCGTGAAGGTCCCGGTCGGCTGGAGGCAGGACGGCAAGGCCCTGGAACTCCGCTTCGCGGTGCCGCTGGAACGGACTACGGCATCGGATCTGGGCAGCTATGCGGTGAAGCGTTGGAACTACCGCTACTCCGAGGAATACGGATCGAAGGACTGGTCGGTCGCCGAGCCGTCACGCAACGGCCGGGACGACGTCGCGGTCACGAAGGCCTCGCTGCTTCCGGACGGCCAGACGATCCGGTTGGAACTGGCGGACGCCGCGCCGGCGATGCAGTACGAATTGCGCTACAACGTCGACCTCGAGGGGAAGGGGAGTGCGTCGGGACAGCTGTGGTTCAGCTTGCATCCGAGGTGAAACGGATGGGCTTCGGGTGTCGGGCATCTGGCTTCAGGCATATCCGATTCCCGACGCCTGCCGCCCGACGCCTACCGCCGAGGCGTTCGCCTCAAATCCCCTCGATCCGAAGCCGGATGAGCAGGTCGCGGGTGGCGTCGATGCCGTCCTTCTCGGGATGGCGCCCGCCTTCGTACTCGATTCCGACCCAGCCGCGGTACCCAGCATCGAGGACGATCTTCATCATCTTGCGGTAGTCGGTCTCGACGCAGAGGCCGTTGGTGTCGAAGTCGTAGGACTTCGCGCTCACCGCCTTGGCGAAGGGCATCATCTCCTGGACGCCGAGGTAGCGGTCGTAGACCTCGCCGGGGCGGATGTTGAAGTTCCCGAAGTCCGGGAGGGTTCCGCAATTCTTCTTGCCGACGAGGCGCATGACGCCGGCGAGCCATTTACCGTTGGAGCTGAGGTGTCCGTGGTTCTCGACGATGCAGTTGAGCTTCAGGTCGGCGCAGTAGTCCGAAAGGGCGGCGAGGCCGTCGGCTGCGCGCTTCTGCTGTTCCTCGGGAGAACCCACGTCGTGGGTCTCGGCATTCACCCGGATGGAGTGGCAGCCGAGGAACTTCGCGGCATCGGCCCACTTGCGGTGATTTTCGACGGCCTGACGGCGCTTTGCCGGATCGGGATCGCCAAGGGCGCCTTCGCCGTCGCACATGATGAGCACGTTCCGGACGCCTTCGCCTTGGGACCGACTGAGGAACTCCCGCATGTAGCCCTGGTCGCGCACCTGATCCTTGAAGAACTGGTTCACCAGCTCGATGCCGTCGATGTCATGGGTCCGCCGGGCGACCACCGGGAAATCCATGTGGGTCATCTTCTTCCCGAACAGGGCCTTGTGGTAGGACCACTCGGCGAGGCTGATCTTGAAGGACCGGTCGTCGGCCTTGCTGAAGTACGAGCAACCGGCGGCAAGGCCGGCGGCGGCGAGGGCGGATCCGTGGAGGAAGCGACGGCGGTTCATGGTGGCGGCGATGTCGAAGGGAAGAGGTTGAAGCGTTGAACGGGGGAAAGGGGCAATGCAGACCGGCCCGGCTCTTTGGGGAGCCGGGCCGGTTGGGAAGGGCGATCAGTGCGCCGGGGCGGAGCCGCCGCCGGCACTGGCATCCGCCGTCTTGGGCGGATGGAAGAACAGGGCGAGGGCGATCGCGGCGACGGACGCGACGGCCAGCGGCACCAGGAAGAGCCCCTTGAAGTCGACCGCCTTGGTGGCGGCGTTCGTGTAGACCTCCTGCATGAGCCACGGGCAGATCGAGTTCGCGACGAGGGCGCCGATGCCGAGGATCTGGAGGTTGAAGAGGCCCTGGGCCGAGGAGCGGATGTCCTTCGGGAAGTAGGCGTCCACGAAGATGTACACCGTGGCGAAGAAGAAGGCGTAGCAGACGCCGTGGAGGACCTGGATCAGGATGATCGCCGCGGCGCTCTGGGGCATGAAGGAGTAGACCGCGAAGCGGGCGGCGTGTCCGAGGATGCCGATGATCATGGTGGTCCGCCAACCGAGCTTCTTCAGCGTCGCGCCGAGGACGAACATGGTGAGGATCTCGGCGATCTGGCCGATGCTCATGACCGGGGTGATCCAGTTGGAGGCGATGCCGACGCCGCCGGCGGTGGTCGGGGTGCCGAGGAACACGCCGGTCCAGTTGAAGTAGCAGTTGTGGACGAAGGAATCGACGAAGGTGACCAGCCAGAGGACGAGGACGAACGGGTGCTTGAGCAGCTTGGCGGCCTCGAGCCAGGCGAGGCTTTCGCCCTGGGACTTCTTCGGCGGGGTGTGGGGCAGGGTGAAGCTGAAGCCGGCGAGGGCGAGGGAGGCGACGCCGGAGACGATGTAGGTCCACTTGGTGGCGGCCTTGGCGGCGTCACCGGTCAGCGGGTTGGCGAACACCGTGCCAATCCAATCCACGAAGCCGGAGGTCTTGGCGGCGTTGACGGCGTCCCAGTTGACGAAGATGAAGGTGAACGGCCAGGCGGCGAGGATCCAGCCGATGGTACCGCCCATGCGGACGATGCCGAACTCCTTGGCCGGGTCCTTCATCGCGGCGAAGGCGATGGAGTTGGTGATGGAGATGGTCGGCACGTAGAGCAGGCAGTGCACGAGCATCAGCAGGAAGAACGGCATGAAGTCCTTGGTGAAGCCACAGCCGAGGATGGCGAGGCCGCCGACCAGGTGGGAGAAGGCGAGGAACTTCTCCGCGGCGAACTTCCGGTCCGCCCACTGGTTGCTGAAGAACATGCCGATGATCGAGGCGACCGGGAAGGCATTGAGGATCAGCGACTGCTGTCCGGGGGTGAACCCGAGGCTCGGGAGGTACCCGAAGATCAGGGGAAGCCAGGCTCCCCAGATGAAGAACTCGAGCACCATCATGAGGAACAGTTTCAGCCGTAGACCGGGATTCATGGGATTCGTGTGGGGAGCTGGGTTGTGACGTTTTGACGACGCTACCCGGCGCCGGTC
>JAIXUV010000273.1 GCA_027483345.1 Verrucomicrobiales bacterium | reverse complement strand
TCTCGCCGCAGAACTCGCTGCACTGGAACTGGGAGGTGCAGACCTGGATCGCCCGCTGGATCGGCGGCACGCCGACCCTGACGGAACCGCGCTTCGACGAGCCGGCGAAGTGAGGCCGCCGTGGCTGCGGAGGGAACCTCACGCCAAGGCGCCAAGCCGCGACGGGAGCAGCGGATACGGGACGGACGCGCCGGTCACGGCTCTCCTCCCTTCCTTCGCGGCTTGGCGCCTTGGCGTGAGGCTCCTTCCGTCCGGGCTCAGCCCCACTTCAGGTTGGGCGAGCGCAACGCGGTGAGCGCCTCCTTCACGGTCATACCGGTCTGGGCGTAGGCGGCGAGCTTGAGCGAGCGTTCGCGCCAGTAGCGGAGCTCGTTGGCGCTGGCGTTCCAGGGCTTGCCGTGCGGGACGGCCTGTCCGACGAGCATGGCGAGGTAGCCGTCCATGCCGAAGGAGTTCGAGGGATGCAGGAGTGCGCTGCCGGCGACGACGCTGGGGCCGTTCTCGCGGTAGAAGTCGACGATTCCCTCGGCCCGGTGGAGCGCGACGTCGTTGCGGGCGGCGCGCCAGAACGGGGTGTCGAGACGGGTGTTGAAGCGGTAGTGGACGGCAAGGAAGTCGCGGATGTCGTCCCAGGCCGCGGTGTTGTAGCGGTTGTAGAGGTCCACCAGCGTCGGCGTGGGTTCGCAGACGCTGTCGATGAGGGAGTCGGCGAGGGAGCTGACCTCGACGCAGATGACCTGGAGGGCGGTGGCCTCGAGCGGTTCGACGAACCCGGCGGCGTTGCCGATGCCGACCACGTTCTTGACCCAGAGCTGCTGATGGCGGCCGGCCCGGAACCTCACGACGCGGGTCTTGTCGGCGGGGATCCTCGGGTTCTTCCGCAGGTGCTCGGCGCGCGCGTCGTCGTCGCTGATGAACGAGGACGAGTAGACGTAGCCGCGATTGATGAAGTTCTCGTGTTCGATCTGCCAGGCCCAGCCGGCGTCCATGGTCTCGGCGACGGTGTAGGGATGGATCGGCTCGTCGGTGCGGACCCATCCGCCGATGACGGCGCGGTCACAGAAGAGGGTGTCGGCGTAGGAGACGAACGGGACCCCGAGGGCTTGGCCGAGCAGTTCGGAGCGGAAGCCGGAGGAGTCGACGTAGAGGTCGGCGGTGATGCGTTCGCCGGAAGGTGTGACCAGGGCGGCGATGCCCTCGGGACCGGTCTCGGGTCGGACGGTGGCGTCGGTGAGGACGATCCCCAGCTCGAGGCACCGGCGTTCCAACCAGCCGGCGAGGCGGTGGTTCTCGATGTGGAAGGCGTGGTTGTTGTGGAACTGGGGGAGGCCGTTCGGCTGGCGGGGGAAGCAGCGGTCGTGGGCCATGTACACCGAGGCGTTGCCCAGCCAGGGGAACTCGTCGGAGTAGTAGAAGCCGTTGTTGCGGGCGAGTTCCGGGAGGCGCTTCTCGAACTCGAAGGCGAAGGAGTAGAAGAAGTGGGAACGGGGGCCCCACAGGAACTTGATCCCCAGCTTCCAGGTCGGTTCGGCCTCGGCGTAGAAGGTCTGCGGGGAAAGCTTGAGGTACTCGAAGAAATGGCGGGGGAAGACCGCGGTCGTGCCCTCGCCGACGCCGATGATGCCGATGTCGGGGCTACGGACGACGCGCACGTCGAGGTGGGGCAGCTTCCTCTTGAGCGTGAGCGCGGCCATCAGGCCGGCGCTGCCGGCGCCGAGGACGACGATGGACTGGACCTTCATGTCGGGAGGGTTGGTTGTCGGGCTTGCGGGGGAACGGGGTGGCGGGATCAAGGGACAGACAAAGGCCGCCCGACGCAAGCGCGCCGGGCGGCCCGTGTTCCTATGCAATGGACTGCGCGATCATTCGCCGCGCAGACGGAAGTACCTCGCAGGGCGTGAGGAGACGCCCTCGATGACGTGGTTGGTGCCGATGAGCCCGGTGGCGAGCGGGGTCCAGTCGCCGAGGGTCTCGCCGGCCTCGAGCCGGTAGGTGGTGGCCGGGACCGGGCTCCAGCGCAGCGTCAAGCGATCCGCGCCGGACTCGTAGACCGGTGTCAGCAGGGTCGGCGGGACCGCATTGTAGGCCGGGAGTTCGGACGAGTGGATCTGTCCGATGGCATCGGCCCCGAGCAGGCCGTCGTACACGCGGAGGCGTGCGATGCTCATCGAGCCGCGGAGCCCGCCGGTCGGGTTGCCGTTGGCCTCGTTCTGCGCACCGAGGAGGAACCGCAGCGGGACCGGGGTCTCGGCGTTGTTCACCGAGTGGGTGGCCAGCGGCGCGGTGAGGACCTCGCTGTTGGCGAGCGTGCCGTTGGAGTAGACCGAGACCGTGGTCGAGGCGGGGTCGTAGGTGTAGGCGACATGGGTCCAGGCGCCGGTGACGACGCGCCCGTTCCAGCCGATGTCGGGCGCGCCCCAGTGGCCGACCGCGCCGAACGCGGCGCTGGTGCCATGGTTGATGGAGACGTTCGATCCTTCCGGACCCCCGCGGCGTCCCCAGGCGAAGATCGTCTCCTCGTCGGCGGCCGCCGGGTTGTAGATCCAGGCGTCCACGGTCCTCGGCGCGTTGTCGCCGATGAATCCGGGCGCCGCGGAGCCGAAGTAGTACTGGGTGCCGTCGAGGGTCACGGCCTTCACGCCGGCGACGGTCTCCACCTGGGACGGGGTTCCGCCCGCGGTGAACGGATGTTGGATCATTCCGGCGTTGGGCCAGCTCGCCAGCGGTCCGGAGGCGAGGCCGGAGGCGTTCAGGTCCACCAGCTTCACCGGGGTGGCGAGGTTGGGCGTGCTCGTCGCGAGGGCCGGATTGGATCCGTGGAAGACCTCCTGTCCATCCGCGAACCCATCGCTGTCGCTGTCGGCCAGCGTGGGGTTCGTCGACGTCTCCTGGGAGTCGGTGAGGCCGTCACCGTCGCTGTCGGGCGCCAACGGATTGGTCGTCCGGGTGATCTCGGCGCCGTCGTTCAGGCCGTCACCGTCGCTGTCGGGATTGTTGATGACGGTTCCGCGGGTGTACTCCTCGAGGTTGGTCAGTCCGTCGCCATCCTGGTCCCGGGCCGCGTCCGCGGCGTTGTTCGGGTTGAGGAAGTCGGGGTACTGGCGCTCGAAACCGGTCGGGAGACCGTCGTTGTCGAAGTCGATGAGCCCGAACTCGCCGGCCTCGGCGAGGTACTTGGCCTGGATCTCGGCGGGCGTCAGCGGACGGTCGTGCACCCGGAGGCGGGCGACGGTCAGCGTGGGGGCCTCGCCGGTCTCGATCCCACCGCTGGCGAGGTTCTGCGCGCCGAGCCGGAACGGCAGCGGACGCCCGGTGCTGTCGGTGGCATGGGTGGCGAGGACGAGGTCCTCCGAGTTGGCGAGCGTGCCGTCCGCGAAGACGCTCGAGGTGGTTCCGTCGTAGGTGTAGACGATGTAGTTCCAGCGTCCGAAGGACAGCTTGCCCTGCCAGTCGAGGTCGGCCGCGCCCCATCCGCCGTAGGCGCCCCACGTGCCGTGGACACCGTGCCCGAAGGCGCCGTTGGAGTTGTCGGGCCCGCCGCCGCGGCGGCCCCAGGCGACGACGGTCTCGAAGTCGGATCCGGCCGGGTTGTAGACCCAGGCCTCGATGGTGCGGGTCGCGGCGCCGGCGACGAAGCCCGGCGCCGAAGGTCCGATGAAGTTGTTGGCGGCTCCGGTGAAGTTGACGCCCTTGACCCCGGTGAGGCTGACGACCGAGGGGGTCGCGCTGCCGCTCGTGGCGAAGTTGCCGGGCAGGACGCCGGTGTTCTGCCACTGGGCGAGCGCCCCGAGGTTCAGCGCGGTGGCGTCGAGCTCGATCAGCGGCCGCGTGATGTTCGGGGTGCTGGTGGCCGAGTTCGGATTCGAGCCGTGGATGGACTCCTGGAAGTCGGCGAAGCCGTCCGAGTCCGTGTCCGCGAGCAGCGGATTGGTTCCGGCGGTGGCCTCGGCGCCGTCCAGCATGCCGTCGCCGTCGCTGTCCGCCCTCAGGGGATCCGTCGCACCGCCCGCCCGGTTCACCTCGGCGCCGTCGTTGGCGCCGTCGCCGTCGGTGTCCGCGTTGTTCGGGACCGTCCGGAGCGTGAATTCCCGCAGGGTGGTGAGCCCGTCGTTGTCCGGATCCCGGGCCGCGTCCGCCGCGTCGTTCGGGTTCAGGATGTCACCGTACTGACGTTCGTACGCGTTGGGCAGGCCGTCGTTGTCGTCGTCGTTGTAGCCGAAGTCGCCCTTCTCCGACTGGAACTTCGCGGCGATGGCGTCCGCGGTGAGCGCGGTGTCGTGCACGCGGACGCGCGCCATGGCCAACGTCGCCGGCTCGTTCACCGCGACCGTGCCGTTCGCCAGGTTCTGGGCCCCGAGCCGGAACGGCAGGGGCTTCACCTCCGCGGTGTTGTCGACCGCCCAGGTGTTCAGCGTGACGTCCTCGGAGTTCGCGAGGGCGCCGTCGGAATAGACACTCGAGGTGGCGCCGTCGTAGGTGTAGACGACGTAGTTCCAGCGTCCGAAGGCGAGCTTGCCCGCCCAGTCGAGGTCCGCCGCACCCCAGCCGCCGAAGGCGCCCCAGGTGCCCTGGACGCCGTGGCCGAACCCGCTGTTGGTGTTGTCCGGACCCTCGCGACGCCCCCAGGCGACGATGGTCTCGAAGTCGGCGCCCTCCGGGTTGTAGACCCAGGCCTCGATGGTACGCGGACCGGCGCCGGTGACGGCTTCCGGGGCGACGGGGCCGAGGAAGTGGTTCGCGGCACCGGTGAATCCGACGGCCTTCACCCCGGCCTGGGTGACAACGTTGGGGGCTGCCGTTCCGGCGGAGGCGAAGTTGCCGCCCATGGTGCCGGTGTTACGCCAGGTGCTCAGCGCGCCCTCGGGGAGTGCGGTGGCGTCGAGGTTGACCAGCACCGCCGCGTTGGCGCCGGCGCCGCAGAAGACCGCCGCGGCCAGTGCGGAGCCACGGAGGTGCAGGCCGGTGGTGGAGATCGGAGCCAACGCCGAACGGCGGTGGTTCCATCGATCGGAGGACTTGGGATGACGACGTTTCATGACGACAGTTCGGCTAGGGTACGTATGTAGGTGCTCTGCGTGTCCAAGAGGGGTACGTTTAGAGAGTCGCACCTTCCGTCACGATCCGTCCATGAGGTGAAACGCACCGTTGCTGACAATTTTCACCGCGTGCGTCCGGAAGGTCTCCCTTCCGCATCGTTTGGGCTTCCTTGGTTTGGAAATTCATCCAATACCCTTGCTATCAGAACGATGCGTGAACCGTGAGTGCACCTGGAGCACCCATTCCCCCGTCCGACACTCTCGTCGCCGGACGGCACCGGGGACATAAATCGGTCTCCGGATGAGAGGAAATCGACGCATGGAATGTCGTTCAATGCACAAGATCGTGTGTAGGAATCCCAGATCGGGCTGCCATTGCGTCCCGCGGTGGGGAATCGAAGCGCGCCGTTTGCCAGGTCATTCCCGTCGATCGGGATCCTGCCAGGATCGCATCTGGGCCAGACGGATCATCTCTTCCAGGATCGGTTCCAGTCCGAGTGTCATCGGATAGTCGAAGGACACCGGGTCGCGGCCCGGATGTCGCGTCTCGATCCGGATCCGGTCACCGGAGCATTCCATCGTGAGAAGGGTATGGCGGTTGGGATCCGGGCGTTCGGCGGACGCGGACACCACCACCCGGCCCGCCGAGGAAATCGCGTGCAGGCCCGGGGAGATTCCCTGCGGGGAGAGACGCCGCACGAACTCCGCGGTGGTTTCGAGGGTGTCGGCCACGGACCGGGTCTCGACGCACCCGGCGAGGACCCGGAGAACCCGCTCAGTCCGGCTCCATCCGAGTCCGCCGTCCGGGGTTTCCATGGAGGGGTGCGGGTCCATGGTGGAGCCACGAAACCCGTGGACGCCGGTTCTGGCAATGACGGGTAGGGCCCCGGCGGTTGCCGGATGGACAGGATTCCGTCACGGAAGAAGATCGGTCCGTTGCGAAGCCCGACCATGAATCCCGATCCAGACTCCGATCCGAGTCCGCGCCTGCCGTCCGCACCGAAATCGATCCGGAAGGGCAGTTCGCTGGCGGCGTTGCTCGACGAGGAGGCGATCGGATGCCTGGCGCACAACCTCCGGCGCGTGCATCCGGGGTTCGACGTCGCCGCGTTTGGCGCCGACGCCCGTGAAGGGTTGGCGCCGCTGTCCATCCTCCAGCGGGGACGGCACCTCGCCTCGGTATTGCGAAGGCATCTGCCGCCCGTCTATTCGGATGCCGTCGACGTGCTGGTGCGATCCCTCACGCCGCCGCTGACGCAGACCGACGACTTCGGCCTGGGCGGCTTCTTCCATCTGCCGCACGTGAGCTTCGTGGCCGAATACGGCCTGGATGCGGAAGGCAACGGGGGCGAGGACCCCTTCGAGGTCTCCATGCGCGCCCAGTACGAGATCACGCGGCGATTCACGGCCGAATTCTCCATGCGTCCATTCCTGGTCCGCTGGCCGGAGCGCACGTTGGAGCGTCTGATGGAGTGGACGCGCGATCCCGATCCGCATGTGCGAAGGCTTTGCTCCGAGGGCTCGAGGCCCCGGTTGCCGTGGGCGATGCGGATCCCGTCGCTGGTCCGGGATCCGTCGCCGACGGTGCCCATCCTGGAGGCGTTGCGGAACGACCCGGACCTCTATGTCCGGCGCAGCGTGGCGAACCACCTCGGTGACATCGCGAAGGACCATCCCGACCTGGCCTTCGGGATCTGTGAACGTTGGGTGGAAGGGGCGTCGCGGGAACGGCGCTGGATGATCCGCCATGCCGTCCGTCTCCCGGCGAAGAAGGGTGTCGCCGCCGCCCTGCGGCTCCGGCGTCTCGCGGCCTGAAGCGGAACCACGCCGTCGGGACGAGGGGGAACCCCCCGCAGAATTGACCAGGCCGCGGGAGGCGATGGGATCCGAAGCCGGAGCCCACCGGGAGGTGAAGATCCTTCTGGCTCGCGATCGAAGGCGGTCGCTGCTCGGATGACTCCATGCGCCTCCGCCGGTTCCTCGTTTCCGTCGTCCTGTTGGCCCTTGGCCTGCGGGCCCAGACGGTGTTCCTCGGCCCCGGTTCCCCGGAGCTCCATGTCGCGGGACTCGGATGGTTCGGGGAGAACGCCCCGGCGTTGCGGCGGCTGCCGACCCGCCTGAAGGGGGGGCTTCCGACGGCGGTGTGGGGACTGGCCCAGCATCCCTCGGGCGGCCGGTTCCGGTTCCGGACGGATTCGACGAAGCTGACCCTGGTGGCGACCAACAGCGACACCTCCACGATGCACCACATGACCACGGTGGGGCAGAGCGGCTTCGACCTCTACGTGGACGGCCGCTATCGCAACAGCGCGTGGCCGGACCGGGACGGTTTGATCCGGAGGCAATGGACCTTGGGGAACGACCGGCGGATGCGCGAGGTGCTCGTCTACCTGCCGCTGTACAAGGGCGTGGCGCTGGGACGAATCGCGTTCGACGACGGGGCGAAGGTGGAGGCTCCGTCGCCGTTTGCGCTGCCCAAGCCGGTGGTCTTCTACGGGTCTTCGATCACCCAGGGTGGCTGCGCGGAGAATCCCGGCCTGAGCTATCCCGCGATCGTCTGCCGGGACCTCGACCTCGACTTCATCAACCTCGGCTTCTCCGGGGCGGGGTTGGGCGAACAGGCGGTGGCCGACGCCCTCGCGGAACTCGATCCCGCGGCCTA
>JAIXUV010000359.1 GCA_027483345.1 Verrucomicrobiales bacterium | reverse complement strand
TGCCGGCTCGGCAGGTGAGGAGGATGGCGATGCCGCGTCATTCATGGCGTTCAAGATTGGCGACGAAGCCCAGACCCACTGAGCCGCGCACCGCCCACGTAGCGTAGCGATCGCCGCAAAGCTTGGCTGTGAGACGGCACTGTTGGTCGGGTCCGTCGCCGTTGGCCATGGCGTCTGCGACCTCGGTTCGACTCTGTTCAGTTGGACTTTCCGGTCAAGAAACGAGTCAGGCGTATTGGGAATGGAATCCGTCCTCGGGGTACGGAGTCCCGGCTTCAGCCGGCGGAAACCTTCCCGGTCCACACACCTCGGATTCTACCCCGACCCTCTGTCGCTGAAGACCCACACCGGCTAAAGCCGGGACTCCATACCCCGGACGTGGATCCTAGTCCCCCGTCCCACTGAGCGAACATCATTCCCGTCGGTAAGTGGTTCGTGACCCAGAAGCATCCAACGTGACGATCTTCCGGGGAGACAGGTGCTTGAGGGTAAACACAAAGTTGGTCGAGCCTTTCGATCGGAGCTTCTTCATTCCTTCACTTTCTATAAATCGCCGGGACAGTGCGTCCATCGGTTCAACCTGCTCTGAAGCCCGAGACGTTCGGAGTTGTTGACCGTCGATCCACCAACTTCCATAAACTACTGCATGATAAGATACGGGCAATTCGCCTTCTGGCACGGTAATCGTCATGAGAGAATCAGTCTCAAACACGACGGTACCATCATCGTTGAAGGTGGCCCTCCCCTGAGACCTTATTCGTATATGGGTATCAGGTGAGGTCGACTCAAACGAAGTCGAGGTCTTCCAAGGTCCGAGAAAGAGCGCTTTCACCTCCCTATCCGAATAGGAACGCTGACCGCAGGACGTGAGTGAGATGAGCACCAGCAGGATGGCAGTTGGACAGGACTTCATAACTCAGGGACTCCAAGGGACGGGACTCCAAGGGACGTGTCCCCAAGGCGGTCACAAAATACTGAATACAACGAGGAAGCAACCAAGCCATTCAATCAAGATTGGGAACGCTAGAAACTATCTTGAAACAGCCTCTGCTTGCCTAAATGCCGAAGCTATCTGATCTTCCGAGAGCCCAGAGGATCGCAGGTGCGGAGGGAATTCGCCGTCGAAGTATCCAAGAATTATAAACGCAGCTTCTCTGCGAACGGTTGAGTAACGTCTAGAGCAAAGTGGGGAAGTGAACTTAGTGGTAATGCCAGCGCACGGACGAAGATCATCTTTGTACTTGGAAAGTGTTTTAACGTCTTCAACATTGATCCAGTTTGTAACACCATTAACCGGTATATCAAGGACCAACTCCAAAGGCCCGACCGACCCAGCAAACCAATTCCTCCTTCTCAACATCATCAGTAGACCCTCTGGATCATACCGCCAGTCTCCAACCTCTAGGTCCGCTCGCATGTTCCAAGTAGTTGGTTTTGAATCGCACCCCGTGTTGATGAATGGAAACAAAAGAACTAGTGGCAAAATTCTTAGCTTCAATGCCTTGGACATGCAGGAGGTTTTTTTGTTAACGTTTTCCGGATTCATAGTCCAAATGGGCATTGGGGGACTCCAAGGGACGTGTCCACTAGGCCATGCAAGTCTTGAATCGGATTTGAGATGATGCGTTCAATCTGGGAATCAATCATCTTACGCAACTCGTGTGGCAGGACTTGGATTGTATTATAATCTTGCGTCAGGATGTTCTCTACGTTGTTGGAACGGTCTCGGCCGGCGTCGATATTCAGCAAGACGATTCCCATACACGCGGCATACTCTCGCTGATGTCCCTCGTGCATAGAGTTCTTGCCCAACTCAATGACCTCATAAGGATACCAGAAGCCCTGCGCGCCAAAATCAACCTCCCCGTGCTGCTCAATCACAACATCCAATGCCGCACGATGCCGCGCCCGATCACGCCCATAGTCCAAGTTCGCGATGAAGTCCCGTTCGTCATCGGATAAAGAGTGGAGCAGTTGCGAGAGAGTCCTACTCAATATTCTAATGCCCTAGGACGTGTCCCCAAGCGGTCCTCTTGAGATTACAAGTTCTACATCGGCAAGGCGTTCTTTCGCAATGGTGTATTCAGAATCTATTTCAATAGCCCGCAGATAGCACTCGCGCGCTTCTGAGTACCGCTTCTGAACTAGAAGATATCCACCTAGATTGTGATAAGCCTCGTCCAAGCATCCATCGCGACATAGAATGGCTTTTCGGGCTAGTTCTTCCGCCCGGTGTATGTCTCCTCTACGAAAGGCTGCTGACGCTGCATAAATCAGATATGTCGCATCGTTTGGAACAAGATCGTGAGCCTTCATGTGCAGCTCCTCAGCAGCCGAGAAATTCCCCATGAGCTCAAATCGATGCCCCCGCTGCTCTAGAACCAGATGTCGTTTGTCTACTGGAACGACAGACTCGGCCTGATCAAGAATTACAGCCGCTTGATCATAAAGCGCTGATTCAATTAGGACTCTCGCATAACGAACTAGAGTTGGGCCGTGGCCGGGTTGCAGATCAAGAATCGCCTCACATAGTTTGCGGGTATAGGCAACTTGGCCGGCTTCGTCAGCCTTATTGAGCGCGTCCAGCAGCTCTCGATCGGAGGGCATTGTTTGGATGAAGTGTTACTCAGCCCGACTGGGTCGACCCATCCATTGCTAAGAGCAGACCGGCTCTTCAAGAACTAGCCGCACTCTGACCAACTGGACGCTCGGGTCAAGAGACGAATTGGGGATAGTGGCGTGCGGCGTTAGGAGAAAACCAAAGCCCTTCTCCGTGTCCTCCGTGTCTCTGTGGCCAATCCGGAGTCGCTGCTGACGCCAAGCGCCACAACGCGGTTTATTGTGTACGTTTTATCACCAGATTGAGCGGGTAGTGAGCATCGATGAACGGATAATCACGATCATTTTCCAGTAGCGATACGCCATGCTGAATTACAGTCGCCGCAATGAGACAATCGATGGAGCTCCTGATCGTTATCCCTTGCTTCCGCAGATTTCGATGTATCGTAGCACCCAATTCGAATGTCGACTTGTCTTCACCCAGATAAATGAGATTGTCGAATTGCTGCTTGGTAGCTATATAGTCCCGCTCCTCTCGAATTCCCTGAAGAACCTCAGTGAGTATGAAACCGCAAACGCAAAGATCCTCGCGATCGCGGATCAGCTCCATCAGTTTCTCAGTCTGCGGAGTACTTTTGTTTCTGAGGAAATCGATCCATACCGTGGAATCCACGAGAACCCTCATCAAGACCTTCCCTTCCTCATCTGTTCAAGGTCGCCTTCCCAATTCACATTCCCCCTCAGCTTCAGGAGTCCCAATTGCGACTCTCGCCTAACCAATTGAACGAGGGCATGGTGGACAAGTTCCTTCTGGGTTTTTAGTCCCGTCAACTTGAGACCTTGGCTGACCAGGTCATTATCGATGACAATGTTTGTGCGTTTCATTTTATACACACGATAGCCAAAAATGAGGTGTATGCAAGTGGAATTCCAGGCAGCGGAGGTCGGGCTCAGGAGGTCTTGCACAAAATTGTGAAGGCCTAAATGCACCTTGGGACGCGTCCCGATTCCGCAATATTCCCTGCTCCATGGCTGCCTGCTCCATCCGTTGTCGCCCGCTCTGGCTGCCACGGGCTTCGTGCCGTACCATCCCGTCGTGGCAGAACAACCGATCGCCATCCGCAACTCCTGGAACGCCGTGCGCGACCACGCACGGACCTACCAGGACTTCACCTACGTCTATCCGGTCATCTCGCGGCGTTCGCGCGGCCTTTCCATCGGGGTCAACCTGAACCCGGACAAAGTGTGCAACTTCGACTGCGTCTACTGCGAGGTGGACCGCAAGACCCCGGGCAAGGCTCGCACCGTGGATCTCGCCCAGGTGCGCGACGAGCTGCTGTGGTTGATCGACCATGCGCAATCGGGAGGCTTGGCGCGGGAGGCGAAGTTCGCCGACGCCCCGCCCGAGGTGAGCCGCGAGGTGCGCGACATCGCCTTCAGCGGCGACGGCGAGCCGACCATGGTCCATGACTTCGACGCCTGCGTGCGTTGCGTCGTGGACGTCCTGCAAGAGCGCGGACTCGACCGGACCAAGATCGTGTTGATCACCGACGCCGCCGGGCTCGACAAGGCCTCGGTGAAGCGCGGCCTGGAGCTGATGGACGCAAACCGTGGCGAGATCTGGGGAAAGCTCGACGCCGGAACGGAGTCGTACTTCCGCCTCGTGAACCGTTCGGCGGTGAAGTTCGAGCGCATCCTCTCGAACCTGCGCGAGACCGCGTCGGCCCGTCCGATCGTGATCCAGAGCCTCTTCCTCCGGACGCACGGCGAGATCATGCCGGCGGCGGAGCTCGGCGAGTATTGCGCGCGGTTGAACGAGATCGTGGCGGCGGGCGGGCGGATCTCCGAGGTCCACGCCTACACCATCGCCCGCCCGGTGCCCGAACCCTGGGCCACGCGTCTCGACCCCGCCGAGCTGCACACCCTCGCCGAAACCATCCGGGCCTCCACCGGCCTGCGGGTGGAGGAGTTTCCCTGATCCGATTCGCCACGGAGACACGGAGGGCTCAGTGGCGGGGTTGACACGGATTTCACGGATTTTTCCCGGATCTTTTGCCGGCGAGGTTCCGGGGTGCTTCCGTGGAATCCGTGAAATCCGTGTCACCTCTCCGGTCCTCGGAGCCGGCAGTTTGCGGGAGACACGGATTTCACGGATTTCTCGGAGGGCGGGGGACTCTGGCTGATCAAGAATGCCGTGGGCTTCGGCGAAGCTCCCTACGTGGGTCGCTGCAGAACGTGGCGCCTCCAAAACCAATCGGAAAATCCGTGCAATCCGTGTCGCATCTCCCTCCGTGGACTCGGTGTCTCCGTGGCAGTACTCTCTAGAGCGGTTGCCAGCCCGGTCCGCGGTGTCGGGGCGGGAAGAGGGTGGGATGGAGCAGCTCGGCCATCGACTCCAGGGAATCGACCAGCCGGGGTCCAGGGCGGTTGAAGAGGGCGTTGCCGTCGGTCACGAATACCCGGCCGTTGCGCACCGCCCGCAGCGTGTTCCAGCCGGGCAGGGCGACGAGCGACGCGGCCTCGGACCGCGTCCGGGCGAGGTCGAATCCGCACGGCAGCAAGACCAACACCTCCGGGTCCTCCTTCCTCACCGACTCCCAGTCGATCCATGGGGAATGCTTGCTCGCCTGGGCCAGTACCGACGTTCCGCCGGCCAACTCGACCATCTCGGGCAGCCAGTTGCCGCCGGACATCAACGGGTCGAGCCATTCGAGCGCGAGCACCTTCGGACGACGCGTCACACCGCTGGCGACCCGGGTGATGACCTCGGCGACGCGTTCTTTGTAGGGGACGATCCATTCGCGTCCGAAATCCGGGAGGCGCAACGCCTCGGCCACCGCGGTGAAGTCCTTCCAAAGGTCGGCGAAGCGCGAGGGGTTCAGCGCCACGACCTGCGGAGGCGTTCCCGGCCACTCCGCGAGCACCGCGTCGAGTTCCGCACGGCTCACCGCACACACCGCACACTGGGCCTGGGTGAGGATGATGTCCGGCCGGAGATCCCGCAGCTTGGCCACGTCGATGCGGAACAGCGGACGTCCCGCGGCCACGGCGGCACGGACCTGGGCGTCGATGGCCGCGCTGCTCGCCGCGGGATCGATTTCGGGCGCGGTCAGCGCCGGCAGATGACGGATCGTGTCCGGGAAGTCGCACTCGTGGCTGCGTCCGACGAGGGAACCGCGCGCGCCGAGGGCACAGACGAGTTCGGTGGCACCGGGAAGGAGCGAGACGATGCGGGGCTTCATCAAGGGAGAGGCCGGCAAGGATGGGGAACCGGCACCGTGGAAGTCAGCGCTGGAAGAACCGGCTGATGACGGTGAGCAGGACGCTCACGACGATGCAGGTGACGATCGGGAAATGCAGGCTGAAGCCGCCGCGTCGGAAGCTGATGTCCCCCGGCAACAGTCCGCCACCGGCGCCGAGGCGTGGACCGAGCCACCAGACCAAGGCGCCGAACGCGGCCATCGAAAGCCCGACCACGACGAGAATCCTTCCCAGACCCTGCATGTCGGAAACCGTGTCCCCGCCACTCCTCAGGCGCAACCGCCCATGCTGCTACGGGGGTTGGGCTGAGACTCCTCACGTCGTCTGCTACGGGTGCTCGCGGTAGGGGGCGAGGTTCCTCACTCCGGTGCCAGCCACTCCGTGTCCTCCGTGTCTCCGTGGCCAACTTCGGGATCCGGCATCCACGTGGGTTCAGCGTCGGAGTTCCCCGATCTTCAGCTCGCGGAAGTAGGCCTGCAGGGCGTCCAGCACCGGAGCCTCGTAGTGGGTGAAGCCGGGCATGCGGGAGGCGGGCTGGATCGACTTCGGCTTCACCACGTACCGACGGAAGTAGTTGGTGTTCGACGACCAGGTCTTGAGCAGGAGCCACGGACGCCCGGACATCGTGCCGCCGAAGTCGGCGTGCCCGTGGCAGGCCAGGCAGTCTCGCACGGCGATGAGCCCGCCCTGCTTCGCCAAGGCGGACGCCGTCCCGGGAAGCCGGAGCCGGTCCACGGTGGAGGCTGCGGTGCGGAATTCGATGCGGACCACACCGTATGGGAAATGCAGGTCCTCCGGCAGGCCGAGCACGTTCTGGTCGGGACGCGGCGCGAAGTCGGCGGCGTTGATGTAGTACGGAGCCATCTCCAGGCCGGTCAGCTTGCTCCGGCCCCAGGCCTCGGGTCCGGTGCCGTTGATCTCGAGGATGAGCAGTGACTGGAACGCGGAAAGGTAGTCGGCTTCGAAGGCCTTGGCGTATCCGTCGCTGCAGACGACGAAGAGGGTGTCGGCCCGTCCGTCGAGGCCGAGCAGCGAACGCAGTTGGAGGAGCGGGATCCCGCGATAGACGGCCCGCGACTTCACCGCGGTGTCCATGGCGTTGGTGGCCAGGGTGGGAGGCAACGCGAGCAACTGGTCGCGGGTGAGGAAGCCGTTGGTGCGTCCACCGGGAAAGGGACCGGATACCTCGAGGTCGGTCGGCGCGGTCCGGGTGGGCCGCAAAACAAGTTCGGCCTGGAGCGGGCCTAAGGCGAGGCCGAGGCCGGCGGCGAGGAGCAGGAGGCCGAGGCGTCTCATGGGGCGGGCGGACGCGGGGTGTCGGTGTCGGTGTCCGGTGTCTTGAGGAAGAGCAGGATGATCCCGATGCAGGTGAACATGCGGAAGGCGGCGTTCTGGCCGTTCCAGGTCTGCGACTGCCACATCACGAACCATTCCCCGCCGACGGTGAGGAAGGCCAAGAACCAGAGGCCGAGGTTGGCGGTGATGGCGCCGATGGCGAGCGGCTTGGCGGCGGTGAAGGCGGCGGCGGAATGGCGGGCCTTCCACAGCCTCCAGGCACCGAGGGAAACGGCGAAGAAGGTGGCCGCCTCCCAGAGGATGATCGACGCGTAGAAGAGGTGGTGGACCACCGGCGAGGTCATCGAGCGGTACATCAGGCGGTTGCCCGGAAACGTGGTGTCCATGGCGAGGACATGCTTCACGAACTCGAAGTTCGACCCGTAGTCGGTGAGGTTGTTGAAGGTGGCGAGTCCCAACACCACGGCGACGAGGGCGACCAGGAAGGTCTTGGAGAGGCGTTCGATCATGGTTTCGGGGGTTCGATGAACCGGTCGGTCCAGGCGGATTCCAATGGGCTGCGGCCACGGATGACTCCGAGGTCGCGGAGGGTGTCGTACTGGAACCGCCAGCGCGCGGCGACCATGCGGCCGGCGGCCTCGCCCTTGGCGGCATCACCGGTGACGAATGCGCCGTCCTTCAGCGCCTTGAGGCTGTAGTCCATCTTCTCCGGGGTGAGCTCCGGGTTCCTGCGGCGAATCTCCGCGTGCACGGCGGCGGGGTCCTCGAGGTACGATTTCCATCCGCGGATGCTGGCCTGCACGAAGGCCTTCACCATCTCCGGCTTCTCGCGGACCAGCTCGGCGCGGGTGAAGAAGACGCGGTACGGGTCGTAGCCGGACTCCTGGATGAGGAGCACGCGGGTCTTCACCCCGGCCTGTGCGGCGAAGAAGGGCTCGCTGGTGATGAAGCACTGCTGGAGGGCGTTGGTGTCGCGGATGAACGGGCCGACGCTGTAGGGATGTGCGACCTCGCGGACCTTCTTCAGCCCGTACTTCTTCACGAGGTAGGGGAACCACGCGGTGCCCGGGCTCAGTGCCAGCGTGCGGCCCTCGAGGTCGGCGAAGCCGCGGACCGCGGAACCCTCGTGGATGAGGATGCCCTGCGGGTCGTGCTGCATGGTGGCCCCGACGGCGACCATCGGGATGCCCCGGTCGTTGGCGAGGATGACGTCGTCGGTGCTGCCCATGCCGAAGTCGCCGGCCTTGGTGGCCACGCGTTGGATGGCGAAGGCGTTGGGGCCGCCGGGGACGATCTCGACGTCGAGGCCGGCCTCGCGGTACCAGCCCTTCAGCAGGGCCTGGTAGAAGCCGCCGTG
>JAIXUV010000006.1 GCA_027483345.1 Verrucomicrobiales bacterium | reverse complement strand
TTCGTGGAGTACCAGCTCGCGGCGAAGGCCGAGCGGAAGGACCTGTTCGTGGCGATGGCGGCCTACGGGGACTACGGCCCGTACTACATCGGCACCGAGGCGGCCTACACGGAAGGCGGCTACGAAACCGAGCCCCGTTCCTCGAACGTCGCCCCGGAGGCGGAAAGAGTGCTGCTGCCCGCGATCCGGAAGCTGCTCAAGGACTGATCCGGAGAACCGTGGCGAAGTGTGGGCGGAGTCCACGCAACACCTTGCGGGAACCGTGTTGTCGTCGGGTCTGAATTCCGCCGGCTTTGCTCATGCGATCGGCAATCCGGCTTCGGCGCGGCTGAGCCTGTCGTGGAGTTGTTGAACGGCCAGGATCTTCCCGTGCGGGGCGCCGAGGCCCAGCTCCACGAGGAAGCTGCAAGCCGCGTGGCCGGCGGACTTGGCTTCATAGGCAGCGACCCACTCTTGGCGTAGGCGCAGTCCTTCGGGACCGATGGGCCAGACTCCGCTTCTAGGGCGTAGGTGCCCGACCCCGATGCGCCAAGGCTTGGGACTGACCCGCGCCCGGAAGCACTGCTGGTTCCGGCACATCCGGACATATACGGGATCGGTCCCCAAGGCGTCGAAGAAGGCGCTGACCTCCGGTTCCATCGGGGAAAAGGGGCGATGCGTCGCGAGCACGCGGTAGCCCGCGGGGGTCCGGTAGATGCGGAGGCGCCAGTCCGGATGGGTGTCGAGGAATCCCCGGATGCGTCGCATCGCGACCGCGTCGGCCCTGCCGCGGCGCCTCAGCCACAGCCGACGGCCCAACATCTCCCACCCGATACGCATCAGCAGACCGAGTCCGACGACCAGCATCACGATGCTGGGGAAACCTCCCAGGAGTCTGCCCTGGATAAGCCCCGCGGTTCCGCCGATTCCAAGGAGGAGGGTCGGCAATGCCAGGAACATGAGGCATCCGGTGCGGTCGGAAGGTCCTTCGGGCAAATCCACGTCCGCGAACAGGGCGTCCGGCGTGTTCAGGCAGAGCGCACCGTAGCTGTTGCGCGTGACCATCAGGTCGCCGTGTTCGGAGACGATTTCCTCACGGATCGGGAACCCTTCCGAGCCGTTGTAGGCGACCTTGGGTTCCATTCGGACCCGCTTCTCGCCCGCCGACAGGTCCCGTAGCGCCTCGGCAAGACGCACCTCCGCCATCGCCTGTGCGTCGGCCTGGCTCGTAGCCGACCATCCGTAGCGGCGGACGGTGGTACGCCCCTTCGTCTGGGCCTTGGAAGGGGCCTCGGCCCAGTACCTGGGAATGAACATACTCTTGGCAGTGGGGAGAGACCCCGGATCGGAGCAGAAATCTGAACCGGTCGCCCTTTGCCTGTACAGCCCCACGATCGCCAGGAACCTCCGCTGGTTCCTGGGCATTCCTTCAGCGCCCCGGCATTGCCAGGTGGTGGTCGAGGAAGTCGAACGTGCCGACGCCGTGGATCGAGTGCGGCCCGTCGAAGAACTCGATCTCCGTACGGTCGGCGCGGCCGAGCTTCACGTAGTGCCGCCGCGTCCTCGCGTACTCGTGCGCGACCCACTCGTCCGGCGCGACGCCGTCGTCGTGTCCACGCTCGACCATGAAGGGCCGCGGGAAGATCAGCCACGACATCTCGGCGTAGTTGAAGGTGTCGGCGAGGTTCCACTCGGGCATGTCGTATTCCACCGTCCAGAGGTAGCTGTACGGCGAGTCGGCGGAGACGTTCTTGAGGATCCACTCGTTGTAGTCCGCGGAGCAGATGCTGAGGCAGTAGCGCGGGACCACGGCAGGCACGCGCATCGCGGTCTTGCCGCCGTAGCTGAGCCCGTAGAAGGCGATCCGCCGGGGATCGACGAAGGGCTGGTCCGCGAGCCACCCGGTGATCACCTCGTGTTGCCGCACGATGTAGGACCACAGGGTGAGACCGAGCGGACGGGCCCGCCGCAGGACCTGTCGGAAGCGGGTGCCGCCGGTGTAGGGATTCTGCGGCGAGAAGGTCACATAGCCCCGCTCGGCCAAGCGGTAGGCGTAGCGGTGGTAGAAGGGGCTCTCCACCGCGGGATCGGCGAGGTCCCCGGGGCGTCCTTCGAGCCCGTGTTGGCAGACGACCACGGGCCGCCTGTCGTCGGGCTTCAGGCCGGCGGGCAGGACGAGGATGCCGGTGGCGAAGACGTCCGGATGGACCTGCAGGACGACTTCGTATCCGCGGATGCCGTTGGTCTCATAGAGAAGTCGGGACTTCGGCCGTGCCGGGAGGGAAGGGGGAGGCAGGACACCGAGGACCTCCTGGTTGAATCGGTTCCTGAGCGGTTCGACCGACCGCAGGAACGCGGCTTCGCCGGACCGGTCCACGTCCTTCCACAACCGTTCCCTGCGACGCGCCGAGGCGTGCATGCGGGACTGCGTCTCCGCCAGCATGCGTTGGTAGATCCGTCGGGTGCGGTTCGTCATGTCCCGGTCGGTCGCGACGTTCCAGGCCGGTGCGGCGGGAACCGGGGAAGGTGACGCGAAGGCGGTCCCGAGGGAGCCGAGGAAGGATTCGAGCGTGGAGGTCGCGAACAGCGAGGTCGGATCCGATTCGACCCAGCGGACCGTGGAGTCCGGAAACCGCTTCGAGAAGCGCTCCCGTTCCCGATGGAATTCCTCGGGTGTCGGACGATCCAGTGCGCCGGGCGCGCCGCCACCCTTGTCGGTCCGCCGGTGGACGGGGTAGAGGCCGTACTCGACCAGCAGCGAACGCGGTTGGATCAGGGCCGCGAGTTCGGCATCCCCGAGCCGCGTCGAGAAGGACCAGATGTCCCGCTCGATCGGGAGGTCCGCGCCGCGCTGTCCAAGGCCGAAGGCGCCGGAGCTGGCGACCGAAGCGAACCGTATGTCGAGCGCACCGGCGAGCAACGCCAGCAGGCCGCCTTCGCCGTGGCCGATCACGCCCAGGCGGTTCGTGCTGGTGCCGGGGATCGACAGAAAGGCGTCGGCGCCGCCGAGCACCATCTGCACCTCCATGCCGAGGGGATGCAGGCCGACCTCGTATCCGGCCCGCCAGAGCGTCTCCCGTTGGCTTTGGTCGACGGTGCGGTAGTCCGGATTGCCGGCGAAGAGACGCCCCCGGTCGACCCACGCGGGCACGAGCACGCGGCAGCCGGCCTCGGCGAGACGTCGGACGAACTGCTGTTCCTTCGGAAACCCCGGATCGAGGCCGAGCGCCTGTTCGGGGGACGTGTCGCTGTCGGTCAGGGCGAGCAGGTTGGCGGTGGCAACGCCGTCGGGTTCGACCAACAGGCCCTCGGCGACGATCCCGCCGAAGACATCCCACTCCACGCGGTGAATCGTGTAGGTCGGACCGCGGGCGACGGCGGTCGAATCGGAGCCGGTCGCTCGGGGCGACGCGGTGATCCGGCGAAGTCGGGCCGGCTTCCTTGGTTCCGCGGCGCCGAGGACCTGTGCCAGGAACAAACGCAGGGACGACTCCGAGGTGCCCTCCACCCAGGAATCCAGGCGTCGCCCACGGGCTTCTTCGGAGCGGCGATCCAGGTCGCGTTCCATGCCATCCAGCATCCGTGCGACGGGATCACCCGACTCCAGCAACGGTTCCGTGCCCGGGAGCGGCTTGGATTCGGCGGCGGCGGACCGCAAGGCCAGCACTGCCAGCAACAGGAGGAACTTCGCGAGCATTGCGAAGGCTCACCCCGCCGAGGTTCCCCGGGGAAGCACAGGTTTCATCCCGTGACGTCCAGACGTCTAGGGCTGTCCGAGGGGAAGGGGTCCGCAGCCACTTCCTGCCGACCGAATGCAGAAGGGATCCCGACGCAAAAACGCCAAGCCGCCTAGGGGAAGAGGTTGAACCGCGAGGTGGGCGACGGAAGATGTTGGATCTTCCGTCGATCACCGCATGCGGCTTCCGCTTCAGAAACCCGTTGGCGTCTTGGCGTTGTGGCGCGAAGTCCGCTTGGTGTGTGGTCCGTCTTCGCGGCTGAGGAATGGATCCGCCTCAGGCGGGTTCCACTTCCTGGACTTCCTCGAACTCCTCGATCTTCCGGCGGAGCTTGGCGAGGGCGATGTTCTGCAGCTGGCGGATCCGCTCGCGGGTCACGCCGAACTTCTGGCCGATCTCGTCCAGAGTCTTCTCCGAGCCGCCGTCGAGGGCGAACCGCTCGCGGAGGATGGTCATCTCCCGGGCATCGAGGATGTGCAGCGAGTCCTTGAGCAGGGTGTGCGTGGTGCGGTGTTCCAGGTCCTGGTAGGGATCGCGACCGCCTTCGTCCGGAACCACCTCGCCCAAGCGGCTCGAATCCTCGTCGCCGAGGGGCTCGTCGAGCGAAGCTGTGCGCATGGAAGCGCGGCGCCACAGCTTCACCTTCTTGAGCGGCGCCTCCATCTCCTCGGCCAGTTCCTCGTCGGTGGCCTCGCGGCCGAAGAGTTCGTGGAGCTCCATGGCGGCCCGCTTCATCTTGGAGATCTTGTCCACCAGATGGACCGGGAGACGGATCGTCTTCGACTGGTTGGCGAGCGCGCGCTTGATCGACTGCTTGATCCACCAGGAGCTGTAGGTGGAGAGCTTGCCGCCCTTGGCGGGATCGAAGCGTTCCACGCCCTTCATCAGGCCGATATTGCCCTCGTTGATGAGGTCGAGCAGCGGAAGGCCGAGTCCCTCGTAGTCGCGGGCGATCTTCACCACCAGGCGGAGGTTGGCGCGGATCATGTGCTCCCGGGCGACGGTGTCGCCGCGTTTGATCCTCGCGGCCAGCGCGTTCTCCTCCTCGATCGTCAACAGCGGCACCTCGACGGCGTCCCGCATGTAGAGGCTCAGCGCGCTGCGGGATTCGTAGTTCTCGCGGGTCGGCTCGGGAGGAGCGGATTGGACCGGAATTCCGTCCACCATACGGGTGCCCGCGGGCACCACGGGTGCCGGGCGCTTGGTGGATTCCGCGCGGGCCGACGACTTGGTCTCCAATCGCGGCACTTCCACCGGCTTGAATGCGCCCTTGAGGACCGCCTTCGCCGAACGGTCTGCTTTCGCGGCTGCCGGAACACGTTTCGACGTCGATTTGGACGACGCGGCGCGGGAGCTGGGGAGGCGAATCGAACGAGGAGCCTTTTTCAGTCGCATGATCGGAAGGGGGGGAGTTGGAACCGTCCACCGTTGGACGACGATGTTGTTGTCGCAGTCTGTGGAACGATTGTCAATAGGATGGCGAAGAATTGGCGAACAAATGTTGATCACCTGTTCAGGTCGCTCGAAACACGTCGTTTATTGGGCTTCTTAGGCAAAGGAGCGAAGCGGTGCTCAAGTAAAGTGAGGCGACTGCTTGCCAATGTTGATCTTTTGCCTAACTGTCGACCCACGCGAGATGCCCGACCTGAAACTATCCATCAAAGCCGTGTCCCGGAAGACGGGGCTGAGCCCGCATGTGATCCGTACCTGGGAGAAGCGGTACAGGACGGTGAGTCCGGTGCGTTCTGGCGGAAACCAGCGTCTCTATTCCTCTGAGGATGTGGAGAAGCTGTCCCTGCTGAAGCGCGCGACCGAGGCCGGGCATTCGATCGGGACCGTGGCGACCTTGAGCGTGGAGCGCCTGAGGACGTTGGTCGGCGGGGATGCGGGCAGCCGTGGGGCGCAACCCATTCTTGGAAGCTTTGCCCGGGAAGGCGCCTTCGACGAGTTGCCGCTGCCGTTCCGTCGGGAAGCGGCACCGGCCGCGACTCCGTCCTATCCCGTGGAAGCCGAGGACTTCCTGAAGTCGGCGCTGCAGGCGGTGACGCGGATGGATTCGAACTCCTTGGAGCAGGTGCTCGACAAGGCCTCGATGGCTTTGGGGCAGATGCGTCTGCTCGGCGAGTTGATCGTGCCATTGGTCGAGGAGATCGGAAGCGCGTGGGAACGGGGCGACCTCAAGATCTCGCACGAACACATGGCCACCGCGGTGCTGCGGACTTTCCTGGGGAACGTGGCCCGTCCGATCGCATTGCACCCACGGGCCCCGGGCATCCTGATCACGACCCCCGCGGGCCAGATCCATGAACTCGGAGCGATTCTGGTCGCTGCCGCCGCGAGCGGACTCGGGTGGAAGATCGTGTACTGCGGCCCCAGCATGCCGGCGGAGGAAATCGCCTCGGCCGCGGCCCAGAATCCGGTGCGGGCGGTGGGACTCAGCGTGGTCCATCCGTCGGACGACCCGACCTTGGGACAAGAGCTGATGAGGCTCCGCCGGCTTTTGCCGAAAGAGACGGTGATCCTTGTGGGTGGACGGGCCTCCTCGGCCTACGCGGCGCAGATCGCGGCCGCGGGAGCGGTGCGGGTCGGTTCGCTGCAGGAATTCTCCGGCATCCTGAACGGGCTCCGACAGGCACCGCCAGCGGGCTGAGCCATTCGGAAGGACCCTTGGGCAAATCCGGGGGCTCCAAGCGGATGGGAAGGGAATGGAAGGTCGCCTGCCGACGGGAACCGTCGCCGGCCATGGTTCACCGTCGCTGTTCGAAACCCGATCTCCGTGGGCGCCTTTGCGGAGCTGCGTGAGGTCAGCCTCCGTTCCCGCGGAATCGCTTCGGCCTAGACCCGGCCGGATTTCCGCCAGCGGAAGAGCGTGGTCGGATGCACGCCGGTACGAGCGGCGACCTCGGCGAGGGAGAGGTCGTTCTCGGCCAGGAGTTGGCGGGCCAGGTGGAGACGGTCGGAACGGGTTGGAAGCCGTTGGCCGGCCGACAGGGCCGCGCCATTGCCGTTCGGCGGTGGATGGAACGGGGAACCGGTCGTCGGGGCCGGCAGGACCGACGGCGGCCGCAGGGAGGCATCGCCTCCGGGATGTCCGACCAGGAAGGGCGGATCCCACCAGCCTTCGCGGAGGATCGGGCCGTCGTGGAAGAGGACGAGCCTCTCGATGACGCTCTTCAGCTCGCGGACGTTTCCGGGCCACGGATGGAGCCTGAGCTTGTGGAGCAGGCCCGGCTCGATGTTGGTGAAGTTCTTGCCGAAGCGTTCGTTGGCCGTGTCGAGGAAGGCCATGGCGAGTTCCGGGACGTCGACGGCCCGTTCGCGCAACGGGGCGGGACGCAGGATCATCTCGGCCAGCCGGAAGTAGAGGTCGGCCCGGAAGCGGCCCAGGTTGACGTCGTTCTCGAGGTTGCGGTTGGTGGCGGAGACCACGCGGATCCGTACCGAGTATTCCTTGTCGCCGCCGACGCGTCGTGCGGTCCGCGTCTCGAGGAACCGCAGCAGCTTGGGCTGCAGGGCGAGGTCGAGTTCGCCGATCTCGTCCAGGAAAAGGGTGCCGCCATTCGCCTGTTCCACGAGCCCGGGACGGGACTTCAAGGAACCCGTGAAGGCGCCGCGTTCGGATCCGAAAAGTTCGGCCTCGAGCAGGTCGCGCGGCATGGCGGCGCAGTTCAGGGTCACGTAGGGACCACCCATCCCGGCGGCGTGCAACGCACCGGCCACGCGTTCCTTGCCGGAGCCGGATTCGCCGATGATGAGCACGGTGACGTCGGTGGGCCCGAGGCGCTGGATGTCGCGGCGGAGGTCGGACATGACGCGCGAGCTGCCGATCAGCCTGTCGAAGGCCCCGTTGGCGCGTCCGCCGTAGAGGTGCCACCAGAGGTCCTGGCCTTCACCCGCCGCCCGGAGTGCGGCGCGCCAGCGATCGTCCGGATCGGTCTCCGCGATGACGTCATAGGCACCGTCGCGCATGGCCTCCGCGATCCGCGCGGTGTCGGGCACCGGGACGACCTGGATGAAGAGGCGGTTGGCGCGGGCCAAGGCGACCCGTTGCTGGGGCCAGAGGCCGGAGCGGAGGATCGTGTCGTCCACGACGCAGATGCAGTCGGCCGACTCGGCGTCGATCTCGGGGACGAGCGGTGCGCGGTACGGATGGCAGACCACGCCGAGGGACTCCAGCCGGCGGCGGCAGGGCGGTTCGGGGTGGCTGGGCAACAGGGCGCGCATCGGGCATCCGGCGGGTCCGGATCCCAATAGGATCGGCAAGGGACGGCCGGGGTTGAGCGGAATCCCGTGCTGGAAACGGAACGGCCGGAACGGGATCGGACCCGTTCCGGCCGTGTGGGAGGCCCGGGATCAGCGGCCGCTGGATCCCATGGAGAGCAGGAACATGATGTTGTTCGGCGTCTTCTTGAGCTTGCCGAGCAGGAGTTCCATGGACTCGACCGGGGGCACGCCGACGAGGGCGCGCCGGAGCACGGAGATGCGGCTGTATTCGTCCGGGTGGTAGAGCAGCTCCTCCTTGCGGGTGCCGGACTTCTCGATGTTGACCGAGGGGAAAATGCGGCGGTCGACCAGGGCGCGGTCGAGGTGGATCTCCATGTTGCCGGTGCCCTTGAACTCCTCGAAGATGACCTCGTCCATGCGGCTTCCGGTGTCCACCAGGGCCGTGGCCATGATGGTGAGGGATCCGCCCTCCTCGATGTTCCGGGCGGCGCCGAAGAAGCGCTTGGGCTTGTGCAGCGCGTTGGCGTCCACGCCGCCGGAAAGGATCTTGCCGGAGTGGGGCTGGACCGTGTTGTAGGCGCGGGCAAGACGGGTGATCGAGTCGAGCAGGATCACGACGTCCTTCTTGTGCTCGACCATCCGACGGGCCTTCTCGATGACCATCTCGGCCACCTGCACATGGCGCTCCGGCGGCTCGTCGAACGTGGAGCTGACCACCTCGGCGCCCTTGCAGGAGCGTTCCATGTCGGTGACCTCCTCGGGCCGCTCGTCGATGAGCAGGATGATGAGGTGGCTCTCCTTGTTGTTCTTCAGGATGGCGTTCGCCAGCTTCTGCATCAGGACGGTCTTGCCCGTCCGGGGCGGGGCGACGATGAGGCCGCGGGTGCCCTTGCCGACGGGGCAGACGATGTCGACGACGCGGGTGCTGAGCTCGTCGGCCGAGGTCTCCAGCAGGAAGCGCTTGTTCGGGAAGAGCGGCGTCAGGTTCTCGAAGTGCGTCTTCTCCTTGGCCTTGTCCGGGTCGATGCCGGCCACGAGTTCCACCTTGAGCAGCGCGTAGAACTTCTCCTTGTCCTTCGGCGGGCGCACCTGGCCCTCGACGTCGTCGCCGGTGCCGAGGTCGAACCGGCGGATCTGCGACGGGGAGACGTAGATGTCCTCGGGGCAGGGCAGGTAGTTGAAGGCGGGGGAGCGGAGGAAGCCGAATCCCTCGGGCATCACCTCGAGCACGCCGCGGGTGTTGATGATGCCCCCGGCGGCGAGGTTGCGCTGGACGATCTGGAAGATGATCTCCTGCCGCTTGAGGGTGCCGTAGTTCTCGATGCCGAAGTGGCGCGCGATCTCGGCGAGCGGGCCGATGGGCATCGGCTGGAGCTCATGCAGGTTGAGGTTGCGGGGCTCGACCTGGATCGCGGGCTTGGCCGGCGCCTCCGGGGCCGGCGTGTCCTCGTTCGGGGCCGCCATCGGCGCACGGGGAGGCAACGGCGAGGCCTTCAGGACCAGGGGCTCCTCTTCGCGATCGGACGGTTCCGGCGCACGCGGCGCGGGGCGCAGGTCGGATTCCGGCGGACCGGAGACGGCGGCCGACGGATCTTCCGTCGCCGATTGGATCGCAGCATCGGATCCCGAAGCCTCCAAGGGCAGGACATCGGACTCGGGGGCCTCGGCGGCGTCGGTGGACTTTCGCCTGGGTGCTCTGGGCTTCTTGGGTGCGGACGGATCTTTCGGGGCGCGTGCCATGGGGATGAAATTGGGAAAAATTGCCGTGCTGGAACCGCATCCGGGAACACTGGGAACCGTCGGGGAGGTCAGCTCGGGAAGTCGGGCACCGCGGGGTTCAACACATGGGCGCCGGCGAACGTGGGTGAGCGTCGAGGCCGGCAACCAAGGCTGCAAGGATTTTCCCTTGGATTTGCACCGTAGGCTTTCACCCGGCGCATCTTAGGGCTATTGTCCGACCTCATGCAGGAGGTGCTCAAGTCGGCTCCGGTATCCGCCGATGGGACCTCAGGCATATGGACGACCCCCATCCTATGAAGGTTGAATCGATTGGAAAAACCCTCCTGATCAGCGGCATTCCCGAGCTGAATGCGGCGAATGCGGGGCAGTTCCGCGATCAGGCCCGTGCGGCCATCCTTCCGGAGCACTCGCGCGTCGACCTCGATCTCTCGATCACCCGGTTCGTCGACAGCAGCGGCCTCGGCGCGCTCATTGCGTTGAACAAGCTGATGAACACCCGCCAGGGCCACGTTCGCATCCTGAACCCGATGCCCGCCGTGCAGCAGATCCTCGAACTCACCCGCATGCATCGCGTCTTCGAGATCGCGAAGAACTGACGCGTCCCGGTCATGCACCGGAGCCCGAGTCCCATCCCCGTGACCGCTCCGGTCCAGTCCGCTCCGGGCCGAGGCCTCCGCATGGAGGTCCGTTGCGACCTGGAGGCCGTCCGCGAGGCGACACGCCAACTCCGTGTCTTTCTCGGCGCCGAAGGTCTCAGCGAGGTCGAGCAGTCCTCCTGGGAACTCGCCTGCATGGAGGCGGTGACCAATGCCGTCGAACATGTCCTGCCGGGATGCGAGGGCTCTCTCCTGCGGTTGGGCGTCCTCGCCTTCGAGGACGAGATCGAGGTGGTCATCAGCGACCGCACCGCGGGATTCGATTGGCCGGACGCCCCCGAGCTTCCAGAGTCGGACAGCGAGTCCGGTCGTGGCGTCTTCCTCATCACCCAGCTCACCGACGAGGCCCGCTACCTTCGGGGACGTGACGAGAACCGGCTGGTGATGCGACGCCGGCGGGACGCCCGACGTCCGGTGGCCACCGTGGAATCCCTGGAGCAGCAGGTCCGGGATCTCGACGCCACGTTGGCGACGATGACCGAGGAACTGGCCGCGTGCTACGAGAGCCTCACCGCCATCTTCCGCTTCACCGAGGACATCAAGCGCGGACAGTACGGGAACGAGCTGGCCGCGAAGTGGCTGAGCGAACTCCGGCCGGTCTGCGGCGCGGACTGGTGCGTCCTGCGTCTGGTGGCGAAGGACCAACGGACCCTGATCACGGTCGGGTCGACCGGACCCGGCGTCGTGCTGCCGCCGTTGGACCTCGACAGCCCGCTGTCCGGACCCGTCGCCACGGAGGTCCGCGCGCTCAAGGTCGGCACCGACATCTGGTTCGACGAAGCCTCACCCTTGGAGCCGTTGGATCCCCTGGTCCAGATGCAGAACACCGACGTGGGGCTCTGCCACCCGATCTTCTACCAGGGCCAGCCCTTCGGTGTCTTGTCCGCGGGTCGGTCGAGCGCACGGCCGGGGCTCACCGCGGGACAGATCAACGTCCTCCACACCTTCGCCGACTTCCTCAGCATCCAGATCCGGAACCTCCGGCTGCAGGAGGAATACGTGCGAGGACAGCTCGTCTCCCGTGAGCTGCAGATCGCCGAACGGATCCAGCGGAGCCTGCTGCCCGAGGCGCTGCCCAAGACGCCCGGCTACGGACTTGCCGGGTTCTCGCAGAACGCCAACCAGGTCGGCGGCGACTTCTTCGACGCCATCGCCCTTGCCGACGGCTCGATGCTGCTGGTGATGGCGGACGTGATGGGCAAGGGCGTCCCTGCCGCCATGTTCGCCGCGATCCTCCGGAGCACGCTGCGGGCGCGTCCCGACCTCGCCGCGTGGCCGCAGGAACTGATGATGTGGCTCAACCAGAGCCTCTATCCCGACCTCGACCGCGTGGAGATGTTCGTGACCGTCCAGGTGGTCTATTTCGACCCGCAGTCCGGACTCTGCCGCATCGCCTCCGCGGGCCACTGCCCCGCGCTGCTCGCGACTCCTCCCGGCAACATCAGCAGCATCGACATCGGCGGTCCGCCGGTCGGCGTGGTGCCCGGATGCGACTACCGGGACGAGATCTTCAGCCTCGATGCCGGGGCGCTGCTGCTGTTGTACACCGATGGCGTCACCGACGTGCAGAGCGCGGACGGCGAGGCGTTCGGCGAGGAACGACTCAAGGAGTTCCTGCGCACCGCGGTGGCGGAGGGACGCGATGCGGAGCAGGCCTGCGCGCTGCTCTCGGCCACGCTGACCCGTTTTCGTGGTAGCCGACCGGCCTTCGACGACGTCACCGTGCTCGTCCTCGGTCGATCCGCCGCCATGGCGGGTGCCTCCGAACCCTTGGGGAATCCATGATCCAGAAGGTGCTCATCGCCGACGACGAGGCCCACATGCTCCGTGTGGCCGAACTGGCCCTCCGCCGTGGGGGCTACACCCTGCTGATCGCCCGCAACGGACGCGAGGCTGTGGACATCACCCGAACCGAGAAGCCGAACCTGATCGTGATGGACGTCCAGATGCCGGTGCTCGACGGCCTGAACGCCCTGCGCGAGATCAAGGCCGATCCCGAGACCGCGTCGATCCCGGTGATCATGCTCACCGCGCGCGGCCACACGCTGGCGCGATCCGAGGCCGAGGGCAGCGGTGCGGCGATGTTCGTCACCAAGCCCTTCAGCCCGAACCAGCTCCTCGCCGACGTCCAGCGTCTGCTGTCGCCGCCGACCGCGGCCGCTCCAACTCCAGCGGTCTGATCCGCGTCCGGCGGACCTCCACTTCTTCGTCGCCGCCGACTGCAGCGGGCGGATCGCGGTGGATGCCACGTCGGCGGTCTGTCAGCCTTCCCGGAATCGATGAAGGGGTTCTGGAACCAGGAGACGGCGCGCTTCCCGCTGGCGGTGCTGGCCGGTGTGCTCTGGGCGCTGGCATTCCCGCTTCCCGGGTGGGCCGGCCTCGCGTGGGTGGCCCCCGCACTCCTGTTCTTCGGCTCGATGGGCCTGCCACCGGCCGGGGCTTTCCGCTTCGGCTATGTCGCCGGACTCGCCCATTTCATCGTGCTCCTCCGTTGGATGCGCCACATGCCGGTCTCGGTCGGGGCCCCGGCGGCCTGGCTCAGCCTGTCGGCCTACTGCGCGCTCTATCCCGCCGTCTGGCTTTGGCTCGGACGCCGGTTCGTCGGCTCCCGCGAATCCGCTCCGACGGAAGAGGACGACCTCGAGGCTTCCCGTCGCGGAACCTCGCCGGGGCCTTGGAAGGCTTCGTGGTGGTCCTGGCTGGACGCCGCCTCGGACTACGCGCGCCGGCCGTGGTCGCGTCGGGCCGGACTGCTCGTCGCGGCGGCGATGGCCTGGGTGGCCTTGGAATGGATCCGCGCGCGGGTCCTGACCGGATTCCCCTGGGCTCCCCTTGGGATGTCCCAATGGCGTCAGCTGCCGCTGATCCAGTTGGCCGCGGTCACGGGCGTCCATGGCGTCTCGTTCCTGGTCTGCTGGGCCGGCCTCGCGATCGGCGGCGCCCTGCTGGCGATGGGCTTCAATCCGAAGTCGCGTTGGAGCTGGACCGCGGAAGCCCGTCTGCCTCTCGCGGCCACCTTGATCGTGATGGGCTGGGGCTTCTGGGAGGTCATGTCCTACCGCCGGCTCGAGAACGCGGTGCCCGACCGCTCCGTCCGGCTCGCGTTGGTGCAGCCTTCCGTGCCCCAGACGTTGCTGTGGGATCCGACGGAGAGCGAACGGACCTTCGGCAAGATCCTGGAACTGTCCCGTCAAGCGCTGGAACTCCGGCCAGCGGTCCTCGTCTGGCCGGAAGGGAGCTTCGGGCTCGACGGGAGCAACTACGGCCGGATGCGCGCGCTGCTCGCGGAGGCGAAGGCTGACTGGGTGTTCGGTTCGGACGACGTGGCCGAGGGAGACGGTGGACGCCTCCTCTACAACGCGGCGTTCCTGCTGCGGTCGGACGGCTCGGTGATGCCCCCGTATCGGAAGCGCCGACTGGTGGCCTTCGGGGAATACGTGCCGCTCGCCCGATGGCTTCCGTTCCTGAAGTGGCTGACGCCGATCGGCGACGGCTTCGCCGCGGGCGACCGGCCCGTTCCCTTCCGGCTCGGCCCGGACGCCGTGGCGTCGCCGGTGATCTGTTTCGAGGACGTCTTCCCCAACGGCGTCCGCGACCATGTGGCGAAGGACACCGACTTCATCCTGGTGCTGACCAACGACGGATGGTTCTCGGAAAGCGCCGCGCAGTGGCAGCACACGGCGGCGGCGGTGTTCCGCTCGGTGGAGAACGGCGTCGCGGTGGTGCGGGCCTGCAACAACGGGATCACCGGCTGGTGGGATGCGCGCGGGACCCCCCGGGACGTCCTCGGCGAACCCGGCGGCAACGTGTACGCACCCGGCGTCCTGCTGGCGCAGGTCCCCATCGGGCTGCCCCGCGCGGAGACGCCCTACCGACGACACGGAGACGTCTTCGCCGCCGTGTGCACGGCCCTGACCGTCTGGCGCGCGCTGCGGAAGCAGCGTTGACCGGAGACGAGGAAGGGGCGGATCAGACCTCGTCCAGCGGAGATCGGGCGTCGCCGAAGTTGCCGGGCCGGACGTCCATCTTGTCCATCATCGAGAGGAACAGTCGGCACATCTGGCGGTCCGGCTTGTCCTTGTAGTCGAGGACGCGTCCGCCGCGGATGCGTCCACCGGCGCCCCCGAGCAGCACCACGGGCAGCTGGGATGCGTCGTGGTTGCCGTTCAGCATCGAGGAGCAGTAGAGCAGCATCGAGTTGTCGAGCAGCGTGCGTTCGCCCTCCTGGATGGCGTCGAGCCGCCGTGCGATGTAGGCGAGCTGCTCGATGAAGAACCGGTTCACCTTGAGCCAGTCGGCGGTGTCGCTGTGCGAGAGCAGGTGGTGGATCATGTAATCCACCCCGAGGTTCGGGAACCGCAGCGAACTGTGGTCGTTGTTCAGCTTGAGCGTGGTGATGCGCGTGGTGTCGGTCTGGAAGCCGAGCACGAGGATGTCGCACATCAGGCGCATGTGCTCGGCGATGTCCTGCGGGATGCCGTCCGCGGGCCGGGCCATGTCCGGCTTCTCGAGCGTGGGCCGCCATCCCTGGAGCTGCCCGCGTTTGCCGGCGTTCTCGATGCGCTGTTCCACGTCGCGCACGGAGTCGAGGTACTCGTCGAGCTTCCGCTGGTCGCCGGTGCTGATGTTCCGGCGGAGGTCGCGGGCGTCGGTGAGGACCGCGTCCAGCACGCTGCGGTCGCCGCGTCCGACTTCGTCCTTGAAGAGCCGGTCGAAGGCGAGCGCCGGATAGACCTCGAGCGGCGTCGGCGAGGTGGGCGAGCTCCACGAGATGTGGGAGCTGTAGAGCATCGAGTAGTTCTTGTGCACCGACGGGTTCGACTTCTCGCAGCCGAGCACGAGGCTGGGGACCTTGGTGGAGTGTCCGTAGCGTTGGGCGAGCAGCTGGTCGACGCTGGTGCCGGAGCGGATCTCGCCGCCGGAGGCCAGCGGTGCGCCGGAGAGCAGGTTGCCGGTCTGCGAGCTGTGGATGTTCCCCTTGAGGGCCTCCGCGTTGTAGAGGCCGCGGACGAAGAGCATCTTGCGGCGGACGTCGGAGAGGGGTTCCAGCACCTTGCCGAGCTCCATGCCGTCGCCTTCGCCCTTGGCCCACCATTCGCGCGAGTGGAAGCCGTTGCCGGAGAAGAGCACGGCCAACCGGACCGGGGCCTCGCTCGCGGGACGCGTCGAAGCCGGCGGGGTGTCGCCCCAGACGTTGACGGACTCCATCCACGGCAGGGCCATGGAGACGCCGACGCCGCGCAGGAAGGTGCGGCGGGTGAAGTGGTGGCTGGGCATGGGAATCGGTGGGAGGGCTGTGGAGCTTCTTTAGGCCGATCAGTCGCCGGAGGCCATCTCCTTTCCGCGGATCTCGCGGAACTGGCGGCTCAGGACCACCGACTCGACGGCGACGGAGAACCGGTGGTCGCCGGCCTTGAGGTCGTCGCGCATCCGCGTGAGCAGGGGGCCGTCGGAGAGGAGCACCCCGCGGCCGAGGGAATAGCCGAGCAGCTTGCGGCAGAACTGGCGGAGGAAGGCGTCGCCGCGGCGGTCCACCAGGTAGGCGCGGAGCCCGGGCAGGCCGTCGAACTCGGAGCCGTCGAGCACGCGGACGCGGGTGTCGATCGGACGTCCGCCGAGGTCCTTCCCGCGGCTGCGTCCGATGGCGTCGAAGGCCTCGAGCGAGAATCCGAACGGGTCGATCCTGCGATGGCAGCCGTAGCAGCGGGGATCGTTGCTGTGCTTCTCGGTGAGTTGCCGGACGGTCAGCGACTCGGCGGCCTCGTCCTCGGGCAGGCGTGGGACGTCCTTGGGCGGCTTGGGCAGCTTGTCGCCGAGCAGGACCTCGGCGAGCCAGTTGCCCCTGAGGATCGGACTGGTCCGCGAAGCCCCGGACTGCTTCGCGAGGACCGTGGCCTGGCCCAGCACGCCGCCCCGGCCGAGTCGACGCATGCCCTCCACGCGGTGCCAACCTTCGCCTTCGATCCCTTCGATGCCGTAGTGCTTCGCCAGGGCCGCGGTGACGAAGGTGTGGTCCGCATCGAGGATCCCGAGGACCGAACCGTCGTTCTGGAACAGGTCCGTGAAGAACCGGAGAGTCTCGCCATACATGTCGGCGCGAAGCCCTTCGAAGGTTGGGAAATGGCGCTCGCTCTTCTCCGAGAGTTCGTCGAACGCGTAGAGGTGCAGCCAGGTGGCGGCGAACTCGGAGGAGAGCCGGCTGATCCGCGGGTCCTTCAACATGCGCCGGACCTGCGCGCGAAGCACCTCCGGTCGAACCAGCGAGCCGTCGCGGGCGGCGGATCGGAGGGCCTCGTCAGGGGCGGAGGACCAGAGGAAGTAGCTCAGGCGCGAGGCCAGCTCCCAGGCGTCGACCGGGCCGGGTTTGTCGCCGGGGACGGCCTTCTCGGCGTGATACAGGAAGGCGGGTGCGACCAGGACCCGGGCGAGGGTGAGCCGGATGGCCTGCTCGTGTGGGAGATCCTCCGCGCGCAATTTCCGGTAGAGGCCGCGAAGGCCGTCCTGCTCCGCGTCGGAGAGCGGACGGCGGTAGGCCAGCGCCGCGAAATCGACGAGGGCTTCGAGATGACGGGGCTCGGCGGCGGCGACTTCCGCGCGGAAGGCCTCGGCGCGGCGGCGGATGGGTTCGCGCAACGGTTCGAAGGCGCTGGGATCGGCGTCCTGCGTCGCGAACTGCCACAGCTGCTCGAAGCCGTCCACGAGCTTGAGGGCGTCTTGGCTGACGAAGTGGAGCCGCGCCCAGAGGCGGTCGAGTTCCCTGGCGCCGTCCTCGTCGAGCAGCAGCCTGCGGAAATGGTCGTCCTCGCGGTGGTACAGCGTGAGCGTGACCACTTCGTCGACGGGCACGATCTTGGTGTAGCAGAGCGCTGCGGGGAACAGGTTGCGGAACTCGTCGAAGGCCGCCTCGAGGCGCTTCCCGGCCGCCGAGCCTGTACGGACCAGGATCGGGGAATCCGAGACCACCGGGCGTTCGCCGTCGGACCAGGTGCCCTTGCCACCGGTCTCGCGCGCGGCGCCGGCGGAGAGCCCGAGCTTCGCGGGGCGCTCGGCCCTGGGTTGCATCTGGATGCTGCCCTGTGGACCGGCGACGGGATGGAGTCGGCCGGTGGCGACGAACTCCGCTCCCGCGGCGAGTTCGGCAGGGACACGGACCTCGAGCACCGACGGCGCCGACACGGCCAAGTCCGTGGATTTGGTCCCGACGGCGCCCGCGCGGGGACCGAAGAGCGCGGGATCGAGGCCGACGTTCGCGCTGGCCGACCCCTTCGGTTCGGCGAAGCGGGACTTGCCGGGCTGAAGCAGGCCCCGGAGCAGGGGACCGTTCAGGGAGAGGAGATGTTCGCGAAGCCGTGCGTCCGCGGGATCCACGGGCGCCGCCGGGCGTTCGTCGGTCACCAGGCGGCCGAGTTCCTCGGCGATGCGCGGCCGGTCGGCGGAGTTGGTGGACAGCTGCCACCGGGAGAGCAGCGAACCGGGCGGGATGGCGGGAACGGACGCGGCCGGCGAGTCGGGCTCGCTGTGGAAATGCCAGACGCCGGCATGACCCAGTCGGTCGGCGTGGGGATTGCCGGCGAGGATGTCGGGGGAGACGTCCGACGCGAGGTCCCAACGGTGGGTGCCGTCCGTCAGGGTGAGATCGACCGCGGTGAGGTCGCAGGAATGGTTGCCGTCACGCGGGCCCACCGAGAGGGACAGGGCGTCGCCGACGCGCACGGCGATGTCCGGGATGGGGCCGAAGCGGGACTCGCTCTCGCCCTGCGCGGTGCCCGAGGCGAGCCGGATTCGGGTCGGTCCGCGGCGGAGATCGAGGGTCCAGGCGACGCCGTTGCCGCATTCCGGATGTGCGTGGCGGAGGAGGCCGGAGGCCTGGATGCGGACTTCGGCCGGGCTGCGCCAGGAAACCACGACGCGTCGGGAGGGACTCGGATGCACCGCGACGCCATGGGGCTTCATGTTGCCGGGGACGCGGACGGCCTTGTCGGAGGAGTTGGCGATCACGCTCAGGGCGTCCGCACCGGTCCAACCCTGGATGAAGTCGTGGTCCCCGGCCCGTTCCATCCGGGAGGACATGTGGGAGGTCAGCGGGGCTTCGGCATCGCCCAGCCCGAGCGTCGAGAACCAGGCGTCGAGGACCTCGCGATCGATGCCGTGGCGTCGCGCCAGTTCGTCGGCCGACGGGGCTTTCGCGGCCCCGGCGCCGGCGAGGGCCTCATCCGCCGCGGCCAAGGCGGCACGGGTTCCGCGAAGCAACGCCGAGCGGCGGGCGGGAAAGGCGCGGGCGATGTCGCGGAGGTCGGCAAGCGCGATGTCCGGGCGGCCCGGGGCGGACAGGCGGGGATTCTCCCAAAGGGCCAGGTCGTCCTGCGGGCCGTCGCCGGCGTCGTCGGCGACGAGGTGGAAGGTGATCCAGCCGTCGGGTCCCGGAGCGGGGAGGGGAAGCCGGAGTTCGCGGGCCTCGGCGAGGGGACTTGCGGGAACCTGCCAGGCCTTCGGGCCGTCGCGTTTCCCGATGTGGCCGACGGTGGTGAACCTCCAGAGGGCGCGTTGCCAAGGCGTGATCGTCGCCGCGACGGCAGGACCCTCGCCGGGGAGGGCCGCACGCCAATGGGCGCGGACGGGTCCGAGGACCGGGGAGGGGGAATCGGAGCGGAAGGCGTCCCAGAGGAGGCCGAGGTACTTGGGATTGAGGTCGCGTTCGCCGGCGAGGGCGGCGATGCGGTTTCGCGGGAGGACGCCCGGGGCGCCCGCCTCGCGGCGCAGGAGCAGCGTCGCGTCGAGGTAGGCGTCCAGCGGCAGCACGCCGCCGTCGCGGGTGTCGAAGCGGATGCCCTGGAGGTCCACCGCGGTGCCGCCGCCGGTGCGGGTCCAGCGGCCGTAGAGGGACCGGATGTCGGCGAGGATCTCCTCGGTCCAGTCGCGTTGGGAGGTGCTGGGGGAGAAGCGGAGTCCGTCTGGGACGAGGACCGCATGTGCGGCGACGGCCTTTGCGGCATCGAGGTACTTCGTCACCATCGACGGCGACATCACCAGCGAGTTGCCGACGTTCATGAAGCCCTCGCCGGAGGCGGAGTCGGTGGGGAACTCGCGGGCCGGATCGAGGGACGGGACGCCGGTCAGGTCGCGCAGGGTGTGGGTGTACTCGGCGTTGGAAAGGCGTCGGAGGACGACCGGTCCCGGATCCCCGGCGCGTTCCAGGGCGACCTCGTCGAGCAGTCCGTTGACCCAGCCGAGCAGGCGTTCGCGTTGGGCCGGTTCCAGCTTGGACTTCTCCTTCGGGGGCATCTCACCGAGGGCGACCTGTTCGACGACGCCCTGCCAGACCGCCGGGTGGCGCCGGATTTCGGCTTCGGTGGAGAAACGCTCGAGGTCGAGGTCGCCCTTGTGGCGTTCGGTGGAATGGCACTCGTTGCAGTGCTCGCGCAGCAGCGGCCGGATCTCGTCCTCGAAGCGGCCCGCGTGCAGTGCGGCCGCGCAGGCCAGCCACGCAGGCATGAGACGGACCCAAGGGGCGAATCGGGGGCTGAGCTGGCGGAGGAGGGACATGGCACCGGTTCCAGGACGCCACCGACCGCGGCGGGAATCCAAGATCGATGGGGATCCGGCCGATTCCGTGGACCGCGGGCAGGGGAGTCTGGAAGGCCGGAAGTGTGCGGAACACCGGCGCGACGCCAAGCCTTTGCGTGGGGAGACCGGCCTAGGTTTCAGAAAGGCCCCTCACGCAAGGTCGCATTGGAACGGGAAGCGGGCCTTCCGTCTCCGCCGGAGTGCCCCTTCCCCAAGGCCGGCTCAGGGCAGCAGCCGAGCCCGATAGAAGCGATGTGCCGCCGGGGGAATCGGCGTCGGATCGTAGAACCGTCCCTGGACGTTCGTCAGGGTGACGGTGGCCAGCGGCAGCCATTGATCGGGCGAGATCGCCACGGCGTATTCCAGGGCGTAGGTGGACCCGACATCGCCGGAGATCGTCACCGCCGCGTGCAGTGCGATGTCCACCGTGGGGGCGGAGGATCCAGCGGTGACGAAGAAGCTTTTCGGCAGGGCTCCGAAGTTGCCCATTCCGGGAGTGGCTCCACCGGCGATCAGGAACCGACCGTCCTTGAGGCGGGTGAAGCTGGCGCCGGAGGTGACGTAGTCCGCCGGGAACTCGATGACCCCGGGCAGGACCCTCGTTGCGCCCGTGGACAGGTCCACGGTCCGGAGAACGGCCCGCTGGGGAAACGCGTTGGGAACGAAGCCCAGCAGGTAGGCCGTGTTTCCTTCCACGTCCAGCTGGGGCGGAAACGCGGGGATCTCCAGGCTGGAGTCCGGCAGGGCAGGATGTGTCTCGAACCGGCCGAAGGACTTGGTCACCGGGTTGAAGACGAACAGCCCCTGTTCCGTTGTGGTGGCCGAAGGGCGATACATGGAGCACAGATACCGCCCGTCCGACATCCGGAAGTCCTGGACGGCCTGGACGGGAACCGGACTGGGCAGGACCAGCCAGCCCTGATCGCTGGCGAGCAGTTCGTCGCCGACCTTGGAGAAGGAATTCCCGGCGAACGAGTACAGCTCCGGTGTGGGCAGGATGTTTCCCCCGGTGAAATGGATGCCACCCACGACCATCGCGTCTCCGTCGGCGGTGGGGAAAACCAGGGCGCCCGACCTGCCGAGCGACAGCGGACCCGTTGCGGTCGAGGTGCCTTCCACCGGGTCGTAAAGTTCGCCGTAGGTGTGCGCGTCGTTGTGGGTCCACCAGGCCCCGGCGAGAAGCACCTTGCCTCCGCTCAGCTGCACGCCCCCGGACGCGGCGCGGAAGCGCACGGTGTTCCCCTTGGGGGAGAACGATCTGGCGGCCGGATCGAACAGTTCGATTTGGCTGTAGGCCGGTATCCCGAGGCTGGAGGAACCGCCTGCAACCATCAGACGTCCGTCCGCCAGTTGGACGAAGGATTGGGAGTCATGCGGCGACTGCATGGGAATGGAGCTCCAGGCATTGTCGACGGGCGAATAGATCTCCGCGCTGGAGAGGCTTTCGAATCCGGGTCCATGGCCACCCAGCACGATCACCCGGCCATCCGGCAGACGCGTCACACTGTGGGACATCCTCGCCTGGGTCAGGCCGGGGCCGGGCCGCATCGAGGTGTCGGACGCCCGGACACACTGCGGCAGCGACCAGGAAACCACGGTCACTCCGATGGCGAGGCGGATCAGCGTTCTGTTCTTCATGTCATCCCTTGGGTTCGAGACTGGATCCATGACGGATCCACATCAGTGAGTGCGGATCGGATCCCTTCCCTCCATGCAGCCGATTGGCCTCTGCCATCCGACAGACGCACGGATCCGATGTGGTCCCGGGAAGCGGCGACCCGATGGGATTCATCGACGCCCTGCACGGTTTCCCGGTCCCTTGCTCCGTGAATCTCCGCGGTTCGCCACCGGATCGGACATGGGGTCTATCCCGTATCCTGGGGCTTCGGATCGGTGACGTCGGCGCGGGACCATGGTGCGTTTGCTTCCCCGAGCCCGAGACGCCATGGTCCACCGTGAGATCCTTTGTCCCGATGGTCGTCTTCTCCGCCTTGGCCGTGCTGACCCTCGGCGGCTGTGCCCACCGGAAGGCGGCCCCACTCCGCACCGTTGCCCACGTCGACCTCGATCGCTATCTCGGACGCTGGTACGTCATCGCCAACATCCCGTACTTCCTCGAGAAGGGGAAGGTCGCCTCGTACGACACCTACGCGCGGCGTCCGGATGGGAA
>JAIXUV010000216.1 GCA_027483345.1 Verrucomicrobiales bacterium | reverse complement strand
GAACGTGGCGTCGGCGTCCAGTTGCGTGGTCCGTCCGGGAGGAATCGCACGCAGGTTCCAACGGATGCCGCTCAGGATTTCAGACGGGCCAGAGGATGGACGCCTCGACGACAGGCATCGGAGCAGTACTTCACGGATTCCCAATCGCGCTCCCACTTCTTGCGCCAGACGAACGGGCGTCCGCACGCGACACAGTCCTTCGAAGGCAGATGGGACTTATTCATCGGAGGACCTCCAGGACGGAAGTCCCCTCGCCGGTCTTGCGAAGGCGTCGTCCGACGCGGTCCCAGAAGTCGAAGAAGCCCTTCCGGGCGAGCGGCCACAGCGCCGCGTCCCACGGCCTCCGGACCTCGATCCACTCGACGCCCTCGTCGGCCAGGGCCTTTCGGATCTCGTCCCGCTGATCCGCCAGCGGCCCCACCGCCAACTCGGCGCTGACCAGTCGGCGAAAGCCATGCTCCCCGGCCAAGCCGGCCAAGGTCTGCGCCAGGGAGTCTCCGCCGTCGCCGGCGCAGTTCTCCCACCGGTCCGGGTCGAAGTGCGCATTCGCACGACCCCAGGCGTCGCCTACGGCCCGGTCCCGCCAAGCCCTCGCCACCGGCCCCGGTTCGTCGTCGGCGTCCGCGGGCGGGATCCCGATGTGCAACAGGATCGGATTCCTCAACGCGGCCAAGGACGAGAGTTCCACCGAGCCGTCCTCCTCATGGATCCACAAGCCGGTGGCGACGTCCGATTCCCCGGGATGCCCCGGTCGTTCCGCCAGGGAGCTCGGCCGGGTGTCGGCGTGTTCCTCGACGACGACCGCGCGGACCCGGTCGTCGTCGAGACGTCCGATTCCGGAGGCATCGGCGAGCAGTTCGGGCGCGGCGAACTTCTCCAGGTTGGAACGCCGCACGAGGTAGGTCTTGCCCGGTGTCTGCAACCCGGCGACCCAACGCCACGAAAGCGTGTTGCTGGCCGGATCGAAGTCGAGCAGGTGCCGTTGGAAGTGGTCGGCGCCGAGTTCCCAAGGAAGCCCTTCGACATGGATCCAGAACGAGGCCCACCACATCCGGGCGTGGTTGTGCAGGTAGCCGGTCCCGAGGAGTTCCCGAGCGAAACGGTCCATGACCGCGACCCCGCTCCGGCCCGCGGCGACTTCCTCGGCGCGCCGGCGGACCGGCTCCGGGGCCTCGCGACGCAGGTGCTCCACACGCCGGCGGAAGGTGGTCCACACGGCGGGCCGCAGCTGGAGCCATCCCTTCCAGTAGGAGCGCCAGAACACCTCCTGGATGAATTTCTCCACCGGGCCGAACGGATGGGTCGCGAGCACCTCCCGGACGACTTCCTCCTCCGTGACCAGCCGGGCCCGGATGGCCGCGGAAAGCCGGGACACGTCGTCATGGCCCGTCAGGACCCGGTTGCGGGTTCCGGAATAGCGGGCACAGGCCGGCAGGAAGTCCGCCAGCCTTCGCAGGGCGGATTCCCGGGTCGCAGGGAAACGATCGACGTCCACCTTCGAACCTGTCCCGGCACGGCCGGGAATCAAGGCCGTCGGTCGACGGGGTCGAGGAAGATCCGACGCCGACGCCTACCGTATCGGGCGGGTGGACCGCTCCATCAGCCAGTACACATCCTTGTTGTTGGCGGAGCCCACGTTCAGCGGGATCTCCGTCCCGCGACGCAGCACCGGTACCGTCCTCGGATCGAGCCACTTCTTGATCTCGGAATGGCCGTCCGCGAAGGACAGGCCGCCGGCCCGGCTGTGGTAGCCGGCGGGGTAGTCGACGATCTTCCAGAGCTGCGGCTGGTCGGGCCAACCGGTCATGCCGACGATCATCTCGCCGTCGTTGATGCTGTCCTCGCGTTCATCCATGAAGGCCCAGGTCATGGACGGTCCCGGGTCGGTGAGATCGGAACCCTTCTTGTAGATCCGGCAGTTCTGCCCGAAGCCCTGCACGTCCGTGGAATCGAACCACCCGTTCATGGCCATGCTGCGCACGCGGGGCCGCTTGACGCCGGCGACGGTGACCGTGCTGAGGTCGGCCGGGCACTTGAAGATGGCCTTGGCCGCGCCGACGTACTTCCAGAGCAGGCCGTTGGTGAGGTCGCGGTCGGAGTAGTTGCTGGTGTTGCCCGGGTCGAAGTTCAACGAGCCGTGCACCCATTCGTTCGGACCGTAGGACTGCGGCAACCGGTCGGCGCTGTCGTCCACGTACAACTGCCAGCCGGTCATCAGCTGCTTGCCGTTGTTCATGCACTGGATGCCGACTGCCTTGGCCTTCGCCTTGCCCAGCGCCGGCAGGAGCATGCCGGCCAGGATGGCGATGATGGCGATGACCACCAGCAGTTCGATGAGGGTGAAACCGGACTGCTGGGCACCTCGGTTGGCAGCCGCTGCCCTCGAGAGGCCTGTGGAGGAGTTCGTCGGACAGAGCGGAGAAAGCGTCATGGGAATTGCGAGGTCGAATCGGCAGGGGAACCGGACCCTCGGCGAGACCACAACTAGCGGTTCCACCCGACGGTGAACAGCAACGAACCGGAGACGAAATGCGGACGTCAGACCGTGCCCCATGGGAAACCGGGGAAAACCGGACAAACCGAAGTCCCCTGCGGCGAGCCGTCCCGAAAATCGATCGCGATTTTGGAAAATGCCGTTGACGGTTAAAAGCAGGCCCCGCTAATTTCCGCGCCCCTGACGGATCCAGAGTAGCTCAATGGTAGAGCAATCGGCTGTTAACCGATGGGTTGTAGGTTCGAGCCCTACCTCTGGAGCCATCTTCCCAGGCTCCCCCACCGTCCGGAACCCCTTCCCTCCTGATTAGGCATCGTCGTGCCCGAAACCGGCCCCGATCCGCGATCCGGGCCGCCGCCGATGTTCCAGCCCAGCCAACTCCGCTGCTGCCGTCTCTAGGCCATGCACCCGGCCCGGCGTTCCCCGATCCCCATCAACGACCGGGTCCTCCTTGGAGCACCGTGCAGGTTCCGGTGTCAGTAGGCTTGGAGTCCCGGCTTCAGCCGGCGAACACCAACCAAATCCGACGACGCTGGCCCACCGCCGGACAAGACCTCCCGTCTTGAACCACCATCAGCTTTCCCTACCCACTTTGGGGACACGTCCCACTGCGCACTCGGTGTCGGTTTGCACGCCGTAGGGGACCAGGTCACGAGACTCTGACTTCTTCCCGGTCGGTCTTGGCCGATCGGGGTTGGCAGGGATGAACGACCCATCCCCTGAGCGCTTTACCCAACCTCGGAGTGTCAAAAGCGAGGACTTACCCATTTCCCGAAACTCACGGCGAGCGAAGGCGGTAGAGGCGAGTGGGATGATTGGTCAACTGCGGATCGCTGAAATGGAACGAGCCTCCTGTGAGGGTGTTGGTTCCCACCGGAGTCCAGACGGGATTGCCCAGATCCAGGGAGGCTTGAACTACGATGACCAGGTTGCTGGTCCCGGTGATGGTGAAGCTGAATCGACCTGCCTCCATGCCGAAACTGCCAACAGTGGTTAGAATCCGCGGGTTCCATAACACGGTTGGGCGGCCGCCAAATGACGAACTCCAGCCCGTGGTCCCTGGCAGGTAGTAGATGACCGCTCGGTTGGAACCTTGGAACGCCAACGAACCAACGCCGGGGGCGCTTCCCTGAAAATAGACTCCGGTCAGCCCGGTGCAGTTGCGGAACACCCCGTCCCCGAATCGGGTGACGCTGTCGCCGATCGTCACGCCGGTCAGGCCGGAGCAGTCGGCAAACGCATGGTCCCCGATCGCTGTGACGCTGCCGGGGATGGAGACGTTGTTCAGGCTGGTGCAGCCATAGAACGCCCCGTTCCCAATGCTGGTGACGCTGTCGGGGATGATGATGCCGGTCAGGCCGGGGCAGCCGGAGAACACAGAGTTCCCGATGCTGGTGACGCTATCGCCGATCGTCACGCCGGTCAGGATGGAGCAATCGGCAAACGCATAGTCCCCGATGCCGAAGACGCTGTCGGGGATGGAGACGCCGGTCAGGCTGGTGCAGCCGTAGAATGCCCCGTTCCCGATGCTGGTGACGCGGTTGGGGATGATGACGGCGGCCAGCCTGGTGCAGCGGTTGAACGCGTAGCCTCCGATGTGGGTGACGCTGTCGCCGATCGTCACGCCGGTCAGGCCGGAGCAGTCGGCAAACGCATGGTCCCCGATTCCCGTGACGCTGTCCGGAATGGTGACGTTGGCGAGGCCGGAGCAGCCGTAGAACACCCCGCTTCCGATGCTGGTGACGCTGTCGGGGATGGAGACGCCGGTCAGGCTGGTGCAGCCGGAGAACGCCGAGTTCCCGATGCCTGTGACTCTGTTTCCGATCGTCACGCCGGTCAGGCCGGAGCAGCCATAGAACGCCCCGCTCCCGAGGTTGGTGACGCTGTTCGGAATAATGACGCCGGCCAAGCGGGTGCAGCGATTGAACACCCCCTCCTCGATGGCGGTGACGCCGTTGCCGATCGTCACGCGGGTAAGGCTGGTGCAGCCGGAGAACGCATAGTTTCCGATGCCGGTGACGCTGTCGGGGATCGTCACACCGGTCAGGCTGGAAATGCCATAGAACGCGCCGCTCCCGATGGTGGTGACCGGCAGGCCATCGATCGTGCTGGGGATGGCCACAGCGCCGCCGGGGCCGGTGAATCCGGTGATGGTGATCTGGCCGTTGCCGGTCGTGTAACTGTAGTCCTGGGCCTGCACCACGAGGGACGGCGCCAGCAGGAGGAGCAGGGGCACGAACTGCGTGGCACCGGAGGTTCGTAAACGCCTGGCCATCGCCATCAGCCCGGTGGTACTCGCCATAGTGGTTTTGGTTTTCATGGCAGGTCGTTTCGTCCGGTCCGAAGCGCCCGCATGGGTTTCAGGGAATGCGATGTCTCAAGAGATGGCGACTGGGGGCACGTCCGTAGGCTACTGGTCTGAGAGGTGGTAGCAAGGTGGCTGGGGTGCTTGCCGTTTCCAGTGGGTCCCTCGATGAATCTTGTGCGTCTGAGATGCCATACGGGTCCATCGGCAAAAATGCCGGTCAGCGAACTGCCGAAAGCATCGACCCCATCGAACCAGACCAAGGGTTCCCCCGATCTCCCACCACTTCCATATTTGTGTCCCTCTACGACATCTGTGGATGAAATTCCCGAACTCCCAATCCGCAGACGTTTGCTTCCGTAGATTTCACAGATCGGCACAGATGGAATTCAGGCAAGCGACCCGGGACGTATCCCCATTGCGGGCGTAATGCCTGGAAATGCCACTTTTCTCCTGGAGACAGAAATCGGATCGGGAGAGTGGAGACGAACCCCCCAGGATCCGGCGTTGGCCACCTGACGAAAACGGCGACTTGGCGAAACCAGCGGTTCCGACTCCCTGCATGCCCTCTTCCCCGGAGGGATCCACACCCACTGATTGCTGCGGCGAATCCTCAGCCTCGCGCTCTGTCTCGGCAGGATCGCGGCTCCCATCCGGCCGTCCACGTCGCGGTGCCGAGCGGTGACGTCCCACCCGCAGCCGAGTATTTGTTTGATCCCGACGGCCTCGGCCGTTATGTCCGCCCCACGTTGATCGCTTGGCGTTGGTTCTTGTCCGTCGTGCTCGCACTCCTCTGGGTGCCGCTGGCGGCGCATTGCGAGATCGAGAGGCTGATCGACGTGGAGCTCTGCCATCACGCCGACACGGACCACGCATCGGATTCGGACGACGCCGGCTGCGACGACTGCTCCCTGTGCCAGTCGGCCAAGGTCGGTCCGCAGTTCAGGATCAAGCTGGGCGATCTCAAGCCGGCGTTCGTGGCCGTCTTGTCTCCGTGGCCGCCATCGTGCGTTCACGGCTTCGCTCCGATTGAATCACCGCAGATAACCCCTTCGCCACACGCGGGTGACTCCGTCCTGCCACACGTCTGTCTGCTGACTTCGCGCACGTCGCTTCCGGTGCGCGCGCCTTCCCTCGCTTCGTAGGCGCCCCTGTCCAAACGGGTCGCATTCCTTCACGGGCCTCCTTTGCCCGCCTGGTTCGGTTCATCCCGGGATCCGTCCCGTCTCCCCGTCCGCAGTCCGTCCATGAAGCGTGTTTTTCCATCCCTGATTCTCGTCCTGACACTGGCCGGTTGGATCTTCCAACCGGTCAGGGCCGCCGTTCTTTCCTGTGATCAGGCGGTGGCGCAGGCGCTCGCGCACAACGCGGATCTGGACGCGGCACGCATCACCGTGGCCGAAGCGCGGGGACGGCGGGTCCAGGCGGGCCGCCTTTCGAATCCCGAGGTCGAGGCGGCGATCCTGCCGCATGCGAACGGCCGCGAGCGTCTCGGCGAGTTCGGCATCACCCAACGCTTTCCACTGACCGCCCGGCTTCGCCTCGCCAAGGACGTCTCGAGGCTGGAACTCGCCGCCGCCGAGGCCGAGGTCGCGGACGCGGAGCGCCGGTTGGCCGGCGAGGTTCGCACGGCCGTGACGCAGATGCTGGTGCTGGCCGCACGGATGGACCTCCGCCGGCGCCTGCAATCCAACAGCGTCGAGTTGGCGGAGTTCGCCCGAAAGACCGCGGCCGCCGGCGAGGGTCCCGGGATCGATGCGCTGCAATTCGACCTGGAGACCTCCCAACACGCGATCCGGCTGAACGCCTTGGAGGCCGAGGCCAACGTGTTGCGGGCCCAGTTGCGTCCGCTGCTGGGAATGTCCGACACGGAGGAACTGTCGTTCTCCGGCTCGCTCTCGGAACCCCAAGCTCCTCCGCCGGTGCCGAAACCCCTGGAGAACCGCCGTCCGGATCAGGTTGCGGCCGCAGCCCGAACCGGCGCGGCCCAGGAGGCCGTCCGGCTTGCCCGCGCAGGAAAGTGGGAGGACGCGGGCCTCGGATTCTTCGGCGAGATCGACCGCAACGAGGATGGTCCCTTCGGCCTGCAGACCGACCATCGCGTGGGAATCCGGCTCAGCGTGCCACTGCCGTTGTGGAACCGGAACCGCGGCCGGATCGACGAGGCCTCGGCCACCGTCCGGCGGGTCGCCATGGAGGCGGAAGCGCTGGACCGACGGGTGAGGTCCGAGATCGCGGCCGCGGACTCCGAGATGCGCGGCGCCTTCGCGACCCTGCGCGGGATCACCGACTCCCTGTTGCCGCAGGCACGGGTGATCGAGGATCGGATCAGAAACGCACGGGACGCAGGCCAGGCGTCGTTCACCGACCTTCTCCGCGCCCGTGATCGACGCCTGGAGCTGGAGTCGGCCCGCATCGACGCCCTGGCGGGATATCATCTCGCCGCAGTGCGCCTCCAGACCGCGGTCGGAGGCGTCGGACAACCCTCGAAGACCCGATGAACCAACCGATTTACCCGCCGGCCATGCGCTTCTTCCTTCGGCTGCCGATGTTTCTCAAATGGGCTGGCGTATCGGGTTGGCGTTCGCGGCCGGCATTGCCGTCACCGCCCTGCCCTGCTTCCTCGCGCTGCGGCTTTCCAAGACGGCCGGAGTCCCACTCCGAAGTTCCCCCTTCCAACATGATCCGACTTCTCACCCGGTGCCTGCTGCTGGCCGCCGCAATCGGCACCGCCCAGGCGGCCGACTCGGCCAAGGCGGCGCGCCTCGCCAACACCGTCTTCCTCGACGAGATCGGCGTCAAAAACCTGCGTCTGGAGACCGTCGAAGTGGAGGAACAGGTCTTCGAGGAGACCGTTTTTGCGCTCGGACGCATCGAGGTGCTCCCGGGCAGAAAGTCGGTCGTCAGCAGCCGCATTCCCGGAAGGGCGGTGCAGGTCAAGGCCCGCCCGGACCATGCCGTCAAGGCGGGGGACCCGCTGGTCGTGGTCGAGAGCCGCCAGGCGGGAGACCCACCGCCCCAAGTCGTCCTGACGGCGCCCATGGACGGCTTGATCGCGGAATTGGACGTCGTCGAGGGAGACCCGGTCAGCCCGGACAAGGCGCTGCTCGCCGTCGTCGACCTCTCCACTGTGTACGCACTCGCACGGGTGCCCGTGCATCTGGCCAGCCGGATGAGGCCGGGACTGCGTGTCCGCGTGACCTCCTCCGGGTGGCCTGGGGAAACCTGGGAGACGAAGGTCGAGCACCTGGGGGCGCTGGCCGATCCGGTTTCCGGGACCTTGGAAGTGGCCTGCCATCTCGACAACCAAGGCGTCTGGCTGCGTCCGGGCATGCCGGTCGAGTTCCACCTGATCACCGGGAGGCGGACCGACGTCATGGCGGTTCCGCGGACCGCGGTCCAAGGCGATGGCGCCGACCGTTTCCTCTTCGTCGCGCACGACAGCATTCCAAACGCGTTCGTCCGCGTGCCGGTCGTGGTCGGCGCGGTGAACGACCGTCTGGCCGAGATCACCCTGGGTCTGTTTCCGGGGGACAAGGTGGTGACGACCGGTGCCTATTCCCTGGCCTTCGCGGGCAAGGGCAGCGTCTCGCTCAAGGAGGCGCTGGATGCCGCGCATGGCCACGAGCACAACGAGGACGGCAGCGAGAGGGTCCAGGGCCAGAAGGCGGCCGGCCACGCGGAGGACGATGGACACGACCACGGCACCCCAGGCGGAGCGGGGCTTTCCGGGCTGACGCTCTTCTCGCTCCTGGGGAACGGCGTCCTGCTGGTGCTGCTGGTGGTCGCCACCGTGCGCGGCGGACCGAAGGCGGAGGCGCCGCCGAAGAACCCCACGACGGGAGGCTCCGACCATGCTCAATAGGTTGATCCGCCTCGCCCTGGGCAACCGGGCCATCGTGCTCGGGTTGTCCCTGATCCTGATCCTGGCCGGCGCCCAGGCCGTGCGGGAACTGCCAGTGGAGGTGCTCCCCGACCTGACCAAGCCGACGGTCATCATCCTGACCGAATCACCGGGACTCGCCCCCGAAGAGGTGGAGGTCAACGTCACCCAGCCGATCGAGCGCTCCCTGATGGGAGTCGCGGGTCTCACCCGACTGCGTTCGAACTCCGACGTGAGCCTGTCGCTGGTCTACGCCGAGTTCGGCTGGGGCACCGACATCTACCGCGCGCGCCAACTGGTTCAGGAGCGGCTGCAGGGCGTTCGCGGCGGCCTGCCCGATGGCGTCGAGCCGTTCCTCACCCCGGTGGCGTCGCTCATGGGCGAGATCCTCCTGGTGGGCCTTCGCAGCACCAACGCCGCGGTTCCGGCCCGCGAAGTCCGCTCGCTTGCCGACTGGGTGGTCCGGCCCCGCCTGCAAGGCATCCCCGGAATCGCCGAGATCCTGAACATGGGCGGCGGCATCAAGCAGGTGCAGATCCAGCCCGACCCGATGCGGATGCAGGCCCACGGCGTGACCTACGAGCAGCTGGAGGGCGCCGCCAAGGAGGCCTCCGGCAACAGCACCGGCGGCTTCCTGGACTCCGGCTCGACCGAGGTCATGGTCCGCAACCTGGCCATGACCGTGCAGCTCGACGACATCGCCCGCTCCGTCGTGAAGCGCGTCCAGGACCGGGCCATCCGCATCTCGGACGTGGCCAAGGTGGAATGGGGCATCGAGCCGATGCGCGGCGACGGCAGCGTCAACGGCGTGCGCGGCGTCATCATGAGCATCACCAAGGCCCCGGGGTTCGATTCGCTGGCCCTGACCGGGAAGATCGAGACCGCGCTGCGGGATCTGCAGCCCACGCTGCCGGCGGGCGTCGAGACGGTGGTCCTCTTCCGGCAGGCCGACTTCATCACCAACGCCATCGACAACCTCAAGGGCGCCATCGTCGAGGGCGCGGCCATGGTCACCCTCGTGATCTTCCTCTTCCTCCTGAACTTCCGCACCACGTTCATCACGCTGATGGCCATGCCGATGTCGTTCGCCATCACGCTGCTCACCTTCCGGGGGTTCGGCATCTCGGTGAACTCGATGACGCTTGGCGGCCTGGCCGTGGCCATCGGCATGGTCGTGGACGACGCGATCGTGGACGTGGAGAACGTCTTCCGGCGGTTGCGGGAGAACGCCGTCCTGCCGAAGCCGCGCCCCCGCCTGGAAGTCATTGCCCGTGCCTCGGGCGAGGTTCGGAATTCGATCCTCTACGCCACGCTGCTGATCATCCTGGTCTTCCTGCCGCTGCTCGGCCTGAGCGGGGTCGAGGGCCGGCTCTTCTCCCCCATCGCCGTCGCCACGATCATCAGCATGGTCGCCTCGTTCGTCGTCTCGCTCACGGTGATACCCGTGCTGTGTTCCCTGCTGCTTCGCCCCAAGGAAGGCGGCGAACACCGGGATGGCCGTCTGGTCCGCGGCCTCCAGTGGCTTCTCGAGCACACGCTCCTGCGCTTCGGACTGAGCCAGCCCTATCTCCTGCTGGGACTGGCGGCCATGGCGGTTTTGGGTGCGTTTTCGCTCTACCCGCAGATGGGGAAGGATTTCCTCCCCGCCTTCCGCGAGGAAACGGCGTTGATCTCCTCGACCTCGGCGCCGGGCACCTCGCTCGAGGAGATGAACCGGATTTCCGACGTGATCGAACAGGAACTCCTGAAGATCCCCGAGGTCCGCAAGGTGGGCCGTCGCCTGGGGCGCGCCGAGCGGGGCGACCATGTCGTGCCCGTCTCGACCGCCGAGTTCGACGTGGACTTCCGCAAGACCGGAGACGGTGGGAACACGCGGTCCCGGGCGGAGATCCTGGAGGCCATCCGCCAGAAGATCCGCGCCGTGCCGGGCACGTTCAGCGTGGTGACCGGCCCGCTGGCCGATCGCATCGGCCACATGCTCAGCGGCGTGTCCGCGCCCGTTGCGGTCAAGGTCTTCGGCCCGGACCTCGACCGGCTCCGCGCACTCGGAATGGAGATCCAGGCGGTCGCCAAGAAGATTCCCGGCTTCGAGGACTGCCGGCTGGACCAGCAGTCGACCATCCCGCAGCTCCGCATCGAAGCCGACCGGGACCGCGCCGCGGCCTATGGCGTCACGCCCGGCAAGCTCAACGAGACGCTTTCGATGCTCGTCGGCGGCAAGGTCGTGGCCGAGTTGCGCGAAGGTCAGAGGTCCGTGGACCTGGTCATCCGCCTGCCGCCGGAATGGCGCGATTCGCCTGGGGTCATCGGACAGATCCCCATCGAGGTCCATGACGGCGAAACGGCCGCCCAGCGGATTCCGCTGCGGCTGATCGCGGAGGTGCGCGAGGCGAAGGGACCGAACGTCATCTTCCGCGAAGGCAGCCAGCGTCGCTTCGCCCTCGCCATCAAGCCCACCGTGCGCGACGTCTCGTCGCTCGTCCCGAGGCTTCAGCAGGAGGTCGCCGCCAAGGTGAAGCTGCCCGAGGGCTACTTCATCCGCTACGAAGGCGAGTTCGAGGCCCAGAAGGAGGCCGCCCGGCGCATCGGAATCCTGAGCGCGGTGGTCTTCGTGGTCATCGCGTTCCTCCTCTACGGCCACTTCCGCACGCCGTTCTTCGCCTTCCAGGTGCTGTTCGACATCCCGCTGGCACTGGTGGGCGGATTGACCCTGACCTGGTTCATGCTGAACAACATCAGCATCGCCACGCTCGTCGGCTTCATCGCCGTGGCAGGCGTGGCGGCGCGCAACAGCATCATGCTGATCTCGCACTACCTGCACCTCATGCAGCACGAGGGCGAAAGCTTCACCCAGGCGATGGTCATCCGCGGGACCAAGGAGCGGCTGGTGCCCGTCCTCATGACCGCGCTGGCCGCCGGGATCGGCCTCATCCCGCTCGTCTTGGCCGCGGATCAGCCCGGCAAGGAGATCCTCCACCCGGTCGCCGTGGTCATCGTCGGCGGCCTCATCACCTCCACGTTGCTGGGCCTCGGGGTCACACCGACCGTGTTCTACACCTTCGGCCGGAAGGCCGCCGCCCGGGCCATCGAAAGCGAAGCCGGAGCGTCCCACTGAAAATCTCTCCGCCGCGATGGCGGGCTCGGCCATAGAAGCCACTGCAAACGACAGGAACACCATGAAGACATCCCTCCTCACCCTCGCCGCCATGCTGTTGCTCGGCATCATCCGCACCCTTGGCCATGGGGGCGTCGAACTCGGGCCGAACGGCGGGCGTATCGTGGAGTTCAGCAAAAACGAAACGGTTCACGGCGAAGTCACGCTGACGAACGGCCAATTCCACATCTCGATCCTGGACAAGGACATGAAGCCCGTGGCTGTGACGGAGCAATCGCTGGTTGTCACCGGTGGCGACCGCGCCAAGCCGGAGAAGCCCAAGGTGGAGGTCCAAGGCGGGCGGTTCGTCTTCTCCGCACTCAAAGGCGACGACTACCTGTTGGTACTTCAGTTCCGGGAGAACCCGGCGTCCAAGGCGATCACGGCCCGCATCGAATTCGACGCGGCCATCTGTTCCGCCTGCAAGAACCCCGAATGGCTCTGCACGTGTTCCTCCGAAAAGGAGGGAAAGAAGAGCGACGCGCACGACCACAAGGGCGCCGAGAAGCACGACCACGAAAAGAAGAAGTAGCAGGCCGTAGTCCGGCTGGTTTTCCGGCAACGAAACCAGAGGGGCCAATCCGGCTTGGGCCATCTAGGGAGCCCTCGATTTCGCGCCTGTCCGGGTGGCGGACGCAATCGGGTCGTGAAGGGGATGTCCCCGGAGGAGGCAAACGGCTAGGCTTCACTTCGAAAGTCCACCCATGGCCCTCAAAGCGACGATCCACAAAGCCCGCATCCAGCTCGCCGACATGGATCGCAACGTCTACCGGGACCACTCGGCCACCATCGCGAGGCATCCCTCGGAGACCGACGACCGGCTCCTGGTCCGGTTGCTGGTCCTCGCCCTGCAGGCCCCCGAGGATCCGGAGGCGGGGCCGCTGGAGTTGGGCAAGGACCTGTGGGAACCGGACGAACCCAGCCTTTTCCAGAAGGACCTCACCGGACGCATTGTCCACTGGATCGACATCGGCCAACCGGACGAACGGCGGCTGCTGCGGACCTCGTCCCGCGTGGATCGGCTCACGGTCTACGCTTACCACGCCACGACCGCCGTCTGGTGGCAGGAACTGGCCCACCGCGTCACCCGCCTCTCGAACCTCACGGTCTGGCAGATTCCGTCGGAGCAGGCCCGGGCCCTCGGGGAACTGGCGCAGCGGACGATGGAATTGCAGATGACCGTCCAGGACGGCGTGATCTGGCTGAGCGACGACCGGCGTTCGGTGGAGGTGACTCCGCAGCGGCTTCGCGGCGAACTTCCACGCTGAACCGGCCGCGTTGAGAAAGAGATAGGGACCTCACGCAAAAGCGCCAAGCCGCCAAGTGGGGGGGCGGATTCGGAATGGGAATGGCCGCAACTGGAAGGCTTCCCGATATGACACCTCGAGTCCGAAGTTCCGCGTCCGGTGCTTCGCGGCTTGGCGTTTTAGCGTGAGGGTTCCCTTCCGGGTGGATTCGCCGGGGTCGACACGAGAAACGCCTTGCCCCTGCAGGGGGGTGCGCGGACGCTTTACCCCCAGCCGGTCCGCCCACCGCCGGCCTGAGCCCGACCCGCGCATGAGCCCACAATCCCCGATCTCCCCCCATTCCCAGGCCCGTGGATCCGTCTTCCGGAACGCGGCCTTCACCCTCATCGAGCTGCTGGTGGTGATCGCGATCATCGCGATCCTGGCCGGCATGCTCCTGCCGGCGTTGGCCAAGTCGAAGGAGAAGGCGGTGACCATCCAGTGCCAGAACAACGTGAAGCAGATCACGCTGGGGATGCACATGTACATCGGTGACTCGGCCGACTTCCTCCCGGAGCCGAACTGGAACGCGCCGTGGACGCGCAAGGGCTGGCTGTATGACGGCGCCCTCGGAACCCCGCCGGACATCACCCGCAATCCTTGGGCGACCAACCTGCCCGGGGCCTACGGATCGGGACTGCTCTATCAGTACATCGGCAGCCCGGCCGTCTTCCGCTGCCCCGTCGACCGCACGAACAAGCCCGTCTGGCGCAGCCGGTCGCAGAAGATGTCGAGCTACCTGATGAACGGGGCGGTCTGCGGATTCGGCGGCGTCTCGCCGGGTTCCTACAAGTCCACCCAGTTCCAGGCCGACGCCATCATCTTCTGGCAGGCCCTGGAGACGAATCCGGGCGACTTCAACGACGGCTCCAGCAGCCCCGCGGAAGGCATCACCAAGGTCCACACCGTCGGCACCACCGTGGGCGTGGTCGACGGTCACACCGAGTACCTGAAGACGGTGCGCTTCTACGCCGAGGGGAACATCCCGACCAAGAACCGGCTGTGGTGCAGCCCGGGCTCCGCCAACGGCCGCTGATCGCACGGAAACGTCCAACCCAACCCGGATGAACTCCCCCCTGCGCACCCTCGTCCTGCCCGCATTGGCGGCGACGTTCCTGACCGCTTGCTCCAAGCAGGACCCCGCCGCCGAACTGGAAAAGGCGGCGGCTGCGATGGAGAAGGCGGCTCCTCCGGCCGAGGCGGCCCCTGCGGAGGCCGGGATGACCCCGGTGCAGCAGGTGAAGGAAGCGATCACCGAATTGAAGTCCGGCAAGATGGAGGACGCGGTGACGCGGCTCCAGCTGCTGCGGTCGCAGACGGCGCTGACCCCGGAGCAGCGGATGGCGCTCCAGGACAGCATCGCGGCGGTGGTGGCCGAGATCTACGCCCTGGCCGAGCAGGGCGACCCCAAGGCCAAGGCGGCCGTGGCCCAGTACGAGAAGATGCAGACCGCGCGCTGAGCCGCGCGCCACGCCTTCCGCGGACCCGGCCGGAGCCCGGGATCCGCGGGGAAGCCCCATCGGGAATCCGAGATGCGCCCCCTGCTCCGCAACGTCGCCTGCCTGTTCCTTCTGGCGGGAACGCTGGCTCTGCTCACCGGCGCGGTGGATTCGAGGAATGTTCCTCCCAAAGCCCGCCCGAACCCGATTCCGAAGAGCGCCCCGGCGGTTCCCGAACCCCGGATCGAGGTCTACTTCTCACCGGACGGCGGATGCACCGACGCCGTGGTGCGGGAGGTCGGCAAGGCGCGGAAGACGGTCCGGATGCAGGCCTACTCGTTCACCTCGGCGCCGATCGCCAAGGCCCTGGTGGAGGCCCATCGGCGCGGGGTGAAGGTCGAGGTGCTGCTCGACAAGAGCCAGCGGCGTGAGAAGTACACCGTCGCCGACTTCCTGACCCATGCGGGCATCCCCACCTACATCGACGCGAAGCACGCGATCGCGCACGACAAGGTGGTGGTCGTCGACGGGAAGACGGTGCTGACCGGCTCCTTCAACTTCACCAAGTCGGCGGAGGAGTCCAACGCGGAGAACCTCCTGGTGCTGCGCGACGAAGTCCTCGCCGGAAAGTACGTGGGGAACTGGGTCCACCACCGCGCCCATTGCGTGCGGTACGTCGGCAAGTGATCCGCGGACAGTCGGGTTGGAACCGGGATCCAATGCAGGGAGCGAAGCAGGGCCTGCCGCGCAAACGACAAAGCACCGACGACCGTTGACCGGTCCCGCCACCGTCTCTGCCTCCTCGCGGCTTGGCCCGTTGTCGCGCGTCTCCTCCGATCTGGACGTGGTTGAGCCCCGGTTGGGCGGTGTCTTGCCCCCGGGACCGGATGACCGCAGGGTTGCCCCTCCCAGATGAAGTCGCTGATCGCCAAGATCGAGGAGAGCGCGCGGAAGCAGCTCGTCCTGCCGCCGTTGAGCAAGCCGGCGGAGGAGCTGCCGCGGTACAAGCGCTTCCTGAAGGTCGAGACGCATCGTCTGCAGATCCTACACCGCGGCGGCGCCGGGGGGATCGAGGTGTGCCAGGCGCGATCCACGGTGCTGGACGTGCTCATCCGCCATCTGTGGGAGGAGATCCAGCGGGTGTACCCGGCCCAGGGCAAGGGCCCGAAGATCGCGCTCGTGGCATTCGGCGGCTACGGACGGGAGGAGCTGAATCCCTTCAGCGACATCGACCTGATGTTCCTGCACGAGGCCCAGCTCGAATCGGGCGGCCCGGCCTTCAAGGTGCTGGGCGAGTGGACGAGCAGCCTCCTCTACACCCTGTGGGACATCGGGCTGAAAGTCGGGCACGCCGTGCGGACGGTGGACGACTGCGTGGCGGTGGCGAACGGGGACATGCAGGCGAAGACGGCCCTGATCGAGGCCCGGCTGATCACCGGGGACGCGGCCCTGCATGGGCTGCTCCAGAAGGCGGTGGTGCGGCAGTGCGTGCGGGGGCACGAGGACGAGTACATCCAGCAGCGCCTGGCCGACCAGGCGGCGCGACGCAACAAGTACGGCAACTCGCCGGCGATGCAGGAGCCGAACGTGAAGAACGGCGTCGGCGGCCTCCGCGACTTCCAGAACCTGCTCTGGATGGCGTTCTTCAAGCACGGGACGCGCTCGCTGATGGACCTGCAGCGGTCGGAGTTCCTGGGGGCTTCCGAGCGCAAGCAGATGGAGGCCGCCTACGACTACCTGCTGCGGGTCCGGAACGAACTGCACTACACGGCGGGGCGGGCGGTGGACACCCTGACCCCAGCGCTGAAGCCGTCGGTCGCGACGGGGCTGGGCTTCACGGAACGTTCACCGCGGACCCGGACCGAGGCGTTCATGCGGGAGTACTACACCCACACCCGGAACCTCTACATCACGACCCGCACGTTGGAACAGCGCCTGGCGCTGGTCCCGTCCCCGACGCGGGCCTACGGGAAGGTCCGCGGAACCCGGGTGGCGGCCAAGGGCGGCGGTGCCAAGTCGGAGGAGTTCGACGGGTTCGTGCTGCGGGACGGACAGCTCCACCTCGCCGACCGTTCCACCCTGAGACAGGACCGAGGCCGCATCCTGCGGGCGTTCCTCGAGGCCCAGAAGCGCGGCATCCAGATCCACCCCGACCTGGCGCAGCAGCTCCGGCAGCAGGTGTCGATGGTGGACCGCCCGTTCATCGCCGACGTCCACCACCAGGCGACCTTCCTCGAGATCCTGAACCAACGGGGCAACGTGGCGCCGTACGTGCGGGCCATGCACGAGGTGGGGCTGCTGGGGCGGTTCCTGCCCGAGTTCGACAAGCTGACCAACCTCGTCCAGCACGAGTTCTACCACCAGTACGCGGTGGACGAGCACACGTTGACCTGCGTGGCCAAGCTGGACCAGGTGTGGGACGCGGAGAAGCCGCCGTTCTCCAACTACGTGGAGCTGTTCCACCGGGTGGAGCGCCCGTACGTGCTCTACCTCGCGCTGCTGCTGCACGACTGCGGGAAGGCGATCCCGGGCGGCCGGCATGAGATCATCGGCGCCGAACTCGCCAAGAAGGCGTCGAAACGTTTCCGGTTCGACGAACGGACGACGAAGACGCTCTCGTTGATCATCGAACACCACCTGACGATGGTGCAGGTGTCCCAGCGTCGGGACCTAGACGATCCGACGGTGATCCAGACCTTCGCGGGCCAGATGGAGACGCAGGAGAACCTGGACCTGCTTTCGTTGCACACGTTCGCCGATTCGATGGGAACGAGCGACACGCTGTGGAACGGCTTCAAGGATTCCCTGCTTTGGCAGCTCCACAGGAAGGCGGCGGAGGCCCTGAAGGGGGGAACCGAGTTCATCCGAGCCGAGAAGCGGCAGAGGGACATGCTGCGCACACAGGTGCGGGGACTCCTGCCACGGACCTTCGCCGAGGACGAATTGGGGGCCCACTTCGACGGGTTGCCGCCCCGGTACTTCCTGATCCACGACGCCCGGGAAATCGCCCGCGACCTCACCCTGGTGCACCAATTCATCCACCTCCAGCTGACCGAGGAGGAACGGGCGCTGGAGCCCGCCATCCTCTGGCAGGAGGAAAAGGACCGTGGCTGCGCCCTCGTCCACTTCTGCACCTGGGACCGGACGGGGCTCTTCGCCAAGCTCACGGGAGCCCTGGCGGCGGCGGGGTTGAACATCCTTTCGGCCCAGATCTTCACGCGGACCGACGGGGTGGTCCTGGACAGCTTCCATGTGACCGACGCCCGGACCGGCGCCGCGCCCGAGGCGGCGGTGCGGGACCGGCTGGAGAAGCTGATCCGGGATGTCCTGGCCCGCGGGGTGGACATCGGACCCGCGGTGGCGAGGGCGGCGGCGAACGCCCGGCCGCTCTACCAGGCGCTGGCCGGGGAGTGCCTGGTGCCTTCCGTCCGGTTCGACGCGTCCGGGGCCCCGGGACCGACCATCATCGACATCGAGGCGGAGGACCGGGCCGGTCTCCTCTATGCGCTGTCCTCCACGCTCAACGAGCTGGGGCTCAACGTGGTGCTGGCCAAGGTCGTCACTGAGAAGGGGGCGGCGATCGACACCTTCTACGTCACCGAGGTCGACGGGAGCTCGATCGTCGACGGGGAGCGGCAGGCGGAAATCGGGTCCGCCTTGCGTCGGGTGGCCCACAAGCAGTGAATTTCGGCGAGCACCAATCGTCTCGGAATCGGCGGTTGGGGAATCAAAAAACTTGTTGTCACAGCGACGACACGATTCCTAATGTCGCCCGTAATTTGCGCCATTTCGGCGGGCGGACCGGACCGTATCCGGGCCGTTTCTGGTCGGTGTATTCTTGCAGTACAACACAACGCACAACTCAGGAGGAACACAGATGAAGTTCAACAAGTGGACAGTCGCTTTGGCCGCCACCGGTGTGGTGAGCCTGGCTTCCGCCGTTCAGGCGGACGAGCACCCGGTCAACACGGCCCTCAGCGCCACGACCCTCAGCGGCTACGTGGACACCTCGGCGATCTGGAATTTCGGCACCGGCACCACGGTCGCGAACCGTTTCGCCAACACCGGCTCCGACCGTCAGGACGGCTTCAACCTCAACACCGTTAAGCTGCAGCTCGAGAAGCCCATCGACGAGGGCACCTGGAGCGCCGGCTACAAGGTTGAGACCATGTTCGGCCCCGACGCCGTCGTGATGCCGGGTCGCCTCGGCAACAGCCAGATCGCCCTGAAGCAGGCCTACGTCGCCCTCCGCGCCCCGGTCGGCAACGGCATCGACTTCAAGATCGGCCAGTTCGACCCGATCGTCGGCTACGAAGTCACCGACAGCTACGCCAACCCGAACTTCTCCCGCAGCTTCGGTTTCAACAACCTCGAGCCGTTCGGTCACACCGGCGTGCTCGCCAGCTACCAGGCCACCGAGATCATCGGTGTCACCTTGGGTGTCGCCAACGGTGACGACGGCCTGCTCCAGGGCGGCGCGTTGACCGCTCAGGGCACCCGCGGCGCCCTCGCCGAGTCCTCCAAGGTCTACATGGCCGGGCTCGTCGTGAAGGCTCCGGAGTCCACCGGCTGGCTCGCCGGCAGCTCCCTGTACGCGGGCGTCGTCAACGGCGACCGCTCCGGCGCCGCCCCTGATCCGACCCTGCTCTACGTCGGCGCGTCGCTCGCCACGCCGGTCAAGGCCCTCTCCATCGGCGCCAGCGCCGACATCCTCCTGAACGCCACGTTCGACGGCAGCTACGCCAACGCGTACGCCCTCTACGCCGGCTTCCAGCTGACCGAGAAGCTCAAGCTGAACAACCGCCTCGAGTACGCCAACTCCGGCTACGGCGCGTTCCTGCCCGGCCGCACCGCGGACAAGGTCCTCGGCGAGACCGTCACCCTCGACTACGCCCTCTGGGCCAACGTCGTCACCCGCGCCGAGTTCCGCTGGGACCGCGCCGTCGACGGCCTGGGCGCGTTCGACAACGGCCAGAAGAACGATCTGAGCCTCTCGGCGAACATCATCTACAAGTTCTGATTCGACTCCGGTCGATGACAGACCCCTCCCGGTTTCGGGAGGGGTTTTTTGTTGCCCCAACCCGACGGAACTCCGGCCGTTTCGCCCACTCCGGCGCTTCCCGCTTGAGTCGGCCCCGGTTGCCCCCGATACCACGGGGAGGAATCCGCGCCCCGTGCGGCAAGGATCCCCGGATGCGAGTCTATCCCTTCATCAAACCGGACGCCGCGGCGATCCTCGACGTCGGCTGCAACGTCGGCGCCCTCGTCGGGGAACTGCTCCGCCGCCATCCCGACGCCTTCGTCGCCGGTGTCGAGATCAACGCGGCCGCCCTCGAAGTCGCCCGTCGAAACCACCCCAAGGCCGATCTCCGGCATTCCGGCGCCGAGAACATCCCGTTTCCCGAGGCCACCTTCGACGTGGTCACCTGCGTCGAGGTGCTCGAACACCTGCCCGCCTCCCTGCGTCCCGCCGCGTTCCAGGAAATGCGCCGCGTGCTGAAGCCCGGCGGTCGACTCCTGATGACCGTGCCCCACGCCGGATGGTTCGACTGGCTGGATTCCAACAACGTCCGTTACCGGCTCCCGGGCCTCTACCGGACGCTGGTCGGACGCGGACGTCGCGACGCGAACTACGACGCCAAGGGCCGCACGGTCGAATGGCACCACCACTTCACCCTCGCGGAGCTGGAGTCGCTCGTCGGCCCCGGATGGCGCTGGCACGCCGTCCAACGCGGCGGCCTGGTCCTGTATCCGCTGATGGACTGGCTGAGTTGGCCGTTCTACCGGATGGGTCTCACCGACAATCCGGTCCGCCTCTTCTTCGAACGGGTGGGCGGATGGGATTACGACGTCGATTTTGGAAGCGCCTCCTACGGCATCCTCATCGCGCTGGAACGCGGCGAAGACGGCGTGCCGACCGCTCACTTCAACGCGGCGTCTCGTTGAGGTAGATCTTCAGGTTCCGCGTGGAACGGCCGGACGCCACGATGTCGAGCCGACCGTCGGCGTCGAGGTCCGCCAGGCACAGGTCCTCGCAGGCCATCTGGTCGTCGTCGATCCGGTGCTTGATCCAACGTCCCCCGGCCTCGACGTAGAGGGCGACGCCGACCTTCACCGTCCGCGGACGTCCCATGGCCCGCCAACCGGCGACGATCTGCGGTCGCCCCTGCCCGAGCAGGTCGCCACAGGCCAACGCATGGCCGTCGATGAGGGAATCGTCCACGACCTCCCTCCGTCCCGGACCGGCGGTTCCCGAAGCCGGCGGATGGAACACGACGAGTTCGTTTCCGTGCATCGGCGAGATCGCGGCGACCGTTCCCGTGGCTTCCGATAGCAGGCGGATCTCCCCCACCCCCCCATTCTCCGGGCCGCCGACCGACCGGATGGCGGCCCGTTCGCGGACCGGATCCAGCATCAGCTCGAAGGCGCCCTCGGCCGATCCCACGAAGACGCTGCGGACGGTGCCCTCGAAGTCCGGCCTCGGATCGAAGTTGTGGGTCTTGTGCCAGGCATCCGCCACCGTCTCGACCGCCCAGGTGCCGCGACGGTCCTTCGGCGGCAGATACCGCTGGATCCGCACTCCTTCGCCCTTCGCGTCCTTGTTGCCGACGCCATGGAGCGGCACCGACCAGAGCGTCCAACCCCGGGCGACTTCCTTGACCCAGCGGATGCGGTGCATCGTGGGCAGATGGGGAAGACGGACGGGTTCCCAACGGGCGGTCCGATCCTCACCGGGCAACAGGTAGAAGAGCGCCCCGCTCCCGGTCGTGTCGCCCGGATTCCAGCCGGCTCCGACCGCGATCTCGGCGCGGCCGTCGCCGTCGATGTCCGCGGCGGCGACGCAGACGTGGTCCTGGGTCGTGAGGTTCTCGGCGATCACGTGCTTCTCCCAGCCGGGATTCCGGTACCAGGCGACCTGCTTGGCGTCGCAGAGGACAATGTCCAGCTTGCCGTCGCCGTCCACGTCGGCGGTGGTGACGCCGTAGCCAACGCCGACATTGGAATCCACGGTCACCGCCTTGAAACGCGGCTCGATGGGAAGGGCGAGGGCGTGGAGGCCGATGCCGGCCGACAGCGCGAGGGCGACGAGGCGACGGGGATTCATGGGAGGTCTCCAAGGTGGTGGAAAGCGTTTCCGGGAACAATGCCACAGGGGCATGCGGGCGCGGAATCGGGGGGATTCGGGAAGCTGCATTGCAGGCGACCCACCAAAGGGGCGTTGCCGAGCGGCCCCGGCTTTCCCCATCCTCCGCCCGCTTTATGAACGATTCGTTGCACCTGGACGAACTGCTGGCCTCCCGTTCGGACCAGGCCCGGCGTCCCTTGGAACCGAGCACGGTGGTCATCTTCGGCGCCTCCGGCGACCTGACCGCCCGCAAGCTCATCCCGGCCCTCTACCACCTCGCGTTGGAGAAGCTGATGCCGCAGCCCTTCAAGATCATCGGCTTCGCCCGTCGGGAGAAGACCGACGAATCGTGGCGTGCGGAGCTGCGCGAGGCGCTGGACAAGTTCTCCCGCACCAAGCCGGTGAAGGACGACGTGTGGTCCGCCTTCGCGGAGAACATCCACTACTGCCAAGCCGACATGTCCGACGCCGCGGGCTACGAGAAGCTGAAGGGCATGGTGTCGGCGTTCCCGCACGAGAAGCTTCGCAGCAACCTGCTCTTCTATCTGGCCACGAACCCCAGCCAGTTCGGCGAGGTCACCGCGCACCTGAGCGCGGTGGGACTCCTGCAGAAGGCGGAGGGCGGGCTCACGAGCGAGCGCATCGTGGTCGAGAAGCCGTTCGGCCACGACCTCGGGAGCGCCGAGGAACTCAATGGGGAGCTCACCCGTTTCGCCCATGAGAAGCAGATCTTCCGCATCGACCACTACCTCGGGAAGGAGACGGTCCAGAACATCCTGACCTTCCGCTTCTCGAACGCGATCTGGGAACGGCTCTGGAACCGCGAGTGCATCGACCACGTGCAGATCACGGTCGCCGAGAAGCTCGGCGTCGGTTCGCGCGGCGGCTACTACGAGGAGGCCGGTGCGATCCGCGACATGGTCCAGAACCACGTGCTGCAGGTCCTCTCGCTCATCGCCATGGAGCCGCCGGTCTCGCTCCAGGCCGAGAACGTCCGCGACGAGAAGGTGAAGCTGCTGAAGTCGATCCGGCTCATGACGCCGGCCCAGGTGGCCGAGAACGTGGTGCGCGGCCAATACTTCGCCGGCGAGGTCGACGGGGAGCTGCGTCCGGCCTACCGCAGCGAGCCGAAGGTGAAGCCGAACTCGAACGTGGAGACCTTCCTCGCGATGCGCCTGCACATCGACAACTGGCGCTGGTCGGGCGTCCCGTTCTACGTGCGGACCGGCAAGAACCTGCCGCTCAGCGCCAGCGAGGTCCGGATCCAGTTCAAGAGCGCCCCGAACATCCTCTTCGCCGCGAAGGACCACCTCGACGCGAACTCGCTCACCCTCCGGCTCCAGCCGGACGAGGGCATGACGCTCCGCTTCAACGGGAAGGTCCCCGGCGGCGCCGCCGAGCTGCGCCCGGTGCGGATGCACTTCAGCTACGACTCGGAGTTCGGGGCCTACACACCGGAGGCCTACGAACGCCTGCTGCTCGAATCCATGGCCGGCGACGCCACCCTGTTCATCCGCAGCGACGAGGTGGAGACCGCATGGAAGATCGTCGACGCGATCCGCAACGCGTGGATCGGGAAGCCGCTCACGAACCGCGAGTTCTACGCGGCCGGCACCTGGGGCCCCGCGGCGGCGGACGACCTGCTCGCCAAGAGCGGGCACGAATGGAAGAACCCGCAGCGCCGGGACTGAGGGAGCCATGAACGGACCGGATCCGGATCCGCCCGCCACGCCGCACCCCGCCCTGGCTTCCCTGCCGGCGGCGCGGCGGACGGCGGAACGGATCTGGTCCTCGGGCCAGCCGGACACCGGCCAGTTCCCCGAGATCGCCAAGGCTGGCGTCGATTGCGTGATCAACCTCGCGCTCCCGACGTCACCGCGGGCGTTGCCCGACGAACGAGCCGTGGTCGAGGCGGCCGGGATGGAATACGTCGCCATCCCGGTCGTGTTCGAGGCGCCCACCGAAGCGGACTACCTCGCCTTCGAGCAGGCCATGGACGGGAGGAACGAGAAGAGCCTGCTCGTTCACTGCGCCCTCAATTTCAGGGCCTCCGCCTTCCTCGCGCTCTATCGAGTCCGGAGACTCGGCTGGGAACGTGGGCGTGCTCTCGACGACCTGGCTTCGTTCTGGAAGCCGGAGCCGGCTTGGCAGGTACTGATCGACCGGATCCTGGGACCGGCCTCGACCTGACCGGCCAGGAAGTCCCTCACTCCTTGTCGTACTGGCGGCTGTAGTCGAGCACGACCTGCCGCTGCTCGCCGTTACGCAGGAGGACGACGATGACCCGGTGCTTGCTGGCGACGTTGCGGATCGCCTCGGAGTGGATCGTCTGGACGTCGGCGGGGCTCTTCACCTCACGCCCGTCGATCTTGAGCACGATGTCCTGCTGGGACAGGCCAGCCTGGGCTGCGTTGCCGGGGAACTTCACTCCATAGATGAACACGCCTTCGTTCCGCTGGAAGTAGAGGTCGGGGTTGTCGAACTGGTTGATGGCCTTGACCGTGAAGTCCCACCGGGGGCATTCGACCTCCTCGCCCTCGACGCGGCCCTTGGCCCGGGGGACGAACTCGGTCTTGAGGGTGTCGCCCTTGCGGACGTACTCGATCGAAGAGGGGCGTCCCTTCGGCAGCAGGCCGAGATGCCGGCGCACAGCCGGCAGATCTTCGTGGGTCATGCCCGTGATGGCCTCGCCGTTGATCCGCACGATGCGGTCGCCAGCCTGGAGCCCGGCGCGCCGGGCCGGGCTTTCCGGGTCGGTCTCGGCCACCACCACGCCCTCATTCTCCGGGAAATAGACGCTCCGGTTGAAGTCCTTCAGCGGCTGCAGCTGGATGCCGGTCCAGCTCCAGTCCATCCGTCCGTGCTGCCGGATCTGGTCCGCCACCACGCGGGCCACCTCGATGGGGACCGTGAAGCCCAGGTCGCCGCCGCCGCCCATCATGCCGCGGGTGTTGAGGCCGACCACTTCGCCTGCGGTGTTCACCAGCGGGCCACCCGAGTTTCCGGGGTTGATCGAGGCGTCCGTCTGGAGCCAGGAGCTGTACTCGCTGGCGCCCGGAAGATAGCGCTGCGTGCAGGAGATGATGCCGATGGAGACGGAACGGGAGAGGCCGTAGGGGGCGCCCATGGCCATGACGAAATCGCCTTCGGTGAGGTTCGTGGAGGAACCCAGGCGGGCGAACGGCAGCGGTGGCGCACCGGCGGGACGCTCCAGCTTCAACAGCGCGACATCGGTGTCCTTGTCGCTGCCCAGCACCTTGGCGTTGTAGGGTTGCCCGTCGGAAAGCAGGCATCGGACCTCGGTGGCCTTGTCGACGACGTGCCAATTGGAGAGCAGCTCGCCATCCGCGGAGATCAGCACTCCGGATCCGGAGACCTCCTGCGACTGGCGCTTGCCGCCCTGCATGTCCTCGCGGAGGCACTTGATGAACACGACCGCGGGGAAGACCCGCTCCTTGGCCCCCTTCACCACACGCCGGAAATCGAGCTGGTCCAAACCGCGGAGGTTGTCCTCCTGCGCGACCGCCCCGGGGAAGCCGCCAAGGATCGCGAAGGCGGGGACCGCCACCGCCAACATCCGGAAGTTCAGCATGGCCGGAGGGTACAAGGCGTCCTCCCGCTGTCGAGGTGCCCGCCCCCGGAAAACCGCGGAAAACTTCATGGGAAGATTCCGCGGAGCCGACGCGCATCCCAGACCCGTTTCACGCCGAGGCTCATGGCCGCGAGGCGCATCGGGATCCCCTGTCGCCGGGAGAGGCCGAGCGTCTGCACGAAGGCCCCTTCAAGGATCCGATGCAGGCGGTCGACGATCTCCGACTCGCTCCAGAAGAAGCTCTGGAGGTCCTGTACCCATTCGAAGTAGCTCACCACCACGCCGCCGGAATTGCAGAGGATGTCCGGGATCACGAAGACGTCGCCCCGGCGCGTCAGGATCTCGTCTGCATCGGGCGTGGTCGGGCCGTTCGCGCCCTCGGCCAGGATCCGGCAGCGCAGACGTCCCGCGTTCTCCGCGGTGATCTGACGTTCCAACGCGGCGGGCACGAGGACGTCGCACGGAAGCTCGAGCAACTCGGCGTTCGTCACCGGTTCGGCGCCGGGGAAACCGATCAGGGTCCTGTGGGTGGCCAGATGGCGTTCCAACGCGACCAGGTCGATCCCGGCGGGATTGTGGAGACCTCCGCCGACGTCGCTGACACCGACCACGCGGACGCCCTGCTTCTGGAGGGAGTGGGCCGCCACCGAACCCACGTTGCCGAAGCCCTGGACGACGGCCGTGCACTTCGAGGCGTCCATCGAAAGCGTGTCCATGGCACGGCCGACGAGATAGGCGACACCGCGGCCGGTGGCCTCGCGGCGTCCGAGCGAACCACCGAGCACCACCGGTTTGCCCGTGACCACGGCGGGGACGTGGTGTCCGGCATGGGCGGAGTAGGTGTCCACCATCCAGGCCATCACCTGTTCGTTGGTTCCGACGTCCGGGGCAGGGATGTCCACCTGCGGACCGATGAACGGGATCAGTTCCTGGGTGAAACGACGGGTCAACCGCTCCAGCTCGCCGGGCGAAAGGAGCCGCGGGTCCACGGCGACCCCGCCCTTGGCGCCGCCGTAGGGAAGGCCGGTCAGCGCGCACTTCCAGCTCATCCACATGGCCAGCGCGGCGACCTCTCCGAGGGTGACGTCCGGATGGAAGCGCATTCCGCCCTTGGTCGGACCGAGGGAGAGGTGATGCTGGACGCGATACCCCGGGAAGACGGTGATCGAGCCGTCGTCTCGACGGACCGGGACGGCCACGGTGAAGGAACGCTTGGGGAACTTGAGGCGGTCGCGGTCCGATGCGGGGATCTCGAGCAGGTCGGCCACCGTGTCGAACTGCTGGCAGGCCATCGCGAAGGTGGGGTGGTTGTAGATCTCCATGGGCTTGGTGGAAACGTGGACCGCGATCCGGCGGGCGCAAGATTTCCGGGCTCCCCGGCTTCCGGGCGGTTGGTTTCCGACAGGCTCCCGGGCAGGATTCCCACATGCCGGTGACACAATCGGATCTGGAGGAGCGCGAACGGCTGTTCCTTGCGGCCTACGCGCAGAAGAGCGGCGACAGCCGGGGACGCGTCCACACCGAGGAACCGCCCCATTGGCGGACCGAGTTCCAACGGGACCGCGACCGGGTCATCCACAGCCGTGCGTTCCGCCGGTTGGAGTACAAGACGCAGGTCTTCCTCAATGGTTCCGGCGACCACCTGCGGACACGACTGACACACACCATGGAGGTGGCGGCGATCTCGCGGAACATCGCGAGGGCGCTGCGGCTGAACGAGGACCTGGCCGAGACGATCGCCCTCGCCCACGACCTCGGCCATTCGCCCGTGGGGCACAAAGGGGAGCACATGCTCGACCGCCTGATGAAGGACCACGGGGGGTTCGAGCACAACCGGCAGAGCCTCCGGGTGGTTGAGGTGCTGGAGCGGAAGTATCCGCGGTTCGAGGGACTGAACCTGACGTGGGAGGTGCGTGAGGGGTTGGCGAAGCACGAGACCGCGTACGACGTCCCGCCGGGAGGCTCACGGTTTCCCCACCGCCAGTCCTCCCTCGAAGCCCAGATCGCCAACCTGGCGGATGAGATCACCTACTACAGCCACGACCTCGACGACGGCTTGGACAGCGGTTTGCTGGACGAGAAAAGGCTGCTGCGGGAGGTGGAGGTCTGGAGCAAGGCGGCACGGGTGGTGAAACGGAAGTTCGGCGCATTGCCGGATGAAAGCCGGCGCTACTACACCATCCGCCAGATCATCGACCAGCAGGTGTCCGACGTGGTGTCGACCACCGAGGAGCGGATCGCCGCCGCCAGTGTCGCCAGCGCCGACGAGGTGCGGTCCCAGAGGAAGCCGCTGGTCCAATACAGTCCGGAACGACGGCTTCAGAACCGGGAGCTGAGGAAATACCTCTACCGCAACCTCTACTACCACCCGGTCGTGGCCGAACCGAACAACCGGGCCATCCGGATGCTCGCCGAGGTCTTCAACACCTACATCCAGCATCCAAAAGAGCTCGGCGAAACCGCACGCCGGCGCATCGCCGTGGATGGCCTGCAGCGCGCCGCCTGCGATTACATCGCCAGCATGACGGATCGGTACCTGATCCAGGAGCACCACCGTCTCTTCGGCCTCAACCTGGACCGTTGAACTTCCCTTCCCGCCGGCGCCTTGGTCAGCGGCCGGAGGCGACCATCTCGCGCAACGCGGTCTTGAGGATCTTGCCCGTCGCGTTGCGCGGCAACGCCGGCAGCACCACCGCGCGACGCGGGACCTTGTAGTCCGCCAGTTGGTCGCGCAGGAAGGCGATCAGGGCGGGTTCGTCGAGCTGGCGTCCCTCGTCCATGGCCACGAAGGCGACCGGACGTTCGCCCCGCCGGTCGCATGGCTCACCGACCACCGCGGCCTCCCGGATCCCGGGGAAACGGTAGATCACCTCCTCAATCTCGCGCGGGTACACGTTCATCCCGTTCGGCTTGAGCATGTCCTTCTTGCGGTCGGTGATGACGAACCAGCCGTCGGGACGCCGATGGCCGATGTCTCCGGTGAGGAGCCATCCGTTCCGGAGCGCCTCGGCGGTCTTCTCCGGAGCGTTCCAGTAGCCGAGCATCACATTGCCGCCGCGCACGCAGATCTCCCCGTCGGTTCCATCCGGCAACATGGCTCCGGAATCGTCCTGCACGGTGACCTCCACTCCAGGAATGGGGATCCCGATGGTGCCGGCGATCGCGGGCCCGGCCGGAGGATTCACGGTCACCACCGGGCTCGCTTCGCTGAGTCCGTATCCCTCGATGAGCGGAACCTTGGGATGCCGCTCGTTGAATCCCCGGAGGATCTCCAGGGGCAGCGGGCCGGCGCCGCTGACGCACAGCCGCAGCGAGGCGAAGTCCACGCCCGGTGGCAGCTGGGAAAGGGCCCGGAACAACGCCGCCATCGCCGGCAGCAATGTGCCTCCCCGCTGGATCATCTCACCCACCATCGTCTTCGGGGAATTGAGCCCCTTCACCGCGAGGATCGAGGCTCCGCTGAGCAGCGGCAGCAGGAGTCCCACGGTGAGCATGAAGCTGTGGAACATCGGCAGCAGCACGATCAGCCGGTCGTCCGGGATCACCCCGAGCATGACGCGGCACGACTCCACGTTGTGGAGCAGGTTGCCATGTGTGAGCATGGCACCCTTTGGACGCCCCGTCGTGCCGCTGGTGTAGATCAGGACGGCGAGGTCGGCGCGGGTGCGGACCGGCTTGGGGGCGGGACCGGAATCGCCGAAGTCCTCCACCTCGATGGAACGCAGTCCCGGTCGGGCCGCAAGGAGCTCGGCCAACGCCGGGTTGGAACGCTCCGCGAGCACGACCGTCGCCCCCGAGTCGTCCAACATGTAGCCGACCTCCTGGGGCTTGAGGAAGTTGTTGATCGGCACGGCGACGGCATCCGCGCCGAAGATGCCGAAAAGACCTCCGACGAACTCCGGGCAGTTCCTCAGCCACAAAGCCACGCGGTCGCCGGGACGGACGCCCAGCTTCGCCAAACGGTCGGCCACCCAGGCCACCTGGCCTGCGTAGTGGGCGTAGCTGAATTCCGCCTCGGCCCAGAAGAGGGCTGGCTTCGACGCGTTGACGGCTGCGCTGCCGAGGAAGGCCGTGGCGAGGTTTTCCATGGGATCCCGAAGCTTGCGTCCGCGGGCGCAGTCACGTCAACGCGGGCGAAGCGGGGGCAAAAAACGGAGCCGATCGACGGTTGCCAATTCGACTCCGGATACAGCTCCCAGTTGGCCTCTTGGCGTTTCAGCGTGAGGCCCCTTCCCGCTCCCGTTGATGACTCAGGATCAGCGGCGACCGAAGATCCGGTTCGCCTCCTCCAAGGTCTCCTTGGATCCGATGTCGTACCAGATGCCGGGAACGCTCCAGGTCATCACCGGGGTCTGCGGGTACAGCCACTGCACCAGACGTCCGGGTTGATCGGGATTGTTGCCCTCGGCGAGGTAGCGGCGGACATGGCCGAGGAACGCCTTCGGGTAGTAATAAAGGGCGATGCCGATCAAGGTACTCGCCGGGTCCGTGGGCTTCTCGACGAAGCTCGTGATCTTGCCGGCCGCGTCCACGTCGACCACTCCGTACTTTCGGGCCTGCTCCAGGCTGCCGACATCGTACACGCCGAGCACCGGTCCGGTCTGGGAACGGCAGTACTCGCCGAACCCGGCAAGGCTCTGGCTGAAGAGGTTGTCACCGGCCACCACGATCAGGTCGTCGTCCAACTGCTCGCGCTCCAGCACCAGGTTCAGGTCGCCGATGGCTCCGAGCTTGTTGGTGTCGTCCGTGGAACCGTCGTTGACGATGGTGAAGTCGAGGGTCGGCGACTTGGCCGCCCGATAGGCGGACGCCCATTGCTCGAAATGGCCGGCGAACTTGGCGTTGGTCACCACGATGACGCGGTCGATGCCCGGGATGGTGGAGAGATTGTCGAGCACATGGTCGACCATCGGCTTTCCAGCCACCGGCAACAGGGGCTTGGGCTGGGTCAGGGTCAGCGGATAGAGCCGGGTCGCATAACCGGCGGCGAGGATCAGAACCTTCATCGTATGGTTGTAAGGATACGGATTCCCTTTTCGACAGCACACCCACAATTTGGTGGAAGTTCGGTGGAGGTCTCGGTGGTGCGGATCCGTCTGGGAATGGCCGAAGGCAGCCGACGCAGGGTCCGGTTCCCGTCTCGGACGGCCATCCAACGACGAATCCGCACCGACAACCCTGTCACCGCGAACACCGTCACCATGAACCCCCTCGTTGCAACGCCATCCAGATTCCTCCTCGGCCTGCTGGCATTCGCCCTCACGGCCTGGGCGCAGGCGACTTCCGCCGCCGCCACCCTGCGAATCCTCCAACCGGCAAGCCCGACCGAGGTCCAACTCGGGACGCCGGTCTCCTTCCTCATGGAACTGGAATCGCCGGCCGACACTGCCATTGGTCCGGTGACCGTCTACGCCGGAAACCAGTTCCTGGGCGTCGCGCAGGCCCTTCCCCAGGCCGCCATCTTTCCGCCGCCGCCGGCCCGCTTTGCCTTCCTCTGGTCCCGGCCACCTTCGGGAACACACGCCGTCGAGGCGGTCGCGCTGATCCAACGCCCGACGCAGCCGGGCCGCGAACTAGTCGGAAGCGCACCGGTCGTCCTCGTCGTGACCCCGGCGAATTCTCCGACGAACTCCGTGCCCATCGTCTCCGTTAGGACTCTGCGAGCCTCCATCACGGAGGCCGAAGGCCCAGTCGAGGTCTTCGAACTACACCGGACCGGGCATCTCGGCGGACGTCTCAGGGTGGGATTCCAGATGGGTGGCGACGCCTCGAACACGGCGGACTACGCGATTCCCTTCGGTGCATTGGCAGTCGAGTTCCCGGCCGGCGAGGACTCCGTGTCCGTGGTCCTGAGACCCGTCGGCGACGCGCTCGCCGAAGGTTCGGAGTCGGTCACGCTTTCCATCCTGCCACCCACCGGCGCCGAGGCCTACGTCATCGGCAACCCCGGCCGCGCCGAATCGGCCATCCGCGACCGGGACATGGCGCGGCCCGCCTCGATCGCCTGGGTCAGCCCGGCGCAGGGCTCCGGTTTCGTCCCCGGCGGTCCGGTCGTCCTCGACGTCATCGCGACGGATCCCTCCGGCTACCTGCCCGACGTCGAGTACGTGGTGTCCGACTCGGACGGTCGGAACACTCGGAAGATCGGCGAAAGCTCGATCCGCTTCTTCGTGGCCCCCACCAACGGGACCCCGATTGGCCACTCGTTGACCTGGCAAAGCACCAACGCCTTCGCCGGCATCAACCGGATCCGGGCCTTGGCCACGACCGCCGGTGGCGTCCCCGTGGTTTCCCCAGACCTGCTCCTCGTCGCCGTTCCATCCGGGGAGGCACCGCGGGTGCGGGTTAACACCGAGGTCTCTTCCGCCTCCGAGGCCGTGCCGGAATCCGCCTTCGTCTTCCGGATCGAACGGGATGGTTCCGCCGATGGCCCTTTGAAGGTCCGGTTTTCCGTGTCCGGGTCCGCCACCCGCGGCTCCGACTACCATCTGGAGAAGGATCCCTGCCCGTTGTGCGCGCGTCCCACGATCCTTCTGAGGGAGGATTGGATCGAATTCGCCCCCGGCGTCCGTTCCATCCGCGTGGGCGGCTCCGCCGTGACGGATAGGGAATCCGAGGGAGTTGAGACCGTTGAACTCCACCTCGAGCCCGCGCTCGACCGCGATGCACCCTACCGGATCGACGAGAACTCCTCGGTCGCAAGGGCCTCGATCGAGGACGCAGATCCCGCCACCGACCTTCCGACCGTGACCCTCCACACCCTGGATGGCGTCGCCACCGAGACCAACGCCGCCGACGGCCTCCGGTTCGAGGTCCGCCGTTCCGGGCCGGCCGCCTCGGCTCTGTCGGTCCACTACCGCTTCTCCGGTTCCGCTCGGTATCTCGCCGACTTCCGGAGGATTGGCGAAGCCTTCGGAACGGATCCCTCCCTGTTCCTTCCGGCCCCGCTGGTCCTGGAGCTTGCAGCCGGTCAGACCAATGTGCTCCTCGACCTCGAGGCGCTGCCGGATGTTCGGGTCGAAGGCGAGGAAACGGTCGTGGTCACCCTCGTCCAACCCGAACCCTTGCCGTATGTCCGTATGCGTCCCACCTACGAGGTCGGCCGACCGGAATCGGCCCGTGGACTGATCCGCGACACGCCGGCGACGGAGGGTGAGAGGCCGACGGTCCGGCTCGTCGCCTCGGTGGCCGAGGTCCGGGAACCGGTCGCGGGATCGGCCGCCTCGATCGGCTCCTTCCTCCTCTCCCGCAGCGGATCCACCAGCTCTCCTCTCAAGGTCCGATACACCGTTTCCGGCACCGCCTCCAACGGTCGCGACTTCGTCTACCTCGACGGGGACATCATCCTTCCCGCGGGCGCGGACTCGACTTCCATCCGACTTGTGCCGCTTCCGGATCGACGCGTCGAATCCGACGAGACCGTGGTGCTGACCCTCGCGCCGGACCGCCACTACCTGGTGGGCGATGCAGGGCCGGCGACCGTCGTGATCCATGACGCCGTCTCCGAACCGGATCCGACCGCTTGGATCCGCCTCCTGAGTCCGGTGGACGGCGCGCGCTTCACCCAGCCCGCCGCGGTTTCCTTCCGGGCCTTCGCCGTGGACCTCGCAGCGGACATCCGCCGGGTCGAGTTCCTGGACGGCGAGGTGGTCGTCGGGGTATCCGAACACCTCACCCGGGACGCCGTGATCCCAGGCGCACCGCGGATCCACGAATGGGCCTGGACGAACCCGCCGGCCGGAACCCACCGGCTCCATGCCAGGGCGGACGTCCGCGGAACCGTCGTCCGCTCGGAGACGGTGGAGATCGCCGTGGTTCCCGCTCCGACCAACTCCCCGTCACGGCTGCACCCCGCGGATGTCGCGACACCTTCGTCCAAGTTGGATGAGCAGGAATTCCTCGACTACGCCAATGCCTGGAGGAACGGCACCGCCTGGGCCGGCGCCACGGGGCGGATACCGGCGTCGTACGTCTCCCGCGCCGGTTTCCTCGTCGCCGCCGGCGGACACTACACCTGGCGCGACGGAGTCCGTGAGCCGCTCGCGTGGATTCCTGCGGAGCCGACGACCAACGTCACCGGGCTCACCCTCGCCAAGGACGAGTCGACGAAGCCGGTCCTCGTCTCCCTCGCGGAGACGACCCTGTCCGGATTCGTCGACAACTCGGTTCTCGACCTGCCTTCGCTGTGGCCCGAGGGGATGCCGGAACGCGATCCGTTGAGCTTTGCGGTGCTGGAGATGCGGCGTGTGGCCGGTCGGACCAACGAGGTCGACCTGACCCTGCGCCTGCTGCCGGCCACCGGAACCCTGTGCCAGGTGGCGGAGTTGTTCATCGGACCAGGACTGTCGGTGACCAACCTCAGCGACAACGCCGTCCATGACGCCGCCGCCGGGATGCTGCGGTTCGGGCCGTTCACGGACGACGCCAACCGACGGGTCACCGCGACGGTCACCGGGGTCGCCGCGACGGCCTTTTCCGGATCCGCTTCGTTCGACGGGCGCGACGTCCGGATCCGCATCGGGGAAAGCCGGTCGCAATCCACGGACGACTCCAGGCCCCGCATCGCCTCGGTCGAGCGACGCAACGACGGCGCGGTCCAGGTCGTGGTGGTGGACGATTCCGACACGACCGCCCCGGGCGTCTCCTTCCTGGAGTGCTCGGACGACCTCGTGAACTGGCGCCGGATCGGCGAAATCCCGGGCACGGCGTTCGGAGCCACCCATGTCGATGCCGATGCCGCCGACCACACGGTGCGGTACTACCGCGTGGGCCGGAACTGATCGGACCGAATCCACACCGACCACGCCGTCCGGCATACGCTGGACGGCGTTTTCGTTTCGGCTTCGGCCGGACGGGACTAACCTCTCCCCGTGATGAAGCGGCTTCCCATCGTCCTCACCATCGCCGGCTCCGACAGCGGCGGCGGCGCCGGCATCCAGGCGGACCTGAAGGCCTTCGCCGCCTTGGGCGCACACGGGACCACGGCCCTGACCTGCCTCACCGCTCAGTCGCCGGTCGGCGTGACCGCCGTGAAACCGTGCCCCGCGGCCTTCGTGCGATCCCAACTGGACGTGCTGACCCGCGACCTGCCCGCGTCCGCGGCGAAGACCGGCATGCTCTTCAACGCGGGGATCATCCGGACCGTGTCCGACTGGATGAAGGCCAACCCCGGCATCCCCGTGGTGGTGGACCCGGTGATGATCGCCACCTCGGGTGCGAGGCTCCTGCGTCCGGATGCCCGCAGGGCCCTCCTGGACCGGCTGGTTCCGGCGGCGGCCATCGTCACGCCGAACCTGGACGAGGCCGTGGAGATGCTGGGGCGCGCGCTGGGAAGCATCGACGACCTGCGACTCGCCGCGCGCGCCATCCATGGCCGGTGGGGCGTCCCCGCCTTGGTGAAGGGCGGACACCTCCGCGACTCGAAACTGGCCACCGACATCCTGTGGGACGGCTCCGTCGAGGAGATCCTTTCGGCCCCCTTCGTCCGCGGGGTCGCCACCCACGGCACCGGCTGCACCTACTCCGCGGCGATCGCGGCCTTTCTCGCGCAGGGAATGGAGCTGCCGGCGGCGGTGAAGGCAGCCAAGGAATTCATCACCGGCAGCATCCGGCACAGCGTCCGAATCGCGGGCCACACCGCGCTCGACCCGCTGCACCGGCTCCGGTCACAGAGCTGAGACCCGGATCGGCGTGCCACCCGCTGCCCAGACCAGCCCGCGGCTGACCATGTCGAGGTAGACCGCATCGCGGAAGGTGTCGTCGGAGTGCCCGAAGGTGGTCCCGAAGACCCTCGCCTTCCCGGCTTGGTTGATCCAGGCCACCGGATAGGTCTTCCCGTCGGCCTCGCTCACCGAGGTGGCCAACGGCGTGGCTCCAGGCCAGACCTTGTCGATCACGTAGAGTTCGTCCTTCGGCGTGCGCCAGTCATCGGGCATGTCCTTCACGATCGGATGTCCGGGCAGGACCTTCTTCACCGGATACCGGCTCTGGTGGTCGTGGCGCCGGCTGGTCACGCCGAGGAAGCGTCGCCAATCGTCGATCGAAGTCGCGCGGTAGGTGTGCATCGCGCAGTGGATCACCACCGCCGGCACCCCGGCTTCATGGACCGCCGTGATCGAACGGATGTAGTCCGGCGAGGTGGTGTCGGCGAAGCACTCGTTGTGGACCACCACGTCGTAGCCCTTCGCCCAGTCTTTGCGGGAGTAGAGGGGGATCTCCGCCTTCGTGCCGTTCCCACCCTCGTTCACGATCGTCCAATCCACGAGGGCATGCCGGGCGACGGCGTTGGTGAGGGCCTGGGTCTGGAAGGCGTAGTTGTGGCAGCAGCCGCCGGTGATCAGCAGCGCCCTCAGCGGCCGTGCGGCCGGATCGCGATGGGAACAACCGCCCCACGACAACGCCGCGAGCAGCAGGACCAGGATGGAAGGTTTCATCGGGCCGAGACTGGTTCGAGGCACCTCCGCCGGTCAACGGAAGGAGAAGGGAGTCCAGATTCCGCTCAAGTTCCGTGGTGGGGCTCCGATCACTTTGGTGTCGCAAGACACCGGCGGCCGGAAGCCGGGAAAAACTTCGGAGGGGAGCACGATGGACGCCCCCCATGGACGGGAATGGTGCCATCCGCGACATGGACGTCGCGATCAGTACAAGTGTCTCCGGAAGGGGACGAACTCACGGACAGAGTTATGGTCATCAATACTAACATCTCGGCTCAGGTCAGCGCGCGGAACCTCAACGATTCCTCGGTGATGCTGAACCGCTCCCTGGCGCGCCTCAGCTCCGGGTCCAAGATCACGTCGCCGCAGGACGACGCCGCGGGCCTCGCCGTCTCGACCCGCTTCGAGGCGCAGATCAGCCGCACCAACGCGGCCTCGAACAACCTCGCCAACGCCATCTCGTTCACCCAGACCCAGGACGGCTTCCTAAAGAAGGTCTCCAAGGCCCTGGACCGCATGAGCGAGCTGTCGATCCTCGCACAGGACATCACGAAGAGCGACGCCGACCGCGCCCTCTACGACCAGGAGTTCCAGAACCTCGGCACGTTCGTCACGGATTCCGCCTCGAAGGACTTCAACGGGGTCAGCCTCTTCTCCGGGACTGACCTGGCCGTCACGACCGACGGCGACGGTGCCACGGTGTCCGTCACCGGCCTGGACCTCGGCTCGACGAGCTACACCGGCGCCACGGGTTCGAACATCTCGACGACCACGGCGGCGGCCTCGGCGCTGACGAACGTGAAGACCGCGATCTCCCAGCTCGCGACGGACCGCGCCACGATCGGCGCCAACCAGGCCTCCCTGAACTCCTACAAGGACAACCTCGGCACGCTCGCCGACAACCTCAGCGCCGCGAACAGCCGCATCAAGGACGTGGACGTGGCCGAGGAGAGCACCCAGTACGCCCGCTACAACATCCTGGTGCAGGCAGGCACCGCGATGTTGACGCAGGCGAACCAGTCCACGCAGGCCGTCATGCGACTGCTCGGCTGATCTGAGACGCGCCTCCGGGCGGCCCGGGTGACCGGGCACTGGAGGCGGATCCGACGCCGGCGGAGTCCGGCGGATGGCGGCAAAGGCACCGTTGCAGGAGCAACCAGGAGGAACCGCGGTGCGCCTCCGATGAAGTGAAACCAATTTTTCCCCGCCGTGTGGCGGGTGGCGAAAGCCAGGCGGCCGGCCGCCGGAAAAGCCGGAGTGGGGAATGGGAGGTCCCCTTTAAACACACCACCCCGCGGCAAGGACGCCGCGTTCAGAAGAGAAGCCCCGGCAACGGGGCGACTTCACGGAAGGAGTCATATGGTTATCAACACCAACGTCTCGGCCCTCACCTCGGCCAGAAACCTCGGCGAATCCAGCGCACTGCTGAACCGTTCGCTCGCACGCCTCAGCTCCGGCTCCAAGCTGGTCAGCCCGGCGGACGACGCGGCGGGGTTCGCCGTCGCCACCCGGTTCGACGCGCAGATCAACCGCACCCAGGCCGCCAACGACAACATCGGCAACGCCATCTCGTTCAACCAGACCCAGGACGGCTTCCTCAAGAAGGTCGCCAAGTCCCTGGACCGCATGAGCGAGCTGTCGATCCTCGCCCAGGATGTCACCAAGAGCGACGCCGACCGCGCTCTCTATAACCAGGAGTTCCAGAACCTCGGTACCTTCATCGACAACACCGCGACGAAGGACTTCAACGGGGTCAGCCTGTTCTCCGGATCCGACCTCGCTGTCACCACCGACAGCGATGGCAACACCACCGCCGTCACCGGCATCGACCTGGGCTCCGCCAGCTACACCGGCGCCACCGGCTCGGACATCAGCACCACGACCGGCGCGGCCAGCGCGCTGACCGAGGTGAAGACGGCGATCAGCCAGCTGGCCGCCGACCGCGCCACGGTGGGCGCCAACCAGGCCTCGCTCGGCATGTACTCGGAGCAGCTCGGCGTGCTGAAGGACAACCTCAGCGCCGCCAACAGCCGCATCAAGGACGTGAACGTCGCCGAGGAGAGCACCCAGTACGCCCGCTACAACATCCTGGTCCAGGCCGGAACGGCGATGTTGTCCCAGGCCAACTCCAGCCCGCAGGCGGCCCTCCGACTGATCGGCTGAAGACAGGCAAACCCTCCCGGGCGTCGGCCGAGACGCCGACGCCCGGGCAGGCCTTCCCGAGGGCCAAACGGCCCCGGAACAAGCGGCGGAAGCCAAGCCCCGGCTCCGACGCCTCCCCAACCGAGACCATGACAACGATTTTCCCCGTCGTGTGACGGGTGGTGCAAACCAGGCGGCCGGCCGCCGGAAAAGCCGGATCGGGAAACGGGTGGTTCCCGTCGAACATACCACCCCGCGGCAAGGATGCCGCGTTCAGAAGGAAGGCCCCGGCAACGGGGCGACTTCACGGAAGGAGTCATATGGTCATCAACACCAACTACTCGGCGCTCACCGCGTCGAGGAACCTCGGCGAATCCAGCGCAATGCTGAACCGCTCGCTCGCACGCCTGTCCACCGGCTCCAAGCTGGTGAATCCGGCGGACGACGCGGCGGGCTTCGCGGTCGCGACCCGGTTCGACGCACAAATCAACCGCACCCAGGCGGCCAACGACAACGTCGGCAACGCGGTTTCGTTCACCCAGACCCAGGACGGCTTCCTCAAGAAGGTCGCCAAGTCCCTGGACCGGATGAGCGAGCTGTCGATCCTCGCCCAGGATGTCACCAAGAGCGACGCCGACCGCGCCCTCTACGACCAGGAGTTCCAGAACCTCGGGACCTTCATCACCAACACGGCGACGAAGGACTTCAACGGGGTCAGTCTGTTCTCCGGGTCCGACCTGGCCGTCACCACCGACAGCGACGGCAACACCACCGCCGTCACCGGCATCGACCTGGGTTCCACCAGCTACACCGGCGCCACCGGATCCGACCTGACCACCACGGCCAACGCGGCCAGCGCGCTGACCGAGGTGAAGACGGCGATCAGCCAGCTGGCTGCCGACCGTGCCACCGTGGGTGCCAACCAGGCCTCGCTCGGCATGTACTCGGAGCAGCTCGGCGTGCTGAAGGACAACCTCAGCGCCGCCAACAGCCGCATCAAGGACGTGAACGTCGCCGAGGAGAGCACCCAGTTCTCCCGGTACAACATCCTGGTCCAAGCAGGCACCGCCATGCTGGCCCAGGCCAACGCCAGCCCGCAGTCGGCTCTCCGCCTGCTCGGCTGAAGAAACAAACCGCTTCCGGCGGCGGAGACCGAAAGGCCTCCGCCGTCCGGGAGCCG
>JAIXUV010000155.1 GCA_027483345.1 Verrucomicrobiales bacterium | reverse complement strand
GGCGGTTCCTCCAGGTCCTCGAAGGACAGCTTGAAGGTGCCGAAATGCATCGGGACGAACCATTTCGCCCCGAGGTCCTGGAACGCCTTCACGGCCTCGTCCGGGCCCATGTGGACCGTCCGGAAGGTGTCCGGGTAGTAGGCCCCGATCGGCAACAGGGCCACCTCGGGCCGCATCCGTTCACCGATCTCGCGGAAGCCCGGGAAGTAGGCCGAATCCCCGGCGTGGTAGAGCCGACGTCCACGGTACTCGAGGACGAAGCCGCCCCAACCGCGCTTGCTGTCGGCCAATGTCCGGGCTCCCCAGTGGTGCGCCGGCACGAGCGTCACCCGCCATTCGCCGTGCCCGAAGCTTTCCCACCAGCGCAGTTCCACGATCCGGGAGAAGCCCAACCGCTTCGCCAGGTTCCCGCATCCCCAAGGCATCACCGCGATCGCCGGCGAAGGAAGCTTCTTCAGGGTCGGACGGTGGAAGTGGTCGAAGTGCGCATGCGTGAGCAGCACCAGGTCGATCGGAGGCAGGTCACGGATCCGAAGCCCCGGCCGCCGCAGGCGTTTCAGCAGGAAGAGCCAATTGGCGAAGTTGGGATCGATCAGGGCGTTCAGGCCCTCGAACTGGACGAGGAACGACGCATGGCCGATCCACGTCAGCGCCATCTGGTCCTCACGCAGCGTCGGGAACGTCGGCACCTTCACCGAACCCGTGGGACGCGCGATCAACGCCTTCCAGACCATCTCCCGAAAGAAGGTCCGGGGATTGAAGTGGTTCGACGGAGTGAGGTCCTTGAACGACCGCGGAATGCGCCTCCTGCGGTGGCCCGCAGGCTTGGGGGACTCTGGGTCCTTGCTCATGAACCGCGGCCAGCCTGCTCTTCCCGCCCGGCGGAGGCAAGTTGGCCCGGCCGGAGTTTTCCCGGCATCACGGACGCTTTGGGTCTGGCTTCGTCCGCCCGCTTCCAGTAGCCCGGGAGCGTGACCCGATTCCGCACCATCGAGATCTCCGAGCCGGCCCCGGGCCTTGAGGGGCTCCGATTCGTCACCGTCCACAGCGCTGCGTTGCGGGGACGTGGCGACCTCACCGTCTGGTGCCCCGAGGCGACGTCGGCCCGATCGCCCCTGCCCCTCGTCGTGCTGCTGCATGGCGTCTACGGAAGCCACTGGGCCTGGGCCCTGAAGGGTTCGGCACACCGGACCGCGGCGCGGTTGATCGCCTCGGGTGCGATCCCGCCGATGGCGTTGGCGATGCCGTCCGACGGACTCGCCGGCGACGGCACCGCCTACCTGACTACCCCCATGGCCGACTACGAGTCGTGGATCCTGGACGACGTACCGGCCGCCGCGGCGGAGGCGACTTCGGCCGTGGACCCGGCCGCTCCGTTCTTCCTCGCCGGTCTCTCGATGGGCGGATTCGGGACGTTGCGACTGGGCGGACGGCATCCGCGGCGTTTCCGGGGACTCTCGGCCCATTCCGCGGTGGTTTCACTCGAGGACCTGAAGCCTTTCCTTGGGTCCGCCCCGCCGTGGACCGAGACGGTGGAGGACCCGGAGGTGGGGAACGTCCTGACCGGCGAAGGCGTCGAACCGCCGCCGATGCGGTTCGACTGCGGCCTCGACGATCCGCTCCTCGGGTCCAACCGCGCGCTCCACCGCCGACTGGAAGCCGCCGGGGTTCCCCACCGTTACGAGGAGTTCGAAGGCGGCCACACCTGGCCGTACTGGGAGAGCCATCTCGTCGAAACGCTCAGGTTCTTCGGCGGGATCCTGGAGGGCCGTAGGACGGAAGACCGCTGACGGCATTGAATCCCGCAGTCGGGTCCGCTATCCCACCCGTCCACGAAATGAGCGAAGTCCTCGTCATCGGTCACCGGAACCCGGACACCGACGCCATCTGCTCGGCGATCGCGTACGCCGAGTTCAAGCGCCGGACCGGCATGCACGACGTGGTTGCGGCCCGCTGCGGCGACTGCAACGACCGCACGGACTTCGTGCTCCGGACCTTCGGCGTTCCCCCGCCCCGTTTCGTCGCCGACGTCTCCCCCCAGGTGCGCGACGTGATGGCCTCCAACGTCATCTCCGTGCCCCCGCGCACGAGCATGTTCGAGGCGCTGTCGGTGATGGACCAGCGCAACATCCGGGTGCTCCCCGTCGTGGACTCCGAGCGCCGATGCAAGGGCCTCCTCTCGGTCTTCAAGGCGAGCAAGTTCTTCTTCCCATCGCCCAACCGGATCTTCGATTCGCGACGCATCGTCGCCTCGGTCCGGGGACTGAACCGCACCCTGGGCGGGAAGATGATCTGCGCCTTCGAACCCGATGCGGAGGAGGACCTGGTGCTCATGGTCGGCGCCATGAAGCCGAGTTCGTTCACCGCCCGCCTCGGCACCTACCACGCCGAGAAGCTGGTGGTCGTGGTGGGCGACCGCGAGGACATCCAACGCACCGCGATCCAGGGACGTGTCCGGATCCTGGTGGTGACCGGCGGCCTCGACGTCTCGGAAGAGATCCAGTCGCTTGCCCGGAAGAACGAGGTGACCGTCCTGCTGTCGCCGCACGATTCCGCGACCACCGCGATGCTCTGCCGGGCGGCCATCCCCGTGGAACGCCTCCTGCGCGAGGACTTCCTCACGTTCAAGGCCGATGAACGACTCGAGGTCGCCCAGCGCATCGCCGCCCCCTCCCAGTTCCAGGCGTTCCCGATCCTCGACGAAGACGAGCGAATCGTGGGGATGCTTTCCAAGTCGGACTTCCTCAAGAAGGTCGAGCGTCGCCTGATCCTCGTCGACCACAACGAACTGAGCCAGGCGGTTCTCGGCGCGGAACAGGTCGAGATCATCGAGGTCATCGACCACCACCGGATCGGCGCCTTCACGACCCACCAGCCCATCCTGTTCCGCAACGAACCGGTCGGATCCACGAGCACCATCGTCGCCGACTGCTTCTTCCGTCAGGGAGTCGAGCTTCCCAAGTCCATCGCCGGCCTGCTGCTCGCCGGGCTCGTGTCGGACACCCTGAACCTGACCTCGCCGACGACCACCTCGCGGGATGCCGAGATCCTCTCCCGCCTCGAGAAGATCGCCGAGGTCGACGCCCGTGCATTCACGGAGAAGCTTTTCAGCTCTGGTTCCGTGCTCACCTCGAAGCCCGCGGCGCAGGCGATCACGACCGATTGCAAGGAGTACACCGAGCGGGGTCACCGGTTCTCCGTGGCACAGATCGAGGAGGTCGGTTTCGAGCAGTTCGAACGGCGCAAGGCCGAGGTGGCCAAGGCGCTGGAGGAATACCGAACCGGGAACGGCTACCTGTTCTCGGCGCTGCTCGTCACCGACGTCGTGGTCCAGAACTCCATGTTGCTGGTCGCGGGGCCGGCGAAGTTCCTCGACACCATCCAGTATCCGGAGCCCGAGACTGGCATCTTCTCGATGGTCGGCGTGGTCTCGCGGAAGAAGCAGCTCCTGCCCTTCCTGACCGACTGCATCGGGCACATGAACTGATCCCCGAGGCGGGCGTCGGAATCAGGGCGCCAATCCCAGCCTCCGGGCCACCTCGGCGGACGCCAGCCCCGTGATGAGCACCGTCTTGTGTGGCTGGGTCAGCCCGCGCACCAGTTGGACATCCCGGCGGGGAACCTCCAGCGATTCGACAACGAACTCGGTGACCGCGGCGTTCGCGGCGGAATCGACCGGTGGCGCGGTGACCCGCAACCGCAGCTCGGCGCCCGACACGCCCGCCCATTCCGTGCGTGAAGCCCTGGGGACGACCTTGAGCGCCAGCAGGACACCATCGCGGGATTCCCGCAGGCATGGGCTCATAGCGGAAGCCGTTGGAACAGCCGCGGGATGGCCCCTTCGAGGAAGTAGGCCACCGCCCAGAACGCGGCCGCTGCGAAGACCGGCGCGAAATCCAGCGCCCCGAACTTCAACGGAAGCCATCGAAGCCATGCGGACAATCGTCCGCCGGTGGCGTGGGCATAGTCCCAGAACGGCGACGCACCGAGGTACACGTGGTCGAGCAGGAAGCGCAGCAGGCACACGGTGGCCAGCGGCCACTTCAACGCCGGCAGGATCCCGGTGGCGACCACCAGCATCTGCTGCAGGCGATGCGCCTCCGACCGGATCGGTGGGAGCAGCCCGGCCGACGCCAACCAACCCGAGATGGACACCCAGATCACCGCCATCGCCGCCAGCGTCGGCAGGGGCGAAAGAAACACCGGCCAACGGGAAAACCATCCCAGCTCCGCCCGGATGCTGCGGGTGAGAGGATCGGGATCGGGTTCATTCCGACGCAGGGAACCGAAGACCCCAAGGATGAGGTAGATCACCACGGCGAACTCCAGCCAACTCAGGATGGAGTAGGCGAGGATGCGCCCGAAGAGGTCGCTGCGGAAAGTCACCGCCACCGCACCCGGCGACCAGATCGCCGCCTCGGCAAATTGTCCGGGGAACTCATGGTGGAGCAGCGCACGGCCGCCCAGGAGGGCCAGAAGGCCTGGAAGCGCTAACCGGGAGCGCCCGGCGCGCCGACCAGCCGGACGGAGGTTGCTGGCCAAGGTCAGCGCGGGACGGGAGGAGACCGGCAACGCGCCGAATCCCCTCCATCCGAGCCACAAAAGCAGGCCGGCCAGGTTGACCATCCAGTCGAGCCACTTCATGGGAGGTCCGCCCGGTATGGTTCCAGTGGCCGACGACGACTACATCATGCGCAACAGCGTGTCCGCCATCTCGCTCGGGGTTGCGGCGACCCCGATTCCGGCGGCCCGGAACGCGTCGAACTTGGCCTGCGCGGTTCCCTTGCCACCGCTGACGATCGCGCCGGCGTGTCCCATGCGGCGTCCTGGAGGAGCCGTGGCGCCCGCGATGAAGCCGGCCACCGGCTTGGTGCCGTTCTTCGCGATCCACTCCGCTGCCTCCTCCTCCGCCGAACCGCCGATCTCGCCGATCATGATGATGCCGTGGGTGTCGGGATCGGCCATGAACATCCGGATGACGTCGAGGTGCGAGGTCCCGTTCACGGGGTCGCCGCCGATGCCGACGCAGGTCGACTGGCCGACGCCGCGGCTGGTCAGCTGGTAGACCGCCTCGTAGGTCAACGTGCCCGAACGGCTGACCACGCCGATGTGGCCCTTCTTGTGGATGTAGCCCGGCGCGATGCCGATGCGGCAGCCGCCGTGGGAATCCTTGCCCTCGCCCGGAGTCACCAGACCCGGGCAGTTCGGCCCGATGAGGCGGGTCGAGCGGCCCTGCATGGAACGCTTCACGCGGACCATGTCGTTCACCGGGATGCCCTCGGTGATGGCCACGACGAGCTCAAGCCCGGCGTCGACACCCTCGAGGATGGCGTCGGCGGCGAAGGGCGGCGGCACGAACACCGCGCTGGTGGTGGCCCCGGTCGCCTTCACGGCGTCGGCGACGGTGTCGAAGATCGGAACCTGGACGCCCTTGTGTTCGAAAACCTGGCCGCCCTTGCCCGGGGTGACGCCGGCCACCACCTGAGTGCCGTAGTCGATGGACAGCTGGGCGTGACGGGCGCCGAAGGAGCCGGTGATCCCCTGGACGAGAACCTTGGTCTGCGGAGTGACGAGAATGGACATGTCGGAATTGGGTCTGAGGTTTCGTTCAGGTTCAGGCGGCAACCGCGGCGACGACCTTGCGGGCCGCGTCGGCCATGGTGTCCCCGCTGATAATGGTGAGGCCCGACGCCGCAAGTGTGGCCTTGCCGGCGGCGACGTTGTTGCCCTCGAGGCGGACGACCAGCGGCAGCTTGAGCCCGGTCTCCTTGACCGCCTCCACGATGCCCGTGGCGATCACGTTGCAGTCCATGATGCCGCCGAAGATGTTGACGAAGATCGCCTTCACGTTGGGGTCGCTGAGGATGATCTTGAAGGCCGCCGAAACCTGGTCCTTCGAGGCCCCGCCTCCCACGTCCAGGAAGTTCGCCGGCATGCCGCCGAAGTGCTGGATGATGTCCATCGTCGACATGGCCAGGCCAGCGCCGTTGACGAGGCAGGCGATGCTGCCGTCGAGCTTGATGTAGTTCAGCGAGAACTTGCTCGCCTCGATCTCCAGCGGCGACTCCTCGGCGAGGTCGCGCATCGCCTGGATGTCCGCATGCCGGTAGAGGGCGTTGTCATCGAGGCTGATCTTGGCGTCCACGCAGACGATCGACTCCTTGCCGGAAGGCGTCTCAACGATCGCAAGCGGGTTGATCTCCACCATCGCGGCGTCGGTTTCCCACGAGGTCTTGTAGACACCCATGATGAGTTTCACGGCCGCGTTGAAGACGTCGCCCTTGAGGCCGAGGCCGGAGGCGATCTTGCGGGCCTGGTAGGGCATGATGCCCACGGCGGGATCAACCCACTCCTTCATGATCTTCTCCGGCGACTTCTCGGCGACCTCCTCGATCTCAACGCCACCCTCGGTGCTGGCCATGATCAGCGGCCGCGACGTGGCGCGGTCGAGCAACACGGCGAGGTAGAATTCCTTCAGGATCTTCTCGGCCGCCGCGACGAGGATCGTCTGGACCACGCGGCCCTCGGGTCCGGTCTGCTTCGTGACCAATGTCTTGCCGAGCATGTTCGTCGCGAAGTCGACCGCCTCCTCCACGGACTTGGCCAGCTTGACGCCACCCTTGAAGCCGTGGGTGAAGGTCCCCTTCCCGCGGCCACCCGCATGGATCTGGGACTTGATGACGATGAGGGTGTGGCCGGCTCCGAAGAGCCGTTCGGCGGCCGCGCGGGCCTCCTCGACGGTCTTGCAGGGATCGCCGGCGGGGACGGCGACACCATACTGCTTGAGGAGCTGCTTGGCCTGGTATTCGTGGATGTTCATTCGGGGACGTGAAAACGGGATTGGAGCGCCGAAGACGCGGATCCGCACCCTGTGGGCCGGACCCGGCTGCGGCAACGGTTCAGCGCGATGCGATCGGGGCCACCTTCAGTCCGACGGGACCGGTGTACACCGACTGCGGACGGATGAGGCGGTTGTCGGCCAACTGCTCGAGCACGTGGGCCGTCCAGCCGCTGGTCCGGGCGATGGCGAAGATCGGCGTGAACAGGTCGGTCGGGATGCCCAGGCTGTAGTAGACCGTGGCGCTGTAGAAATCGACGTTCGCGTGGAGGTTCTTCTCCTTCAGCATCAGCTCCGCGATCCGCTCAGACATCTGGATCCACTTGGGCTCGCCCAGCTTGGCCGAGAGCACCTGGGCCATCCGCTTGAGGTGAGGGGCACGGGGATCGAGCACCTTGTAGACTCGGTGGCCGATGCCCATGATCTTCCGCTTCTGGGCGAGGCAATCCGCGACATACGCGTCCACCGCCTCCAGCGAACCGATCTCCTTGAGCATCTTGATCACGCCCTCGTTGGCGCCGCCGTGGAGCGGGCCCTTCAGGGTCCCGATTGCGGTCGTCACCGCGGAATACATGTCGCTCAACGTCGCGATCGTCACACGGGCGCTGAACGTCGAGGCGTTCATGCCGTGGTCCGCGTGGAGCACGTAGCACATGTCCATCGTGCCCTCCTTCTCGGCCGACGGCTTCTCGCCGTCGATCATCCACAGGAAGTTCGCCGCCTCGCCCAACGACGCATTCGGGGACACCAAGGGCAAACCCTGGCGGGAACGGTGGAAGTACGCCGTGATCACCGGGATCTGCGCGATCAGCCGCAACGCCTTGCGACGCTGGGCGTCCATGGTGTCGTCGTCCGCCGTCGTGTCGTAGCAGCCCAAGGCGCTCACGCCGGTCCGGATGGCGTGCATCGGCGGACAATCCTTCGGCAGCGACGTGATCAGGTCGACCACGCCCTGGGGCAACTCACGGTAACCGGCGAGCACGGACTTCAGCTCGGCCAACTCCTTGGCGTTCGGCAGGTGGTTGTGGAACAGCAGGTGGACCACCTCCTCGTACGTCACCGCACCGGCAAGCTCGTTGATGTCGTAGCCGCAGTAGATCAGCTGACCGATGTCGCCGCGGACGTCGCTCAGGCGCGTGTGCGCGGCGACGATGCCCTCAAGACCTTTGGAAACGTTGCCTGCCGGGGTGTTGGTACTCATCGTGTGGAAGGATGCCGCAGAATGCGAATGCTTCAAACAGTCTGTTGGCGCGATGAAATGGGCGTCAACGAATTACCCGTCCTGATCCTGGGTAATCCTCTGCTTCAGCAGGATCGATGACCTCCTCGAGGGTACGGCGACGGCGCCAGATGCGCGGGAGCACTCCGTCGTGCGGTCCGGACAGCCAGGCGACGACGAAGAGCCCCGATCCGGCCACCACCGCGGCCCCTGATGGCGAGCAGTCGAGCCAGACGGAAAGGTGCATCCCGAGCACGGCGCTCAGGGCGGAATGGACCACGGAAAGGACCATCCGACGCCCAAGGCGGTCGGACACCAGCGACGCCGTCGCCCCAGGAAGTATCAGCATCGCAATGACCAGTATCGCTCCCACCGCCTCGAAGGCCGAGACGACCACGATCGAGAGCCACACCATCAGGCCTTGGAGAATCCAACCCGGCCGAAATCCCAGCGAGGCGGCCAGACCGGGATCGAAGGCCCCCACGAGCAGTTCCTTGTAGAAAAGGAGGATCCCGACCACAGACAACAACAGGACCACCGCCATCCGGACCAGGGCAGGAGGCCCGAGGGGGATTCCCCACAGTTGCACCGACGGAGACAGCGGGATCAGCGGAAGTTCACCGTTCAGGACGCAATCCTGGTCCAAGTCCACCTTGTCGGCGAACAGCGAGATCAGGATGACTCCGATCGCGAACAGGCTCGAGAACGCAATCCCAATGGCGGCGTCCTGCTTGACCCGGGAATGCCGGTGGATGCCTTCGATCAGAAGGGTGGTGACCACCGCCGCCCCCACCGCGCCGATGAACATCGGGACGGTTCCGCGGGAGCCGGTGGCCAGGAAGGCGACCACGATCCCGGGCAGGACACTGTGGCTGATGGCGTCCCCGACGAGGGCCATCCGCCGCAGGATGAGGTAGTTCCCCACCAGGCCGCAGGCCGCGGCCACCAGAAACGACATCAGCGCCATCACCCCGTAGTTGGCCAACTCGGTGGTCCAGGGCGCCACGACCACCCTCTGGAACTCGAAGGGAGGAATGAGGTTCATCGATTCCCTCCGTAACCCGTGGGTTTGCCCGGCCGGGCGACCGGCAACGGACCATGGACGGCGTGCACGCCCGGGATCGGCTTTCCGTGCGGGTCGGTGTCCGCGAACTGCAGCCGTCGTTCCAGCTGGCGTACCGCGTCCTCACCCAGCACGTGCTCGATCTTCTCGGCATCGTCGTGCACGTGGTCCGGGGCCATCTGGGCGGCATGGGTCAGGTACAGCTCCCACAGGCGGTGATTGCGGACGATCGCCGCGGCGCGCTGCCAACCCGACGGGGTCAGGCACACGGTCTCGTCGTCGAGGGTGGCGAACTCCGCGCGCTTGAGAGAACGCGCCTCGCCGCCCGCCGCTTCCAAGGTCACACGACGCTTCTCGGCCAGTTCGCGGAGGCTGATGCTGTCCCTCCGGAAGGCCTCGTCCTCGAGGATCTGGTAGACCGCCTTGAGGGTGTTCTCCCGCGCGATCCGGCCCCGTTGGCCGCGGGACCGCCACCAACGGGGCACAAGTCCGCGGGACGGCGAGAGGAAGAAGGCGAGCACGAAGAGTCCGCTGGCCGACAGCACCATGAACGGACCCGTGGGAAGGTTGGTCCCGAGGAATGAGAAGAAGGCACCCGAAACGCCGGAGACCAGTCCCAGGAGCGCGCCGATGAACAGCAGCCGATGCATGCGGTCGGTCAGCAGGTAGGCCGTGGCCGCCGGCGTGATCAGCATCGCCGAAACCAGGACCACCCCCACCGCCTGCAGGGCGATCACCACCGAGAAGGCGAGCAGCAGCATCAGGAGATGCTGGAGCCAACGGGTGGGAAGAGCCGACACCTGGGCGAATCCCGGATCGAAGCTCACCAGCAGGAACTCCTTGTAGGCGACCCCCAACACCACGACCACCAACAGCGTCACGACCGCCATCAGACGGACGTCGCCGGGCCCCAGCGCCGCGGCCTGGCCGAAGAGGAACTTGTCGATGCCGGCCTTCCCGCCGCTCGGCAGCCTCTGGAACATCGACATCAGGCAGAGCCCCGCACCGAAGAACCCAGCCAACACCATCCCCAGCGCCGAGTCCTCCTTCAACCGGGTGGTCCGCGTGATCAGGAAGACCGTCCCCGTCCCCAGCAGCCCCGCGATGGTCGCACCGATGAAGATCGCCACGGGATCCTTGCTCATGTTCCACAGGAACCCCAACGCCACGCCGGGGAGCACGGCATGGGACAACGCGTCGCCGACCAGCGCCATCCGACGCACCACGAGGAATCCACCAAGGAGTCCGCACGCCACCCCCAAAAGCGCCGTGCCGGCCAACGCATAGCGGACCGCCGGGTCGGAAAGGGTCAGGAAGCGGACCGCCTGCGTGCGCCAGTCCGTCTCGGCCATGTCCCCGATCTTGGCCGCCGACACGGGCAGAACCCCGGCAAGAAGCAGGACGGCGAAGCACGCCATCCAAGACTTCGGCCAAAGGACGTTGGGAGTTCGCAACCTCATCCCAGGTGTCCCTTGGCACGCACCGCCTCCGCCACCTCGGAGAGGATCGTGAGGCGTCCGCCGTAGGCCTTTTGGAGCAGTTCGTAGGTGAACACCTCTTCGGTGGGACCGAACGCCACCACGCGCATGTTCAGCAGCAGCAGCCAGTCGAAGTAGTTCCGGGCCGTGGGCAGGTCATGGTGCACCACGAAGATGGTCTTGCCCTTCCCCCTGAGGTCATGCAGCAGCTCGATGATCGCCGACTCCGTGGCGGCGTCGACCCCGGCGAAGGGTTCGTCCATGAAGTAGAGGTCGCTTTCCTGCGCCAAGGCCCGCGCCAGGAAGACCCGTTGCTGCTGGCCACCCGAGAGGTTCGAGATCTGCCGGTCGGCGAAAGGCAGCATCTTCACCCGCTCCAGGCACGCCCTTGCGACGTCCCGGTCCGCCCGGCTCGGACGCCGGAACAACCCCACCTTCCCGTACCGTCCCATGAGCACCACATCCATCACGCTCACCGGGAAGTCCCAGTCCACCGACTCCCGCTGCGGAACGTAGCCGACGCGGGAAAGGGTCTCCGAGATCGGCTTTCCGAAGACCTTCACCCAACCGGCCGCCGGCGGGATCAGCCCCATGCACGCCTTGATCAGGGTCGACTTGCCGGCACCATTCGGCCCCAGGATCCCGATCAGCTTCCCGGCCGGAGCCACGAGGTCCACACCCCACAGAACCGGCTTCTTCTGGTAGGCCACCGTGAGGTCGTGGACCTCCAGCGGCGCCATGCCGCCGGGCGGTTCGCCGGCCGTCTCCGTCTTCCTGTTTGCGTCGCTCATGATTCAGAATCGGACCGAAAGGCCGACAAACGGCCCGTACTCGGGCACGTCCCCATGGACGCCGAAATTGCATCCGAAGTCGGCCTGGACATCCGGTGTCAGGCCGAGGGTGAAGCCGATGTCGACCCAACCATCCCAGTCTCCGGCCATGGACACCGGCGCCACCGAGAAGAACTCCAAGTAGCCGGCCAACGGACCGACGATGTCATGTCCCAAGGTTGCCGAGTTCATCCAGGACAGATCCTCAACGGATCCGCCCACGGAACGCGACACCTGAGGGCCGGTCTGCAGGCCGAGGCCCCAACCGGAGGGCAACTCGACCGCCATGGGGACGATGACACCGGCTTCCGCGACCCCACGCCCAGGCTGGATCTCCGAGGTCGACCAACGGACGTAGGGCATGAGCGCCAAGGCGGTCTTCCCGCCGTCGTTGCCCCAGACGTTCCACTTCAGACGGGTCTCCATGTCGCCGAACCCGTCCGCCCGGTCCCGGACGGTCGGATCCGTGGAGTCCAGCAGGTACCGCTCGTGGGGGTTGATAAGGACCTGGAGGTCGACCGAAGGCAGCAGACCCGCCTTGATGTTGAGCCCGCCGAAGGTCCAGGTCTGCTCCTGTTGGCGGATCCCACCGGGCAGGTCCGAGGTCGCACGGGTGTAGGCCACGAGGTCAGACTCGACCTGGAAGTGGCCTGCATCCACGGTGAAGGCGCTCTCCGTCTGGTCCGGCCGGTCGGTGCTCAACTCCCGCATCTGCTCCCGCGGAACCGGACGGAGGAGATGGTATCCGGACTTGTCGGGACGGGAATCACCGGCGAAGGCCACGGTCGCGAGGAGCAGGGCCGACGAGGCAGCGGCACGACGGCCGGACATCACTTCAATCCTCCCACGATGCGCCGGATGTTGTGCCGGATCATGCCCTCGTAGGTGCCCAGGTCATCGCCTTCCTCCATTTCCCCCGGCGTGCCCAAGGCGTCGGAAAACAACTCGCCGCCCATCTTGACCCCGGCGTCCTTGCTGATGCGTTCGATGGTCGCATGGGGTACCGAAGTTTCCACGAACACCGCCGGCACCTTCTGCGACCGGATGAAGTCGACGAGCTGGGTGACGTCCGCCAAGCCGGCTTCGGTCACCGTGGAGACACCCTGGAGGGCGACGACCTTGAACCCGTAGGCGCGGCCGAAGTAGTTGAAGGCGTCGTGGCTCGTCACGAGGATCCGTCGCTCCGCGGGCACCTCCGAGACGCGGGAACGCACCCAGCGGTCCAGTTCCTCCAGACGGCCCTTCAGGAGGACGGCCCTCGCCTGGAACGCGTCCTTGGAAGCGGGCCGGGCGGTTCCCAGGGTCTCGGCGACGACGTCGGCACACTGGCTCCAAAGCGCCACGTCGAACCAAACGTGCGGGTCGTATTGGCCTTCGAACTCCTCCGGCTTGAGCAGCCGCGTGCGGGGCAGCTTCTCGGTGACAGCCCGGACCGGCCTGCCGGACTTCGCCAGCTTCTCGAAGACCCCCTGCATCTTGCCCTCGAGGTGGAGCCCCCCGTAGAGGATCACGTCGGCCCGCTGGAGCTTCACGAGGTCGGAGGCGGTCGCCTTGTAGAGATGCGGATCGACACCCGGGCCCATTAGGCCGGAGACCTCGACCTCGTCGCCACCCACCTGGCGCACCATGTCGGTGACCATGCCCACCGTGGTCGTCACCCGCAGCGGGGCGGCCACCGACCCCAAGGCCCCGGCGAACAGCAGCGCCGCCAAGCCCAGCAAACCGGTCAACAAGCGGTACCTCATGGGCGCAGAACATCCGGGCCGGCGAGTATGACGTCAAACATAATGTGTGAAGGGTAAAACTCTTTGTGAGGATCCGCACATTCCTGCTTGGCGATCCCGTTGCCCGGACGGCAGCATTTTCCCGCGTGAGCTCCCACCCCCATCGGCCGGAAAGGTCCGAGTCCACGGAGGACCATCTCGAGCGGATCCACGACCTCGTGGAGCGCAACGGCTATGCCCGGGTGAGCGACCTCGCGGCGGAACTGGGTCTCACGCGGTCCACGGTCTCCAACATGGTCCGGCGCCTCGCGAAGCGCGGCTTCGTGAACTACACCCGGTACCGTGGGTTCACCCTCACCGCCGAGGGCATGGCTGTGGCCGCACACATCAAGGACCGCCACCACACCCTCACCGCGTTGTTGGGCCAGATGGGGCTCGAGCCCCAGACGGTGGCCGAGGAGGTCGAGGAGATCGAACACCACCTGCGGCCCCAGACGCTGGCCGCCTTCTCCGCGCTGGTCCGCTACTGGAAGGAGCACCCCACGGAACTGAAGGCGTTCCGTCGCTACATGATCCGTCGGACCGCAGCCTGAGCGGCCGGAGTGCCCTTCCCTTTCCCCCGGCCTCGGTTGCGGTTCGCATTTCCCCTGAGGCCCGCCCCCGGGCATCCTCGCAGGGTGTTCGAACTCCTCTCCAAGGATCCCTCGTCCCGCGCACGGCTCGGGCGCCTGACTACCGCGCATGGCGTGGTCGAGACCCCCGTCTTCATGCCCGTCGGGACCCAGGCCAGCGTCAAGGCCCTCGACAACCGCGAGCTGCTCGAGATGGGCACGCAGATCCTCCTCGGCAACACCTACCACCTCTCGATCCGGCCCGGCATGGAGATCATTTCCCAGGCCGGCGGCCTGCACCGCTTCATGAACTGGAACGGGCCGATCCTCACCGATTCCGGCGGCTTCCAGGTCTTCTCGCTCGGCAAGATCCGCAAGATCAAGGAGCACGGTGTCGAGTTCCGCAGCCACCTCGACGGTTCCCCGATCTTCCTCGGGCCGAAGGAAAGCATGGAGATCCAGCGCATCCTCGGCTCCGACATCGCCATGGTCTTCGACGAATGCCCGCCGCACACGGCGTCACGCGACGAGGTCGCGCGCGCGGTCAAGCGCACGCTCCGCTGGGCCGCCGAGTGCAAGTCCCAGCCCCGCGCCCCAGGGCAACTCGTCTTCGGCATCGTCCAGGGCACCCACCATCCGGACCTCCGGCAGAAGTGCGCCGAGGAGCTCATCGCCATGGATTTCGACGGCTACGCGATCGGTGGCGTGAGCGTCGGGGAACCCGAGCCCGAGATGATGCACGCCGTGGAGATCAGCGAGCCGCACCTGCCCGAGAACAAGGCGCGGTATGCGATGGGTCTCGGCACCCCGGCCCAGCTCGTCGAGCTGGTTGCCCGGGGCGTCGACATGTTCGACTGCGTCCTGCCCACCCGGGTGGCCCGCAACGGAACCGCGTTCACCTCCCGCGGCACGTTCGCCATCAAGGGAGGCGCAGTGAAGGCCGACTTCGGCCCCATCGAGGAGGGCTGCACCTGCTTCGCCTGCCGCAACCACACCCGCGCCTACATCCGCCACCTGCTCAACGTGAACGAGATCCTCGGGCTCCGTCTCGTCAGCATCCACAACAGCCACTTCTTCCTGAAGGTGATGCAGGACATCCGCGACCACCTCAAGGCCGGCACCTT
>JAIXUV010000292.1 GCA_027483345.1 Verrucomicrobiales bacterium | reverse complement strand
GTCGCCCCCGACAAGAAGCAGGAGGAGTTCCGCAACTACGAGGCCGACGCCCGGCCGACGGTGCGCGAGTTCTACCGGCTGAACCACACCCACCAGACCCATGACTTCGTGAAGGCAAAGCACCGGGAATTCCTCGGGCTGAACCGCATGACGATGGGGGTCTGGGAAGCCGCCGAATACCTCAATCAGCTCGTCGACGACTCGGATCCGGACACGGACCTGTCCCAGTTGCAGCACCTGCTCCAGACGGCCGAGCACCTGCGCCGCGATGGACAGCCCCGTTGGATGGTGATGACCGGCTTCGTGCATGACCTGGGGAAGATCCTCTGCCTCTGGGGCGAACCCCAGTGGGCCGTGGTGGGCGACACCTTCGTCACAGGCTGCGCCTATTCGCCGAAGATCGTCTTCCCGAAGTTCTTCGAGGCCAATCCCGACAGCACGAATCCGGTCTACCAGACCCGGAACGGCGTCTATGGGGAGGGGTGCGGACTCGACAACGTGCTGCTTTCCTGGGGACACGACGAGTACATCTACAACGTCTGCAAGGACTACCTCCCCAAGGAGGGTCTCGCGATGCTCCGCTACCACAGCTTCTATCCGTGGCACCGGGAGTCGGAGTACGGGCACCTGCTGAACGACAAGGACCGGGCACTGCTGCCTTGGGTGCAGAAGTTCAACCCCTACGACCTCTACACGAAGAGCCACACCAAGCCGGATGCCGTGGCCCTGCGTCCCTACTACGAGGACCTGATCCGCGAGTTCTTCCCGGAAAAGATCCGGTGGTGACCCGGTTCCTTGCCTTGGTGGCAAGGGAATCGAAGGAACGCCGGCCCGGAACCGCTCCGGGCCGGCGTTCTCGTTGAACGGGGTGCGTCTGCTTCAGTCTGCGATTCGGACCCGGAAGATTCCCGCCGCGTCGCCTCCGATCGGGTGTCGCACCCGACGGGGCAGGTCTCCCTTTCGAAACTCCGTGTCGTCCAGCCAGGTCCCGCTCCCGGGCACAAGCCGTTGAAGCAGGTACCGTTGACGCGGCGCGGCATGGAATTCGACCAGCGGTTCGGCTCCTTCGACGAGCACCTGGAGGTGGAAATCGCTCGAGGCGTCCAGAGGATCGGTTCCGAGCCGGAACTCCTGGATGTTGGTGAGGCCGTCGGTGTCCGGATCCGCACCGGGTGCTCCTGAGGCGCCCAGCCCAAGAAGCCCATGAGCCGTTTCCCAGGCATCGGCCATCCCGTCTCGGTCGAGATCCGGGACCGGATTGGAGGCTCCCGGCGAACCGACGCCCAAAGGCTGGAGATCGCCCGTGCCGTCCGGAATACGCCCCATGGCGGTGCCGGATGGCTGGGGTCCGAAAAGTACGTGGTCGATTCGGCGTCCGGCGCCGTCGAACAGGCCCAACGCGGAGCCTCCGCTGGAGAGGCGGAACGTGGCCCGGTTTCCTGTCGGGTTCGCCGAACCGTCCGCGACGACGCGGAGGAATCCGTTGGGCGCGATGTAGGAGAGCGGTGGGAAGGGGGATTTGGCGGGAACCCCTAGGTCGTCGGTCAAGCTCAGCCCGGTCAGCTCCACCACGGAGGAGGAGGCATTGTGGAGCTCGATCCAGTCGGCTGCGGTTCCCGAGGATCCCGCTAGCCATTCGTTGATCCGGACGCCGCGGTTCGGACCGAGTTCCACCTCCAAGTTGGCCGAACCCGGTGACGGCGCACCTGGACGCCATCCCGTTCCGACCCGTCCGACGCTGGTATCGGCGACCTGAGGACCGAAGACGACGAGGTCCGCCAGCTCCAGGCCGTTTGTACCGGGCCGGAACAGCGCGAGCATCTCGCCGTCGTTGTCGAGGGCGAACCCCGAATGGAGGCCCGGGGATCCGGTCCGGCGGTCACACCAGACCACGACGCGACCGCCGGCGCCGGGGATCGGATTGGAGACGAAGACGAACTTCGCCGGATTGGCGAGGTCGTCGGTGAGCGTCCAGCCGGAAAGGTCGGTGGGGAGGCCGTCCGGGGCCAGTTCCACGAAATCCGGGAGATCCTGCCCGTTCCGGACGGATCCCCGGTTTTCGGCGAGGAACTCCGAGATCCGCCAGGCGCTCGAGGCCGGCGGTCCGTAGCGGAAGAACTGGTTGGTCGACCAGACGGAAGGGCGTCCCGCCGGGTCGAGGAAGCGGACCCGCCATTGGTAGGAGGTCCCTATGGCGAGGCGGTCGAAGGGTATTGGAAAGGAGGTGGCCGGACCGGCGTTGGTGACGGAGACCAGCGGCTCGAACCAGTTGCCGTTGGTGGCCCGGATCTGCCAATGGGAGGCGGCGAGGGGGCCTGCGCCGGCGTTGGTGTTGGCGTAGGGGCCCGCCCGGAGAAGTGTCCCGGGTCCGACGCCGGCGAGTCCCCCCGGCGCGAGGGCGACGGGGCGCTGTGGCCTGGGATAGTTCCCAAGGCCGAGCTGGCGGTTCACGGAAGACTGACGACCCACCGCCCAGCGGGTGATGTTGGCGGAGACCCCGAGCTGCGCGAGGTTCTCCGGGTCGAGGAGGGTGTTGTTCACCTCCCAGGCCTTGGCGGCGTAGTCGGCCCGGATCGAGGACATGAGGCCCTGCCGGAAGTAGTTCACCCCGCCGAACGGGGCTCCGTCGAAGATCGAGTCCCCGGTGCCGCGGGCGTCGAACATGTCGTCGAAATCCCAAGGCAACCAGGCCCAGCGGCCGTCCCGTTGCCGCCACAGGAAGTAGTTGTGGACCGTGTCGTCCCAGACCCCGCCCCAGTTGACCATCGCCTGGTGGGTGAAGGTCTTGGGCAGATCCCAGCGTTCCCGGAAGAAGGCGGCCAAGCGGTTGGTGCTGACGCCCCGCGGGATCGTCGTGACGTTGCTCCGCGCCAGCCACATGGCGTCGAGCATCTCCATGAACGGCGTCTGCCCGACCCACGAGCGGTTCTGTAGCGAATAGATGATCTCGTATCGGGACCGGGCCGGCCAATAGACGCGTCCGGTGCGGACGAGGTCGGTGAGGCGGGAACCGTCACCTCGGCCGAAGGGGCCTTCCTGGTCGAAGACGCCTTGGATCTTGAGCAGTTCACCGGGCAGTTCCCTGGGGGTGCCGGCCGGGGCCGCGGCGTCATGCTCGGCGTGGTATCTCCGGAGCAGGTCGCTGTCGTACTCCTCCTGCGCCAACCGCTGCAGCCGGGTGTTGTTGTTGAGATACAAGTCCACCCACCACGTCCGCGACGTGGGCAGGTCGGCCGCCCGCCAGATCGCGTGCCCGCCGGCCGTCCGGTAGTCCTTGTCCGTCACGAAGAGGCTCTCGCGTCCATCGAGGCGGTCATAGGCGGGGAACTGGACCTTGTAGGAACGCCGGTTGACGTCGCGCCGGAACTGGCTGCCGTGGTGACGGAACATCACGTCGTACACATGACCGTCAAAGACGAAGACCGCAGGCTGGGAGGCGTTCCATGAGGAGCGCAGCGCTGCCGGCGGATTGAGGCCCATCCAGCGGCGGGGAGTCGACGCGATGTTGGTGGTGAGGATGGTGAGGCTTCGGGCGGAGATCAGGATGTCGTAGATGCCGTTGGTGGTTGCCGCCCGGGAAGGGGTGACGAAATAGGCATGCCAACCGAAGGGGTCGTCGGGACGCGGCGACACCACCTGGTTCGAGGTCGACGTCTCCAAGGCGATGCGCCAGCGGACGAGGGAGCGGTTGGTCTGGCCGGGCAGTTCCGCCGTGAAGCGGTTCTCCGCAGCCGATCCGATCCGCTGCATCGGCCGGCGCATCACCGACTCGTTGGTCACGTTCAGGTCGTCCTTGAAGGCCTGGACGACGGGCACCGCGCCCTCCGGCAGTCGCGAGAGCACCACTTCGATCGCCACCGGGTTCTGGGCCCGGATCAGACGGTGGCCGTCCGTGGTCTGGGAGACCGAGGACACCAAGACGACGGGCAGGGGAGTTTGCCCCACCCGGTTCGGCCGGCCAGGCGAAGGCCCCGCGGACAGCGGCGAGGCGATCCAATTGCCCGGATCCGAGGACGGGAGGTCGGGGCGGACCCGTTCGAGGGAACGTCCCCGATATTGGTGGGGGCCTGGGGCGATGCCGCTCCAGTCCGAATCGACCCCGAGGGCGTCCGCGGTGATGGGCCAAGGGGAAATGGGTGCGTAGCCGACCGAATCCCGGACCTGTCCCGACGGATCGCGGAGTCGGACGGTGTCCCCGGAGTTCCCGAGTTTCCCGGTCCAGGGGCCGTGGAGGTCGGCGCGCCGCAGTCCATAGGCGGCCACGTCGGCGAGGCGGTCCGGATTCCCGGCCACCACGAGGTATCCCCCCGGCGGAATCGAGGTGCCGACCGGGAACACGAAATCCACGGCGCCGGAAAGCGTCCAGCCGCCAAGGTCTTTGGCGACCGGATCGGGGTTGTGGAACTCGACGAACTCATGGACGTCCTCGGACAGGTCCATCACCGGGTTTCCGTCGGCGTCGAAGGCGGCGAGTTCCACAGGGTGGTAGTGGATCTCGTTCACGACAACGGCGGAAAGGGCTGGGAGAATCCCGGCCAGGAAGGCGAGGAGGGTGCCGATTCGGCGGAATGGGTGCGGCATCGAGGCGGTCTTTCGAGGGAAGGTGACGATCCTGTTACGCCAGGGCCGGGCTGGAAACAGAAAAGGCCGCCGGCGGGATGCCGGCGGCCTTTGGGGGACTCTAGCCAGGTCCGGGTCAGCGGACGCCCATGAGGTGCTCGAGCACCAGCTGGTCGAGGTCCTGGTAGTTGCGGGCTGCGATCAGCGCGGCGGCCTCCTTCTCGGGATAGCTCCGTGCCTTGGCGAGCAGGTGCTCGAAGGTCCGGCGGGAATTGGCGAGATGCGAGAGCCAGCGCTCCTCGGTGGTGGTCCGGAACGGATGGACGTCGAAGCAGATGAACTCGCCCTTGCGGCCGTAGCCGTTCCGCTCGAGGGCGCGGACCTGGTTGAAGGCGACGCGGAGGTTGGCCGAGCCGAACGGCTTGTCCTGGTCGAACTTCAGGCCGTTCTGGTCGTTGAGGTGCAGGGACCAGAGCTTCCCGAACTTCATCGCGAAGTCGATTTCGTCGGCCGGATCGAGGCCCGCAAGGATGGCATGGGCCGACTCGATCAGGCATCCGACGCGCTTCGGGTCGCGGGTCAGCTGGGCGATGGCGAGCGCGTGGCCGATCGTCGGGATGTACGCGTGGTCCATCGGCTCGTTGGGCTTCGGCTCGATGGAGAGGCGGCACTTCGGATCGTGCTTCAGCATGGCGTCGAGGGCCTCGACGAGCAGTTCGACCGAGCGGGCGCCGGACTTGGCCTCGCGGAGGTAGGTTCCCTCGCGGGCGAGCCACAACACGATCAGGTCGGTCCCGAGTTCGTTGGCGATGTCGATGGTCCGGCGGGAACGGTCGATCGCATAGCGGCGGTGCTTCGGGTCGTTGCTGGTGTAGCCGCCGTCGATGGTCTGCGGGGCGAACCAGAGGCGCGGCGCGACCATCTCGGCAGCGATGCCCTCGCCCTTCAGGCGCTTCCGGAGCTCCTTGGCCTCCTTGAGGATCTGCGCGGAGGACTTGGAGTCGATGTCGGGCACAGCGTCGTCGTCGTGGAACATCATCCCGTCGAAGCCGAGCGTCTTCAGCTGCGCGAGCTTCCAGTCGAAGGTCTCGTCACGCCGGGTCGGCGGACCGTAGGGGTCCTGTCCCGTGCTGAAGTTCCAGGGGCCGACGCAAAAGCGGTACTGCGGAGTCTTTGCCATGGTTTGGAAGCCCCAAGCCTTGCCGCGGGCCGTCGGGAGGGCAACGGGAATGAGCGTGGAAGGGATGGAATCCGAGCCACGCCCTTGCCTCGCGGGTGGCCGCCGGATCACCGTCGCCGCGTGACGGTGCCTCCGCTTGTCCTTGCCGCCCTGTTCGCGGTCGCCGCGCTGGCGGGGTTCGTCGATGCGATCGCGGGCGGCGGCGGACTGATCACCGTCCCCGCACTGCTCTTCGCCGGCCTCCCGCCGCAGCTCGCCTTCGGCACCAACAAGCTCCAGTCCAGTTGCGGGACGGCACTCGCCACCTGGACCTACTTCCGCGCGGGCCTGCTCCGGGGCCCCGGTCTCGCCCAAGGCGTGGCCGCGACGCTCATCGGGGCCGTCGTCGGCGCCTGGGTGCTCGGCCGCGTGCGGCCGGACCTACTGCGATCGGTGATCCCGTTCCTCCTCGGAGCGGTGGCGGTGTTCACCTGGTTGAAGCCCGACCTGGGACGTGAACAACGGCCCGCGCTCATGGGCCCCGGGATCTTCGCGCTGGCCTTCGGCCTCGTGCTGGGGTTCTACGACGGCTTCTTCGGACCCGGCACCGGCGCGTTCTGGATGATCGCCTGCGTGCTCGTGCGCGGACTCGACCTGAGTGAGGCCACGGGCCACACGAAGGCGATGAACCTCACCAGCAACCTCGCTTCGCTCGCCGTGTTCCTGGCGGCAGGGCAGGTCGCTTGGACGGCTGGTCTGGTGATGGCGGCGGGCCAATTGCTGGGCGCCCGTGCGGGCAGCATGCTCGTCGTGCGTCGCGGGGTCGGTGTCGTGCGTCCGGTGTTCCTCACCGTGGTCGGCCTGCTCACCGTGAAGCTCGCCTGGGACGCCTGGCAGGCCCGCTGACGCCGTTCCGCGTCAGCCTCGGGCGAGATGGTCCAGCGAGGCGGCGATGGGGCGCAGGAGTTCCAGGTCGGAGTCCGGACGTCGGGCGGCCCGCGGATGGGGCGCGTCGCAGGGGATGATCCCGCGCAGGGCCAGGAACTGGGCGCAGGTGTGCTTGTAGGCGGGCACGGGGGAGCGGAAGGCCAGCATGCCCAGATACTGCAACCCGTCGTTGAGCTCGAAGAAGCGTCCGTCACCCGCGGTCCAGGCCCGGTCTCTGGCGGCGAAGGCCTCGACATGGAATGCGGACAATCCCAGGAGGTAGTCGCTGCCCCATTGGACCATGTCGATCGCCAGGTCGTTGCCGGTGTACACGCGGAAGTCTGGGCGTTCCGCATCCCGCACGACCAGCCGCCGCCATTCGAGGTCGCGGCTCAGCGAGCTGTGCTTCGCGCCCTTCAGCTGGGGCACCGCCATGAGCGCCCGGAATGTGTCCAGGTCCCAGATGCGGCCGAAGGGGACGAACATCGTCCCCAGCTCGAAGCCGAGGAACTCAGGGACCGCGGTTCCGACCTCGCGGAACAGACGCACCAGGGCGTCCTGACCGAAGTCCGCCGTGGACGAGCTGGGAAAGAGGATCGGCGTGCCGCCCACTGCGTGGATGGCCGCGGCCTCACGCGGATAGAGGACGGCGGGATCCCCGGCTTCGCCTTCGATGTAGGCGCCCGCCACGAAGCGGCGTCCCCGCGACATCCGTCCGGCTTCCGCCAGGATGTCCACCCGTTCGGCCCGCGACAGCAGGTTGGCGTAGCCGGTGTCCATGTTGATCGCCGGCGTCAGGCCGGCTTGCCAGGTCCGCTCCACCAATGAGGCCCAGGTGGCGAGATCGGCCGTGCCGTCGGCTTGGAACGGCAGCAGGACGGCCGAGATGCCGTCGATGGCGCGGCCGGGCCGCAGCGGCGGGACAGGAATCATCCGGCCGATGGGAACCGAGCCGGTTGCGGCGGTTCAACAGGCAATTGGTCCGCGGCCGCCGGTTCAGTGGCGTCGGAGAACCAACCGATGGTCCACGCGCCGGGTCTGGTTGTATTCGAGCGGCGGCAGGTCGGTCTCGGTCGGGGACTGCACCTCGTGGAGGATGGATCGCGCCAACGTCTGAAGTCCGGTCCAACGGTCCCAATCCAGCTTCGGCGCATGGGCGATCTGACGCAGTTGGCTGCGCCACTCGATGATGATGCGGTCGATGTCGCCGTCCCCGAGGAACTGGGTGGCGAAGCGGGCCTTGCTGTGCGGGTCCTTGTGGACGCTGCGGACCACGGTCTCGGCTCCGCTGCCGTACTTCGGCGGCACGCCACATTCCATGTAGCCCTCGAAGCTCTGGGGTCCGTAGAGACGCCGGCAGCTGAACGCGAGTCGGCCGCCCCAACGATCCTCCACGCCACAGAACCGGAAGCCGGCGTCGAGGTTGGCGAGGTCGTAGACCAGGTCGTCCAGGGCGTAGCCGGCATCCTCGAGACCCGCGGCCACGGCGAGTCCGTCGCCACCCGAGAAGAAGCTGACCACGCGTCCGCGACGCGTCGGGTTGCCGCGGACGTCGACCAGTCCGAGCTTCCGCCAGGTCAGCGCGGTTCCCGGGGCGGCGGAGAGCTGTCGGCAGGACTCCAGCTGGGGGCATCCGGTGCACTCCGGGGTCAGGACGTTCCGTTCCTTGGGATGCCACATCGGGACGCCGTGGCGATCGACCGGCACCTTGAGCGTCTGGAGATCCATGGAGACGAGGGCGGTGACCACCCGTTCGTGTTCCACGAAGCGGACGACCGGCATGCGGTTGCCTCGCATCTTGGGCTCAAGCAGACGTTGGACTTCCTCGCGGAAGACCGCCTCGGAGGTCTCACGACCGTTCCAGTTCAGCAGGCGCCGAACCCACTTCGCGAGGACCAAGCGGCCGTCGGCGAGCCGGTCGGCGACGATCATGGAGCGGCCATAAACCGTCCCCTCGGGGCCTTCGGACAGGACCGCGATGCCGCCTTGGCCGACCTTTTCCAGGACCGCCTGGACGTTCACGGCGGGCTGGAGGGACACCGACCAAGTCCCGTCCGAGGCGTTGGCGCCGGGGAGGTTCGGGGAATCGGAGTCCTGCGGATCGACAGGTTCCGACGGGGTTTCCGGGGCCGCAGGAGATCCCGGCTGTCGACGGTAGGTCGGAACGCGGATTTCCCGGAGCGGCCGTTCCTCCCACTCGGGGTAGGGCTGCCATTCGCCGGCGGAATTGAGCAGCTGGCGGTTCTTGCGTCGGACGAACCGGGCGCGTTCGGCGTCGGTGAGCAGGCCGCACGCGGTGTCGGGGTTCTTGAGCGATTCCTCGACGCCGAGGATGATCGGCTTGGTGGTGAAGAGACGCTTCTGGACGCGCACCGCCTCGACGTAGGGCTGCTTGCCCTGATCCGAGGCCCCGGCCATCAGGCTCAACAACGCGGACCAGTCCACCATGCCGGAACGGGCCAGTTGGCATGGGTGCCCGTCGCGGATGCGGAGTTCGTTGGCGCTGACCAGGACGTAACCGGTCTCGTCGAGGCCGCGGCGGCCGGCGCGGCCGAACATCTGGAGGATCTCGTCGGGCCGGATCGGGATCTCGCGGCCGTCCCGGCGGTAGGTGGCCTCGGTGACGGCGACGGAGCGCAGGCTGAAGTTGATGCCGGCGGCGAGCCCCATGGTGGCGACCACCACGCGGAGCTGGCCGGCCTTGGCGAGCGGCTCGATCACGCCGGCGCGCACGGCGTAGCTGAGTCCGCTGTGGTGGTAGGCCACCCGCGACCGGAGCATCTTGGCGACATGCTCGCCGACGAGCCGGCGTTGGGCGTCGCTGAGGACCAGCGGATTCGGATTCGGGAGCTGTCGGGCGAGTTCGGCGGCCAGCTCCTCCGCGTTGGCGCGGCGCGGCGCGAAGAGCAGGACCGGGCCGAGGTTCTCGGCAAGCGCCTTCGCGCAGAGCCTGGGCCAATAGCCCTTGATCTCGCTTGGAAGACGCCAGCTCAGCTCGTTGGCGAAGATCTCGTCGAGCGGTACCGGGCGGATGGTATGGCGGACGACCTGCGCCTCGCGCCCCAGCCGGCGGAGCCAGGTGGCGACCTGGTCTGGGTTGGCGACCGAACCGCTGAGGAGGAGGAGTTGGGTCGTGGACGGCGCCAGCGCGAGGGCCAGTTCGTAGTTCAGCCCGCGGTCCTCGTCTCCCAGCATTTGGTACTCGTCGACCACCAACAGCCCCGGTCCGTCACCGCGGATGAGGCGGTTCTTCTGGGTCTCCAGCGTGGCCACCAGGATCGGGGCGTCCAGGTTCTCGGCCAGGTCTCCGGTGGCGATGCCGACGTCCCAGCCTCGCGACCGCCATTCGGCGAGCTTGTCGTTGGCCAGCGCGCGGGTGGGGACGGTGTAGATCGCCTGGCCGCGGTTCTTGCCCGCCTTCGACCAAAGCTCGAAGACGAGTGTCTTGCCGGCGCCGGTGGGGGCGTGGACGACGACGTCGCGTCCGGCCCGGAGCGCTCCGACGGCCTCCTGTTGCCAAAGGTCCGGGACGACCATGGTCTGGAGTCCACCCGGGGTTCCGGACTCGGCGGACTCCAGCTTCTCGGCGAAGGTCGACACGGGACGACGCTACGATGAAGCGCGGAAATGGCGAGCGGGGAAGGGAAGATGTCCTGTGGGCGAACCTCCTTCCGATCCCGCGGCTTGTCCGTCAGTGCGAGGCACCCGTGGCCGGATCGTGGTAACCGCGCCACAGCCAGACCAGGGTGTCGGCGAGGGTCTGCTCGAAGACCCGCCGGTCGCAGTGTCCGGTGGCCTTGGTGAAGACGAATCGGTGGTCGTAGCCCTTCTGCTGAAGGGCTTCCTCGGTGCGGAAGCCGGCCATGACCCAGTTGTGCTGGGTGCCTTCGGGATCCTTGGCCCGGAGGTCGTTCTCGGAGACGTGCGTGAAGATGCGGAGCGGCTTCCTCGGACCGTTGGCGATCAGCTTCATGCTGGAGTGGTATTCCCATGCTCCATACGGGTACTGCGCCTCCTCCGGGGCGTCGTCGTCCTGCTGGTCCACGAAGGTGCCCGAGTAGGCCACCACCCGGCGGAAAAGGTCCGGACGAAACCAGGCCATCGAGAGCGCGGCGGCGCCGCCGGAGCTGCAGCCCATGGTGGCGCGGCCCCAGGGATTGGAGGTGATGGAGAACCGCGGGTAGGCGGCCCGAAGATCCGGGTGGGCTTGGACGGCCGCGAAGACCTCGTCGTTGATGAACCGGGCGAAGCGGTCGGACATCGTGTCGTACTCGAGTCCGCGCTCGCTGTTCTTGCCGTCGTTGCCGCCGTTTTCGACGGCGATGACGACGAACGCCGGAAGACGACGGGCCGGATCCGAGGAGACGGTCAGGTTGTCGAGGGCGTTCCGGACCAGTTCGAGTTGGCTTGGGCCGTCGTGGGTGACCAGGACCGGGGCCGGTGTGCCGTCCCGATATGCGGCGGGGACATAGACGAAGATCTTCCGTTCCGTGCGCACAGCCTTCTTCGCCGGTTCCAAGGTCGGATCGTCGCCGCGGAAGATCCGGCTCTCCGCGAGTGCCATGCGGAACTCGAAGCTGCGTCCCTTGGGATTTCCGCGGTCCTTGAGGTCGGGGTCGACGGAGTAGGGCGGTGCGATGGTGACCGAGCCGTTGCCGTTGGTCCCGGGATTCTCCGAGTAGGCGGAAACGCCGGAGCCACCCTGGTGGCAACCCATGGTGAGCAGGGCACCTGCAAGGGCGGTCAGGAATGCGGGTACGAAGCGGGGTGGGACCGGGAATCGAAGCGGCAAGGGCATGGCTCAGGAAAACCCGAACCGAGCCGTCCGACAAGCGACAGGGAGCCGGCGAGGAGGAATCCGATCCCGGAAAAAATGAAACCGGCCTTGGGGGCCGGTTTGTCCGCGGGAAAAGTGGCGGGAGTGGCGGGGCTCGAACCCGTAACCTCTGCCGTGACAGGGCAGCGCTCTAACCAGTTGAGCTACACCCCCGCGGGGGAGCGCTGTTCTAAGGCGAAGATTCGAAAGGTCAACGGTTTTGTCAGAATTCGTTCCAAAATCTTTCATCGAAGGCTTCCCCGGAAAACCGGGATTGTCTGTGTCCAGACCCTACGTATCCTGCGCTGAACCGCGGAAACCGCCTGTTTTTGCAGCCCGACCCGCATCGTCCGAAAATGCCCAATCCCAACGCCTTCGCGTCCGCTCCCTCGGGAACGGCTTCCACCCCGGGTTTTCCCGGCTCCCGCCACGACCGCACCCCTTCCGCCGCCTGACATGCCCACCTTCACCGCGGCAGCCATCGCCGAAAAGGTGGCCGGACGGGTCATCGGGGATCCCCAGACTTCGATCCAAGGTTTCGCTCCCGCCGACGGAGCGCGGCCGGGCGACCTGACGTTCGCCGAGAACGAGAGCTATTTTGGACGGGCGGACCAGAGCGCCGCCACCGCGGTCCTGGTTGCCGGCGACTTCACCTCGGCGTCCGGCAAGGTCCTGATCCGGGTCGACAACGCGCGGGTGGCCTTTGCCCTGGTGCTTCCGCTGTTCTTCCCGGAACCCCAGTACGCCCCCGGCGTGCATCCGTCGGCCGTGGTCGCCGAAAGCGCCAAGGTCGATCCCTCCGCACACATCGGACCCCACTGCGTCGTCGGCGAACGGGCCAAGATCGGCCCGGATGTGGTCCTGATCGGCCGGGTGTCCGTCGGCGATGATTCGGTGCTCGGGGACGGCTGCCGTCTTTTCCCCAACGTGACCCTGTATGCGAGGACCTCCCTCGGACGCCGTGTGCGGATCCATTCGGGTTCGGTCATTGGCGCGGACGGGTTCGGATACGTGTTCGACCGTGGCGAGCACCGCAAGGTTCCCCAGGTCGGGCAGGTGGTGATCCACGACGACGTGGAGATCGGGGCGAACGTGACCATCGACCGTGCGGCCTTGGGTGCCACGGTCATCGGGCGGGGTACCAAGATCGACAACCTCGTTCAGATCGCCCACAACGTGACCATCGGCGAGCACTGCATCCTGGTGGCCCAGGTGGGCATCGCCGGGAGCACGAAGATCGGGAACTACGTCACCATCGCCGGCCAGGTTGGCCTCGCGGGACATCTCCGGATCGGAGACCGTGCGACGATCGCGGCCCAGTCGGGAGTGATGCACAACGTGCCGGAAGGACAGAAGTGGATGGGTTCGCCGGCTGCGCCCGACCGCCTGATCAAGCGTCAGTACCTGGCGATGGAACGGTTGCCGGAGCTGCTGCGGCGGGTCAGTGAGCTGGAACGCCGGGCGGGCGGTGGTCCGACGGCGATGGATTGAAGGGAAGGGGAGGCGGGTCCGTCGACAGACGTAGGTTCGGAGGGAGTCCGACGGGCTTTTGCACCTTGTGTGGTGGGCCCGCGGCTCCTACGCTTTTCCCGTCCTTTTTGGAGAAACTGAATTATGACGAGTCCTAGTCTGGCATTCATCGGTGGCACCGAAATCATGTGGATCGCGATCGTGGTCCTCGTCCTTTTCGGCGCGAAGAAGGTGCCGGAGCTGATGAAGGGTGTCGGCACGGGCATCAAGGAGTTCAAGAAGGCTTCCCGCGACGTGCAGGACGAGGTCCAGCGCGCCATGGACGAGCCGGCCCACAACCCGCCGCCGGCGGTCCGTCCCACCCAGGACGGCGTCTCGCACGGTCCGAAGGCCTGAGATTCCCGGAATTCCGGGATCCCGCGACGGCGGTCGTTGACCGCCGTTTCCATTTCCACGGACACGCACCGACCGCATGGCCGACGAATACGAGAACCACGACGCTTCCTCCCGTCCGTCCTGGGATCAGGAAGAGGACGCCGGGGGGCCGGTGAAGACCTTCCTGGAGCACCTTGAGGACCTGCGCTGGACGCTGATCAAGTGCGCCATCGTCGTCTTCCTCGGATTCGGCGTCTGTCTCAGCGGCAGCAACTACGTCATCCGCTTCCTCACCTGGCCGCTGGAGAGGGCGGAGGGCGTCCGGACCACTTCCGAAGCCCGCGTCTTCTTCCTGCTGGGGACCAATGTCGTTTCCAAGATGCGCCCGGCGGAGTCGGGCATTCCGGACGTCTCCACCAACCGCGACTCGGTTTTCCGCATGGAACCCACCCTGGTGGGATCGAACCTGGTGATGACCCTCCGTCCGGAGACCAACTTCCCGGCCGGTCTGACGCGGGAATTCACCGTTCAGCTGAAGACGCTGGGGCCGGTGACCGCCTTCTCCATCGTGATGCAGATCGCGATGTTCGGTGGGATCACGGTGTCGATCCCGTTCGTCCTTTTCTTCCTGGCGCAGTTCATCCTCCCGGCGTTGCACAGTCATGAGAAGAGTTTCCTGTACCGGGTGGCGGGCTGGGCGACGTTCCTGTTCCTGCTGGGAGTCGCGTTCTGCTACTTCGTCATCCTGATCATCTGCCTCAGCACCACGGTCAGCTTCTCTAACTGGCTCGGATTCGCCGCGGACGAATGGAAGGCGGACGAGTACATCAGCTTCGTCTGCTGGTTCATGCTGGGCATGGGCGCGGCATTCCAGTTGCCGTTGATCCTGCTGACGCTGGTGAAGATCGGCATCCTCGACCACATCAAGCTGCGCAAGATGCGCGCCTACGTGGTGGTCGGTGTGCTGGTGGTCGCCGCGTTCATCACGCCCGACGGAAGTCCCGTGAACATGATGCTGCTCGCGGTGCCACTGCACCTGCTCTACGAGATCAGCACCGTCATCGCCTGGTGGTGGGCCCGTAAGGCCCCGAAGCCGATCGATGTGGCGGTCGAGACGTCGAAAAACGACTCCGGAGACACGGAATAACGTGTGAATAAGTCCCGCTTTGAAGTCCGGGCTTGCACCATCCGGGTCTCCCTCTAGGCTTTCTCCGTTCACACAAGAAATTTATGCGCTCACACCTCAAGCCCCTTTGTCTCCTTGTGACCGCGGCCGCGGCGTTCGTCGGCTGCACCAGCGCCGAGCAGAAGCTCGGGCGTGGCATCAGCAACCTTTCCGAGCCGTTCCGCATGGGCGAGGTCCAGCGCAGCTATGAGCAGGGTGTCCTGTTCGGCGGCGTCAATGGCGGCGCCGTCGGCGCCATCAAGGGCGTGAACCGCACCATCGGCCGCACCGTGGTTGGCGCGGTCGAGGTCCTCAGCTTCCCGATCCCGAGCGAGCCCTACATCAAGCCCGACGGCAAGGTGTACCCGGACAGCTACAAGCCCGGACCGCTGGGCAAGGGCACCATCCTCTCCACCGACAAAGCGCTCGGCTTTCAGTCCTCGGACGTCGCCCCGATCATCCCGGGCAGCCGTTTCCGCGTGATCGACTGATCGCAAGTCCGAACCCCCTTTCGTCGCCGCGCCCGCACCCGTGCTGGCGCGGCTTTTTTCTGCCATGTCCCTGCGCCGTCTCTCCCCCTGCAAGGTCAACCTGCTCCTGAACATCCTCGGGAAGCGGGCGGATGGTTTCCATGAGCTGGAGACCCTCTTTCATCACGTTCCCCTGCACGACGAACTGGAGTTCGCCTCGTCCAGGACCCTGGGAGTCCAATTGACCTGCGATCAGCCCGAATTGCCCGTCGACGCCTCCAACCTCGTCGTCCGCGCCACCCATCGCTTCCTGGAGGCCGCCGAGCTTTCCGGAGAAGGCGTCCGCATCCACCTCGCCAAGCGCATTCCCCTCGCCGCGGGCCTCGGCGGAGGCAGTTCCAACGCCGCCCACACCCTCCTCGGACTGAATGAGCTGTTCGGCTTCCCATTGGATGCCGCGAAGATCGACCAACTCGCCGCGGTCTTGGGTTCAGACGTCAACTTCTTCCTCCAGGACCGCCCGGCACTCGCCACCGGCCGCGGCGAGAAGGTCGTCGGTCTGGAACCCTTCCAGGCGCTGAAGGGTTGCGCCATGCTGCTCTTCCATCCCGGATTTGGCATCTCCACCGCCTGGGCCTACGGGGAACTTGCCCGGCATCCCGCCGCGCTCAACGGAACCCCCGGTCGCGCCGCCGACCTGGCGTCCAGATTCCAATCCGGCGATCTCACCGCGGCCGGCTCCGCGATGTACAACTCCCTCGAGGCTCCGGCGCTGCACAAGTATCCCATCCTCCGGCTCTACCAGGATTTTCTCCGCGAACACGGGGCTTGGGCGGCCCTGATGTCCGGAAGTGGTTCCACGACCTTCGCCCTCTTCCATTCCCGCGCTGCGGCCGACGCCGTCATCGATCCCTTCCAGAAGCGCTTCGGATCGACCGGTTGGCTCCAGGCCGTCACCTTCTGAACCCAAGGAATTCCCGACCATGAAGACACTCGAAGGACGGATCGCGTTGGTCACCGGTGCCGGATCCGGCATCGGTCAGGCCATCGCCGAGGCCATGGCCGCCGCCGGCGCCGAGGTCGTGGTGGCTGAAATCCGCGAGGAGGCCGCCGCCGCCACCGTCGCAGGAATCCGGTCGGCCGGCGGAAACGCCCGCGCGGTGCGCCTGGACGTCACCTCCGAAACCGACCTGGCCGAGGCACTCCTGTCGGTGCCCGCGGTCGACATCCTCGTCTGCAACGCCGGCATCGGCCATGTCGGAACGGTGCTCACCACGACCGGTGCGGACTTCGACCGCATGATGTCGGTGAATGTCCGCGGGGTGTTCAACTGCATGAAGACCTGGGTTCCCGGGATGGTGACGCGCGGCCGTGGATCCGTGGTCAACCTCGCCTCCACCGCGGGCCTCGGCGGCCTCGTCGACCGATTCGCCTACAGCGTCAGCAAGCATGCCGTGGTCGGCGTGACACGCTCGGCCGCGTTGGACCTGGCGAAGACCGGCGTCCGGGTGAACTGCCTTTGTCCGGGACGCGTCGAGACGCCGTTCGTCCGGAGCCGCATCGCCGAGTACCCGGACCCGGCCGCCGCGGCCCGCGAGATGGCCTCAACCCAGGCCATGGGCCGGATGGCCCAGCCTTCCGAGGTGGCGGCCGCCGCCGTGTTCCTCGCCTCCGATGCCGCGTCGTTCATCACCGGCGCCGCATTGCCGGTGGATGGCGGCTGGACCGCCGGGATGTTCCCCAAGGCGTGACCGGATCCCGCCGCCGAAAGGCTTCCGATCACCGCGTGTCCGACATACGGTTCCCACGCGATGCCCGTCCTTGAGATCGAAGAGTTGAAGAAGGCGTTCGTCCCGCCGGGCGGGACGGCTCCGGTGCCGGTCGTGGATATCGGATCCTTTAGCCTGGAAGCCGGCGAACACGTCGCATTGAGCGGTTCCAGCGGCTCGGGGAAGACCACGCTGCTGCATCTCGTCGCCGGCATCCTCGCCGCCGATTCCGGACGCGTCCGCGTCGCCGGTTCCGACATGACCTCCCTCGGTGAGGCCGGACGGGACCGGCTCCGCGCGGAGTCCATCGGGTACATCTTCCAGACCTTCAACCTGCTCCAGGGCTACTCCTGCCTCGAGAACGTCCTGCTCGGCATGTCGTTCGGTCCCGGCGCGGACGTGGCGCATGCGCGGTCGCTGCTGGGCAGGGTGGGGTTGGCGGACCGGTTGGACTACCTGCCGCGTCAACTCTCCACCGGCCAGCAACAGCGCGTCGCGGTGGCCCGGGCGGTGGCCAATCGGCCGCGCCTCGTGTTGGCGGACGAGCCGACCGGGAACCTCGATCCCTCGAACGCCCGTCAGGCCTTGGAATTGATCCGCGGGATCTGCACCGAAAACAACGCGGCGCTGCTGCTGGTCTCCCACGACCCCGCCGTCCTGGCTTCGTTCCAGCGGGTCGTCTCGCTTTCTGAACTGAACCGAGCGGCGCGGAAGGGGGTGGCCCCGTGACCTTGGCCTTGCTCGTCCGCCGCAGCCTTCGCCAGCACCTGCTGTCGACGGTGGTCACCGCCCTTTCCCTGGCCATGGCGGGTGGCCTGCTCATGTCGGTCTGGGTCGTCCGCAAGCAGGCCCGAGAGACCTTCACCGGGCAGACCGGAGCCTGGGATGCCGTGCTCGGCGCGCGTGGGGCCAAGCTGCAGTTGGTGCTGAACGCCCTGTTCCACCTCGAGGCTTCTGCCGGCAACGTGGAGTTCTCCGACTTCGAGGCGATCTCCACCAACCGCGCCGTGGCCCTCGCGGTCCCGATCGCCGTCGGCGACAACTACCTCGGCTACCGCATTGTCGGCACCCGCACCAACCTGTTCACCGAGGCCGAAGCCTCCCCGGGCCGCCGCTTCGAGGTGGGGAAGGGCGGACGCCTCTTCGAAGATGGCTACCGTGAGGCCGTGGTCGGTTCCTTCGTCGCCGCCCGGATCGGCCTGAAGGTCGGCGACACCTTCAAGCCGTACCACGGCCTGAATTTCAACCCCAAGGAACAGCACGAGGATGAATACCTGGTGACCGGCATCCTGGAGCCGTCCAACACCCCCGCCGACCGGGTGATCTGGATCCCGCTGGAGGGTCTGCAGAACATGACGGGTCACGCCGCCGCCACGGCCACGGACGTCAGCGCCGTGCTGGTGAAGCTGCGGAGCCCGATCGCCGGCCAGCAGCTGGACCTGATGTACAACAAGCAGGGCAACCGCCTCACCTTCGCCTGGCCGTTGGGAGCGGTGCTGTCGCAGCTCTTCGACAAGATGGGCTGGTTCGACAAGGTGCTGGAGCTGGTCGCCTACCTGGTCGTGTTGGTCGCGGCCGGTTCGGTGCTGGCCAGCATCTACAACTCCATGAGTGCCCGTCGTCGCGACATCGCGATCCTGCGCGCACTGGGCGCCCGACGTTCCACGGTCTTCTCCGCCATCGTCCTCGAGGCCGCGGCCATCGCCGGATTCGGTATGGTCGGCGCGTTGGGATTCCACTTCGCGTTCCTGTCCGTCGCGGCCGGGGTCATCCGGTCGCAGACCGGCGTGGTCCTGTCGGTCTGGTCCTGGGACCCGATCCTGGTGGTGGCCCCGTTGGGGCTGGTGCTGCTCGGGGCGCTGGCCGGCATCGTCCCCGCGTTGAAGGCCTACCGCAGCCCGGTTGCCGAGAACCTGGTCCCGGAATCCTGAGCCCGGTCGGCTTCGCCGTGGGCATCTGACAAACGTCGCCCAAACGTCCCGCCGGTGTTGAGTTTCGACCGGAGCAGGTCAACGATTCTGAACCGTGAAATCCATCGCCATCCTCGCTGCGGGAGTGGCCCTCGGGCTCGCCGTCGTTTCCTGCTCCAGCCGGAAGGGTGGAGGCGTGCAGACCGCATCCCTCGACGGCGAAAGGATCTACCGCGAACAGTGCGTGCGGTGTCACGGCGCAAACGGAGAAGGGGTGGCCGGCAAGCATGACGAGACGCTGTACGGCGAGAAGTCCGTCGAGTCGCTGAGCCGCCTGATCGCCCGCACCATGCCCGAGGACCGCGAGCAGAAGACGCGTCCCGATGAGGCTCGGGCGGTCGCCGAGTTCCTCCACGGGGCGTTCTATTCGCCGGAGGCTCGGGCTCGGAACCATCCCGCCAAGGTCGAGTTCTCCCGCCTCACCCATCGGCAGTACCGCGAGTCGATCGCGGACCTCGTCGGCGGATTCCGCACGGTCCGGCAGGCGGCGAAGACCGGTGGCTTGGCGGCGGAGTACTTCTCCTCCGAGGGCATGAACAAGAAGAAGGCGAAGGCCCTCGAGCGGACCGACCCCACGGTCGCCTTCGATTTCGGGGAGGGCGCGCCGGAGAAGGGGATCGCCGCAGACCAGTTCTCCGTGGCCTGGAACGGTTCGCTGCTGGCCCCGCGGACCGGCGCCTACTCCTTCCGGGTCACCACGCCCAACGGCGCCCGGCTCTACTTCAACACCGACCTGGCCGCGGGCGACAACAACACCCGCGACGACAGCGACGCACGGCGCCAGGCGTCGCTGATCGACCTCTGGGTCAGCAGCGAGGGAACGGTCCGCGTCGGCGAGGCCGAGGTCTTCCTATTGGGCGGCCGCTCCTACCCGCTGCGGTTGGACTTCTTCAAGTTCAAGGAGAAGACGGCCTCCGTGAAGTTCGAGTGGAAGCCGCCGCATGGCGTCTGGCAGGTCGTGCCGGCGGAAGCGTTGTCGCCGGAGCGGTCCTCCATGACCACGATCGTGGGGACGCCGTTCCCGCCGGACGACTCGAGCCTGGGCTACGAGCGTGGCACCTCGATCTCCAAGGCTTGGCACGAGGCCACAACCAAGGCCGCCGTCGAGGTCGCCGGTGGCGTGGTGTCGCGCCTCGATCTGCTCACCCGCACCGACCGCCGGTCGACCAATCGCGTCGAGGCGCTCCGGGGCTTCTGCGCGGACTTCGCCGAACGGGCCTTCCGGAGACCGCTCGATCCCGGCCTGCGGGCCGCGGTTGTGGACCGGCATTTCGCCGAAGGCGCGGCCCCGGAGACCGCGGTGAAGCGGTCGCTGCTGCTGGTCCTGACCTCGCCGCGGTTCCTCTATCCGGAGACCCCCTTCGCCGCGGACGACCATGCCGTCGCTTCGCGGCTCGCGTTGGCGATGTGGGATTCGCTTCCCGACGCGGAGTTGCGGCGGGCTGCGAACCAAGGGGAACTCCAGACCCCGGAGCAGGTGCGGAAGCAGGCCGCTCGGATGGTCGACGACCCCAGGACCCGGGCCAAGGTCGGCGAGTTCTTCCGCCAATGGCTGCCGGTCGAGGAAGGCGACGACCTGAGCAAGGACCGCAAGGCCTATCCCGACTTCGACGAGTTGGTCCTGTCCGACCTGCGGACCTCGTTGGAACGGTTCGTCGACCATGTGGTCTGGAGCGAGGGCTCCGACTACCGCCAATTGCTGCAGGCCGACTACCTCTTCCTCAACGGCCGCCTGGCGCGCTTCTACGGCGTGGATGGGCCGAAGGGCGACGACTTCGTGCCGGTGCGGTTCGATCCGGCCCAGCGCGCGGGGATCTTCACCCATCCGTTCATCCTGTCGGCCTTGTCCTACCACAAGTCCACCTCGCCCATCCACCGGGGCGTCTTCCTGACCCGGAACGTCTTCGGCCGCTTCCTGAAGCCGCCGCCGATGGCCATCGAGTTCATGGACGACCGCTTCGATCCCACGCTGACGATGCGGGAGAAGGTGACCGAGCTGACCTCGAAGCCGAACTGCATGGGCTGCCATGTGACGATCAATCCGCTCGGCTTCAGCCTCGAGGCTTACGACGCCGTGGGACGGTTCCGCACGACCGACAACAACAAGCCGGTCGACACGGTGTCCGAGTACACCACCGCCGACGGGACGACCCTGAAGCTCCGCGGTCCGCGGGACCTGGCCGACCACGCCGTGGCCAGCGCCGATGCGCGCCGCGGATTCGTCCGGCAGTTGTTCCAGCAGACGGTCAAGCAGGCGCCCGCGGCCTATGGTGCGACCACGCTGGACCGGCTCGACCAGGCATTCGTCCAATCCGGCCAGAACGTCCGGGGCCTCGTGCTCGAGGTCGCCGTCACCGCCGCACTTCCGTCGCAACCGGTCAAAGTCGCTTCGAACCCATGAACGCCACCCACCGCCGCGAATTCCTCCGTCAGCTCGGAGTCTCCGCCGCCGTCCTGCCGCTCATCGCCGGATTGCCGGGGCTCAATGCCGCGTCCACCACCCGGAAGCGCCAACGGATCGTCTTCATGTTCAGTCCGAACGGGACGCTTCCGGACCACTTCTGGCCCGACGCCGCCGGGGCGGACTTCAAGTTCAAGCGCATCCTGGAACCCCTGGAGGCGTTCCGCGACCGCACGCTCGTCATCAAGGGCCTGTGCAACAAGGTCCGCGGCGACGGCGACGGCCACATGCGCGGCATGAGCTGCCTGCTCACCGGAATCGAGCTGTTCCCGGGCAACATTCAAGGCGGTTCGGACACCCCCGCCGGCTGGGCCAGCGGTCCCTCGATCGACCAGGAGTTGAAGCAGTTCCTCCAGGGCCGCAACGAGACCCGGACCCGGTTCGGCTCGCTGGAGCTGGGCGTGGCGGTGCCGAATCGCGCCGATCCGTGGACGCGCTGGACCTACGCCGGACCCAACCAGCCGGTGGCGCCGATCTCGGATCCCTACCAAGTCTTCGAGAAGCTCTACGGACAGATGCAGGACCGGGAGAACCTCGGGAGCATCCTCGACGATGTCCGTGCGGACCTGAAGACCGTCTCCGCGAAACTGGGCAAGGAGGACAAGGCGTTGCTGGACAAGCACGCCACGTTCGTCCGCGAGATGGAGCAGGAACTCCGTGAGTCCTCGCGTCGGAAGTTGGCGCGTCCTGCCCCCGTGCTTCCTCCGGGTGTGGGCGCCGAGAACGACGACATGCCGCGGGCGACCGGGCTTCAGACCGACCTCCTGGTGAACGCCTTCGCCAACGACATGGCCCGCGTGGCGTCGCTGCAGTTCACGAACTCGGTCGGCAACGCCCGGATGAAGTGGCTCGGCGTCGAGGAAGGGCACCATGGTCTCTCCCATGATCCCGACCTGAACGAGCCGTCGCAGGAGAAACTCCTGAAGATCAACGTGTGGTACGCGGAGCAGTTGGCGATGTTCGCGAAGAAGCTGGCGGACACGCCCGAGCCTGGCGGATCGGGCTCGATGCTGGACCACACGACGATCCTGTGGACCAACGAGCTGGGGAAGGGGAACAGCCATACCTTGGACAACATCCCGTTCGTCCTGGTCGGCGGCGGCCTGGGATTCAAGACGGGGCGTTCCATCCAGGAGAAGCCGACGCCACACAACCGGCTTTGGCTCGCGATCGCCCACGCCTTCGGGCACGGGTTGAAGACCTTCGGAAAGCCCGCGCTCTGCGAGGCCGGTCCGCTGTCGCTGGCCTGATCAGCCGAATACCGTCCGATCTCCGGACGACCCCTCCGCCGTTCCCTACGGAAGGCAGGATAAGGGAAGGCCCCGCAGATGTACGCAGATGTCCAGGGCTGTGGCGAAGCCTCCAAGGCGTCTGGATGACTGGCGGTTCCCGTAGAGAGTCACCCTTCGTTCCTGTCATCTGCGAAGATCTGTTCCATCTGCGGATGACTCCACAGGTCGAATCTGAGGAATGGCCGGGCAGCGGTTCCATCCGCAGATGTCGCAGATGGACGCAGATCATTCGGAATCTCCATGGAAAAGGCCGCCCCGGTTACCCGGGGCGGCCTTTGGATTCAGGGAGTCGGCCGAGGGGCCGGCGTCACCTCACTTCTTCTTCGCGACCTTCTTGGCCGGAGCGGCCTTGGCGGCGGCGCGCTTCTCCTCGATCGCGGCCTGGGCGGCGGCGAGGCGGGCGACCGGCACGCGGT
>JAIXUV010000003.1 GCA_027483345.1 Verrucomicrobiales bacterium | reverse complement strand
GACTCGCCCACTTGACCCGACGTCGGCGCCGCCCATGCTCGCGGGCCATGTTCGACCTGGGCTCACTCAATCCCCAGCAGCGCGAGGCGGTCGTGACCCACGACGGGCCGGTCCTGATCCTCGCCGGCGCCGGGACCGGGAAGACCCGCACCCTGACCTGCCGGATCGCGCACATGATCGGACGGGGAATCGCCCCGGGCCACATCCTGGCGGTGACCTTCACCAACAAGGCCGCCCGCGAGATGTTGGCCCGCGTCAACGGCATGGTGCCGCGCGCCCCGCGGACGCGGAAGGATCCCGGCGCACCGGAGGATCCCTTCACCGAACGGCCGACGCTCTGCACGTTCCACTCCCTCTGCGTCCGGATCCTGCGCCAGCACATCGAGAAGCTGGGCTACAAGCGGAACTTCGTGATCTACGACGAGGCCGACCAGCTCTCGGCGATGCGCAAGATCCTGAGCCAGATCTCGGCCAAGGGGGAGAAGACCGACGCAGGGGCGGTGTTGGGCATGCTGAGCAAGTTCAAGAACGGCGGTGCCGACGCCGCGTTCGGGGATCCCTCCGTGCGGGCCTTGGCCGAACACGTCGCCAAGCGTTACGAGAGCGCCCTCCACGCCTGCAACGCCGTCGATTTCGACGACCTCATCCTGCTCACCCTGCGCCTGTTCCGGGACCATCCCGACGCCCTGGAGGCGTGCCGGCGCAAGTACCGGTACGTCATGGTCGACGAGTATCAGGACACCAACGGCAGCCAGTTCGAGCTGGTCAACTTCCTCGCCGGCAAGTCGCGGAACCTCTGCGTGGTGGGCGACGACGACCAGTCGATCTACGGGTGGCGCGGCGCCCAGATCGCCAACATCCTGGACCTCGAGAAGCACTACCCGGAGGTGAAGGTCATCAAGCTGGAGCAGAACTACCGGTCGACCAACACCATCCTCAAGGCCGCCAACGAGGTCATCCGCCGCAACACCCGGCGCCGCGGCAAGACGTTGTGGTCCTCGAAGGGCGACGGCTCCAAGATCGCGTTGTACGCCTTCGACACCGACGAGGAGGAGGCGCGGACCGTGGCGGAGAACATCGAGTACGACCGCCTCGCCCGGAACATCCCGTGGGGACGCCAGGCGATCCTCTACCGGACCAACCTCCAGGCGCGGCCGGTCGAGACCGCCCTGCGCAAGGCACGCATCCGCTACCACCTCATCGGCGGCCAGAGCTTCTTCGACCGCACCGAGATCAAGGACGTCCTCTCGTACCTGAAGACGTTCGTGAACCCGGACGACGACATCAGCCTGTTGCGCATCGCGAACAAGCCGGCGCGCGGGTTGAGCGACGTCACCATGGAGCGCCTGCTCGCCTTCAGCTCCGAGCGCAAGGCCAGCGTGTTCACCATCATGCGGCACACTGACGTCCTCGCGTCGTTCCAGCCGCGCACGCGCGACGCCGTGGCGGGGTTCCGCCACTGGATCGAGACCCAGCGGGCGGCCATCTCGGGCAACTCCCCGGTTTCCCTGACCGGTTGGGCCGAGGGCTGGCTGCAGGAGACCGGCTACCTCGACGAACTCCGCCGGGGGGACAAGGACGCCGAGGTGGCCGAGGCGCGCGTGCGCAACGTGCTGGAACTGCTCGACGACCTCGACGGCGAGGAGTCGGCCAAGGCCCGGCGCGCGCGGCGCGAGGCGATCTCCGGGACGTCGCCGGCAAAGAAGGCCAAGCCGCGTTTCGAGATCAACGAGGACGATCCGGAAGGCCTGCTCGACGAGATGGCCGCTCCGAAGCCCCCGGCAGCCGGCTCCCAGGCGATGCTCCCCGGGATCCCGCCTTCCTACCCGGGCCGGCCGATGGACCGATTGGACGAGTTCCTCGCCGACCTCACCCTCGACCGCGAGCGCGAGGAGGACCGCGAGGAGAAGGGCGACCAGGTGCTGTTGATCACCATGCACGCGGCCAAGGGCCTGGAGTTCCCGCACGTGCACATCGTCGGCGTCGAAGACGGCCTGCTGCCCCATTCGCGGAGCAAGATCGAAGGCACCCTCGACGAGGAACGCCGGCTTTTCTACGTCGGCATCACGCGGGCCCAGGAGACGCTGCGCATCAGCCATTGCCGCGGACGTCGCCGGTACACGCAGGTGATGCCCTGCCATCCGTCGCCCTTCCTGCAGGAACTGCCGGCGGACTGCATCGAGGACATGGAGGCGGCCGCGGCCCGGGTGGTGGAGAAGGAGGCCGGCGGCGACTGGTTCAAGGCCATGCGCGAAGCCTTGGAATGACCGGGATCAGCCGGCAAGCAGGCCACGGAGTTCGGTGACGGGGAGGAAGGTGACCTCAAGGTCCCGGAAGTTCCGCGTGTACCGGGAAGGAATGCCCGGTGAGACCACCAGGTTTCGGCCCCGGGGATAGGCCTCGCGGAAGACCGCAAGGCTCCGGGGCTCGAAGGCGTCGGGGTTCCACTTGCACTCGATGGCGTCCACCAGGTCGCGGCTCCTCGGCAACACGAAGTCCACCTCGCGCTGCTGCTTGTCTCGCCAGTAGTGGATCCTTGCCACCGGTATGGAGACCAAAGTCTCGAGGACAAGGTGTTCCCAGAGCACCCCGCGGTCACCGCTCCGCAACGAGTCCCAGCCGCTGGCATGGCAGACGAATCCCGTGTCGAATCCATACAGCTTCGGTTGGGCGATGATCTCGCGTCGGCCGCCGCCGGAAAAGGGAGACAGCAGGCGTGCGAAATGGGTGATCTGCAGGACATCCAGCCAATGGAGGATGGTGGGGCGGCTCACGCCGACGTGCTTGGCCATGGCCGTGGCGTCGAGCATCCCGCCGCTTTGTGCCAACACGAGCAGGGCGGTCCTCAGGAACGCACCACGCTTCTCCAGATGGAAGAGCTCCTGGACGTCCCTCGAGAAATACGAGTCGAGCCACTCGGAATAGAAATCCGTGGTCGCCTTTTCCGCCTGGAGCGGTTGTGGCAGGCCGCCATGCAGGAGGCGCCTGTCCAGATCCCGAATCCCGAAGGCGGGCAACTCCTCGACCAGCACCGGTGTCAACTCGACCACGCGCTTCCGTCCTGCAAGCGAGTCGCGGAACTTCGACGTCGCCGCCAACGTGGAAGAACCCGTGGCCAGCAACCTCAGCCCCGGGAAGGAGTCCGCGGCGATCTTCAGCAGCCGGCTCGGATCAGGGAGTTGGTGAACCTCGTCGAGGACCAGCAATGGCCCCCGAACCGCCGACAGCGCGGTCTCCGGATCCCGGAATCGCGCCTCCGTGGAAGGAAGGTCGCAGTTGAAGAAATCCGAGTCCGGCATCGAGCGCGCCAAAACCGTCTTGCCGAGGCGACGAACCCCGGTAAGCCAGACAATCGGTGCGGAGGCCCATCCGTCCTCAAGGCGCCTCGTCCACACGGAACGACTCACGTTCATAACCACACTTTACGTTTAGACGTCTATTCGTAAAGTCTGGTTTTGTGTTAGCCAAGCCTTTGGGCCACAGAGGCTCGAAGGACACGGAAAGGGGGGGGCGTTGTCCGTTGTCCGATGTTGCGGGCGGTTCGGTTCAGGATCTACCGGCGCCTCGAAGGCGGTTGAATCCCGGGTCCACAAAGCAGGGTGCCAAGGGTGCGACGACCCTCAGGGGCATGGAGTCCCGGCTTCAGCCGGCCCGACCTTCCTCCGCAGATCGACGCGGAACTTCAACCCACCCGCCTGGTCCAACGCCGGTGGTCCAACGGGACCATAGAAGGTCCATGCCAAAGGAGCTTCGGAGCCTCCGTGAAGATCCGTGTCCAACTCCCCGATGCGTGCCGCCCCGCCCCGGAACACGATCCGCGTGGAAACGGTGCCCGGATTCTCCTTTCGCAACGGGCGGCCGCGGATGGCATTGTCGCACCGATCTCAACCGATCTCCCCACCATGGACTGGTACTACGTCTCCCAAGGTCAGCCCGCCGGTCCGATTCCCGAGGAACAGCTCGCCGAACTTCTCCGGAACGGAACCGTCACCGCCGCCACCCTCGTCTGGCGGAACGGCCTGGCGAACTGGATCCCGCTTTCGGAGGCCCAACCCGG
>JAIXUV010000060.1 GCA_027483345.1 Verrucomicrobiales bacterium | reverse complement strand
GATCGGGAGAGATGAGCCGATGGAAACCTCGTTGGCAGCGACCGGCTGACCGATGCTGCCATCGACGGAAAAGCGGGACGAGCTGCTGGATCCGCCTCCGCCGGGCAGCACGAAGCGTTCGAGTGACAACGGCCTGGCGCTGAGGAGGAGGCCAGAGACCGCGGCCGCGCCCAAGAGCGGAAACCTCCATGCCGGCGGGCGCTTCATGGGACCCTCCCTCCCTGTTCCGCGACGACTCTTCCGTCCTTCTCGCCTGGCTTCCAGAACCGGCGTTCCACGATCGAGCCCTTCTGGTGACGCACCTCCGCCTTGAAGCTGCCGTCGGGATGCCAGGCCCGCGAGAGGCCATCCGGAACGCCGTCCTGGAACGGGATCTCCTCGGACAGTTGGCCATCCGGATGCCAGCGCCTGAACAGTCCCTCCTGTTTGCCACGGTGGGCGATGCCCTCCGACAGCTTCGACCCATCCTCGCGCCACCGTGTGACCGTTCCCTCGGTGACGCCGTCGGCGAACTGCTCGCGGACCTGAAGCGTGCCGCTCGCATACCAACCCTCCGAGGGGCCATGGAGTACGCCGTTTGAAAGCCACGACCGCGACTTCAGGACGGCGTCGGGATAACGGTCGACCAGCCATCCCGTGAACGGTCGCCCGCTCTCCTTCTCGCACAGGCGATCGGCCTGGCGGTCGAGTTCCGCGGCCGTCCGCTCGGAAGGGACCGTGGCTTCGGTGCGGCGGGGTTGAAGGACCACCCATGTCAGCGCGGCGGAAACGATGCCTACCGCCGACACCCAAGCCCACGCGCCTCGACTCCGCCGTGAGGCGGAACGATTCTCAGGAAGCGGGGCGGTCATGCTGGTTCCGGAGGAGTGGGCTAGTAGACCAGAAGGCGGAAGAACCGCGGTGCTTCGACACCTTCAGGAAACGGCCCGAGGGCAACTCGAAGCAGACGGGTGTCGGTGGCCAGAAAGGAGCTTCTCGCCGCCGCTCCCGCACCCGCCGTGGACAACACGAAGGAAACGGGCGTCCAGACCTTCATGTCGGTCGATCCTTCGACGCTGTAGCTCCGCCCGCGGATGGCGGTGAACTCCACCCTGGGCTTGCCGTCGTCGATGGATGTCAGGGTGAGGGAGAAGCCGTCTGCGGGATCAAAGGCGTAGGTGCCGGCCAGATATTCCTGGAGGTTGGTGAGCCCGTCGCCATCGGAGTCCTCATCTGGCCGCAACTCCGCCAACCCGAGTGCCGGGTTCCCCATGGCGCGTGCCAGCGCACGTTCCCAAGCGTCGGGCAGCCCATCACCGTCGGAATCCACACCCAAGGTCAGATCCACGCGCGCCGACCTTCCCGGCTGCGCGACCAGCGCCGAGGCACCGGACATCTCGATCGGAAGATAGGTGACGTTCCCGATCCTCACCCGGATGCGGAACGGAACGGTTGGCACGAGGGCGGAGGGCTTGTAGAGGTCGGCGGTCAGTCCGGAATCGATCGGGATGAGAAGCCGGTAGTTCACCCCCGGCTCCGAGCCCGCGGCGATGGTGCTGCTGGCGAGGATGGCGCCGTTGGCCTCCAGGAGGACCGTCGCCCTGGAAACGTTGAGCGGACTGCCGAGTTCGTCCCGCACCAGTCCGTAGACCACCTGGTGCGGGGCGGGCGGAAAGCCCATCGCTGGCCAACCCAGGACAAGGCAGGCGAGCATCAGGGCGAGGCGAATTGGGCAGGCCATATGCCGGGCGTGTTTCATGGTTCTGGAAGGCTCAGGATCAGTTGCCCGAATAGGAGTAGGTCACGAAGTTCAACTTGATGTCCTTGACCGTTCGGATGAAGCGGTCGAGGCCGTCGTCGGGATCGTTGAGCAGCGTCCGGCCCGGGATCACCAGCTTCCACTGGCTGTTCCACACCGAGCGGCCGATCAGCCGGTTGTTGGTGAACTGCGTGCGGCGGAGATTGCCGGCGCTGCCGTAGAGGTCCTGGCCAAAGAACGCCGGGCTGGAAACCGGGCGGAAGGCCTGATGTTTCCGAAGGCCGAACAGCGGCTCGGAGAGCGAATCCGACGACTGGTAGAAGGCCGTGTCCGAGAAGCCCGAGCCGCCGATGTTGAAGGGCATGGGAACCGCCAGATCCTCCACGTTCCAGGTGCGTACGCCGGTGACGTCGCCCAGCGGAGGACTCCGCATCGAGTCCGCACCCACCGGGATCAGGTAGATGTAAGGAGTGGCCGACATCGCGTCCTGGTCGAGGAACGAGATGTCCGGGTCTCCCGGTGAGGTCCCACCTGCGCTGCCAACCGCACCGGCGTTGGCAGAGGGGTTGGCCATGCCCCGGTAGCCTTCGAAAGCGGCTCCGACACCAAAGATCTTGGTGGCAAAGGAGCTTGGGCTGAAGGCGTGGTCGCCAGCGGCAAGGGGCTGTCCAAAAAGGTTGAGCCCGTTGGCGATGGTGGTTCCGAAGGTCAGGACGATTCCCGGAACCCGAAGGCCGTCACGGGAATCCACCTGCATGCAATAGCGGCGGACATCCGGGTCATCCAGGATGTTCCCGGTCTGCGCCTTCCGGAGCGTGTCCACCCAGGCGACATCGCCATCCGAACCCGGCAGGATGCGGAAGTTCTCGGCGCGCAGGGAAACCGTGGTCCCGTAGGCGTCGGGATTGTTGAAGCCAAGCCGTCCACGCAGGACGCTCCAGTCCGCCATCATCTCGGCCAAGGCGCTGGACAGTCCCGGATCCCCGTTGTTGCTGCCGGCAAACTGGGGTTCGCCGTCGCGGACCACGCCGAGGGCACGCGAGGAGATGATGCGGCTGATCACCGATCGGCCGGCAGGGGTGTCGAGCAAGCCAGTTTCGTAGTCGTAGGCGTTTGCCGCGAGCAACGAATAGCGGGCCGACAGATCGAACAGCGTCTTGTAGCGCTCCAGCTTCTCGTTGCGGAAGAGACGGAACGCGGCGTCGCGGGTGCGATAGCCTTGGACGATCGCAGCCGCCCGTTTGCGATAGGTCTCGCGATCGGCCTGGATTCCGTCACCCGCTGCGATCAGGGCGCGCACGGCACGCTGCTTGTCGTCGTATTGACGTACCAGGTCCGAAACCTTCCAGAGGTTGTTTTGTACGCCGGATAGAGCCTGCCGAAGTTCCAGTACCGAGGCGCGCAGTTCCTGGTCATGCATCAGAGGACCAATGACGGTTCCTTCAACTTGGCTGCGAGTGATGGACGCCGACAACTCGAGGGCGGCCTGGACGGCGAACCGGGTGATGTCCAGCACCTCCCGCGTGCTCTTGACGGCGAAGCCGGCGGCTAGAAGGGCGGCACGAGCCGGTGCTGTCAGGTCGCCGCCGGACGCTACGCCGACGATGTTGTTCGCAGGAAGCGACTCCGAGGTGGTTGCGGACGCCTGGACAATCTCATCCTTGATCGAATCGCTGATTTTGTCCCACAGGTTGTTCACGAATTGGGCTGAGGCCACCGTGTTGTCGAGGGCGGTCAGCATGGTCTGCTGCTCGTCGATCGCATTGTAGGTATCGATGTCCGCGTGGAATCGTGCGATGGCGATCGCCAGATCGTTGTTGTCGCTCACCGCGGACGTCGTGATCAGGAACTGCAGTCGCGTCGCGGCCAGGATCTGCTCGGAGATAGCCTGCTGAAGCTTGCCAGGATACCGACGCCGTCCCTGCCAGGTCGAAGGCTTCTCCAGGTATCCCAACGGACCGATGTTGAAGGTCACCGAGTAGAACTGCGAAGACTGGACATCGGTGTCCAGGATGCCGGATCCGAGGTCTACTGGGATCACTGTTGTCCATTGGGTGTTGGTGAAGTTGAGGCTCAGGTCCGAAAGGCCATTGGTGGGGGCGGATTCGAATGGGATGAGGGGTTCCGCCTGGATGAAGGTCTGCTCCGGAAGATCGACATAGCCATAGTGAAGCAGGTCGGGTCCCTCGTATCCCTGCCTGTAGGTCTTGCCGACCCCGATGTCGTCGGCGTAGGGAGTTCCGTACAATTCGACCAACGCCTGGTTGTAGGCCGATTCCTGCTTGGCGATGCCGTCCTGGATCTCCGAAAGAGAGTCCTGCTCCGACCGCATCAGACGGGTCACGTCCTTGGCGTCGTCGAAGGCCGCTACGGCGTTGTTGAGGGCCACCTTGGCCCGTCCATAGATCTGCTCGAAGTGGGTCCCGCCACTGTCTCCAGTCACCTGGTTCGGGTTGATATCGAACGCCATTCCGTCCTCGGGGACACCCAGCGGTGACAATCCACCTTCGGCATTGTCCATGGCGGTTTGAAGTCCACTGGCGGCCGTGACGAGGCCCTTCAGCTCGGGCACCGTGGTGCGGTCGATCTTCTGGATGCCTTCGTGGGTGGGGATCGGATCCACATCGGGCAGCAGGGCATTGCCCACCACCCAGTTGATGTAGCCGCCTTCTCCCACCCGGGTCGCCCAATGATCGAGGCCCCAGTGACGAACCGGGTGCTTGGTCTCACCCAGGCTGTTGTAGCTGCGCTGGGTGTTCTCGCGGGTCGCGGAATAGGCGCTCCACCCCTCCTTGTGGACCGATTGGTAGTCCTTTCGCCAGGTGAGATCGAAGATCTGCCGTCCCGCGTTGGCCAAAGCGGAGGCGGTCGCTGCGAACTTGCGTTCGTCGAAGTAGTCCACCGAAACCGGTTGTCCGAGCACGTTCACCGCCTCGACGCGCGGCACCCAGTCGAAGTTGGGGTTGATGAGCAAGGAATAGTATCCCTTGATCGCCGTGAGGTAGTGGCCGTAGGCGTCGCCGTGGCCCTGCGGGTACATCTTTGCGGCATCGGCCGCGTTGATGGTTCCGTCCGGAGCGGTGGATGGATCCTCCTGGATGTTGTAGTTGAGCGCATAGACTACCTCGCCGGAGTCGATGCCTCGTGTGTAGTTCCACACCAGCCGATTGTAGACCGGGGCCACCTGAACCCCGGGAAGAAGGGTGTCGTCCCGGCCCCGCAGCAACGCCAACTCCTCCTCCAACAGCGACGGGACCTGGCCCTTGAAGGCGAAGAGGGAGGTGGCGATGTCCCCATAGGTCCTGTTGGCAGTTCCGATGCCGATCGTCGGGTTGGCCGCGTCGGCGGTGGATTCGTTGCCGACGGTCATGTAGAGGTCGTTCAGGTACCCGGAGGCCAGCAACAGGGCGTCGTTAGCGGGGCCGTAGTTGAACCCAGATTCGATGCTGAGGGCGCGGCCGCGTCGCAGCACGGTCTCGTAGATTTCGATGAGGCCGTACTTGTTGATCGTATCGATGTTGAGGGCGACGTCGCCCTCCCAGCGACGCCCGGCCTGGGCCAGGATGCTGGCGTCGGTGTTGACCTGGTTGTTGAACAGGTTGCTGACACGCTGGTTGAAGGGGTTGATTCCGGCGAGGACACGCTTGATCCAGCCCTCGGCCAAAGCCGGGGCGGTCCAGTTCGACCAGTCGGCTTCGGTGGGACTGCCCGTGTACAGCGGATGCGAGGGATTGATGGGCCGGTACCGCATGACCACATAATTGTCGCTCAGCGCCTGGATGCCGGCGCCGCCGATGATCACCCGGTTGAGGCCGCTGGTGATGGGCGTCAGGGTCAGATAGCGCGACATCGTCGCATCCGTGAGCGGTGGAAGTCCGTCGACCGGCGCGGCGATCTTCCATTGGTATTCATACTCATCGATCCGCCCGGCCAGGTCGGAGGTGTGTTGGAAGGTCACCATCTCGCTCAGGGGATTCGCCGCGGTGATCACCTTCAATTCGCCCGTGGTGAGGCTGCCGCCGACCTTGAATACATGAAGCGCCACAGGATCCCCCGGTTGCGTGAGGGCGGTGCCGCTGGCCTCCAGCACGGTGACATAGCCGCTTCCTGGTCCGGTGGCACTCACCGCATAGGAGTCGGCAGCCGCGTTGTCGTTCTCGATCACGGCCAATTCGCCGACTCCACGGTTGGTGGTCAGCAATGGGTTGGGAACGAAGTTGCCCGGCCGGTTGGGAAGGTCTTCGCGGAAGGTTTCAACGGCGGTCGTCAACGACGCGACCAGGTTGGTCCATTTCGGGTAGTTTTCTGTGTCGCCAGTGGGGCATAGCCCCATGACCGCAGTGAGATCGGATCCCCGGAGGACATTCAGCAGCAGGTAGCTTTGGCCAAACGACTCCTGCTTGAACTGGCCGATCAGCGCCAGGCTGCCCTTGGACCCACGATTGGGGTCGATGAAGACCCGGTTAACCAAGTGGGGAGGCAGCAAGGGGAAGTACAGCTTGCCGAGATAGCTTTCGGTCTTGATCCCCGCTGGGAGAGCGTTGGGGAAATTGGTCGAGATGTCTGCGTACTTTGCCCGGGTCGGGTCGTGAAGCACCACGCTGTGGTCCGCGGTGCCGATGTTGGCGGCGATCGACTGCTGATAGTAGACATGGGCGGTCTTGAAATCCCGGACACCTGGAAGATTGAACCCAGGGACCGCCAAGGTGGCGCCAAACGGGAGTGTCGGAACCGGCTTCGAGGAATCGCTGGGATCTTGGACCGGCCAGAACGGTCGGTACACGATCTGGAGAGATTCCGTGTTCTTGGAGGTGGGGTCACCGATATACTGGTTCGACCCCACGGCGATCGGCCGCAGATAGGGAACGATGGATCCGGCTGCTGGAGGGTTGTCGTTGCCTGGCCAGGCAAAGCTCGGTTCGGTCCGATAGTAGAACCGCATGGTGAAGCTGTTCTCCGGAACCGGTGACTTCGCGAGGAACGGTGCCCGGTTGGTGAAGGTGTACATGGTCCCGGTGAAGCTGTTCACGCTGAAGATCGACAGCGGAGCCTGGGTCACCGGCGTGCCCGAGGAGAGCACCTCCACGGTCAGGTATTGGGTGACCTGGGTCTGGTCATACAGGTCGGTCGCCACGACCTCGATGACCGAGGATCCGACATCTTCCGGACCGGGTGTTCCCTGCAGTGTGAACCCGTTGACACTCAGCCAAGACGGCGCCCCGGTGGCCGTGAGCCTGAGGTATTCGGTCTGTCGCGACGCATGGACATGGAACTCGAACAGGGTTCCGACGACCGCGGTGGCGCTGCTCAGCGGAGCGAATTGCTCGGTCACCGTGTTGTAGGTGCCGATCGCCAAGGTGGGCAGTCCGGCATGGGGGCCGCGATAGACCCAGAAGTCGTTCTTCCGATCCTTATAGGTGAAGCTCTTGTAGTGACCGTATTTCCCTGCCGGGGACGACGCATTCCATCCTCCAGGAAGGTCTCCCGAGGCCTGCAGCGGCTCGGTATTGTAGTTGGTGGACGCCTCACCCGTGCCCTCCACCGGTTTGGCGAGGAAGGCTAGGGGAGGTGGAGGTTGCAGCTTTTGGCCTGCAGGGACCAGGTAGTCGAAGACCCAGCCGGCGGACGGCTTCTCGCGGAGCACCTTGAACGCCGACATCGCGGGCCGTCCATCAGGATGGACGTACTCCAACAGAACGAACGGATGCGACGAGTAGAATCCAGCACCTGGTGCGTACAGGTTGAGGTCGTCCCGGGTGGCGAACGGCGTGCCCCCGGACATGATCGCATGCTCCTCGTTCGGGTTGTAGCCGTGACGGGTGGGATCGTTCTGATAGTAGATCACGCCCAGCGCCTCGGAGGTGCTGAGATTCCGTCCACCGAGCTTGCTTGCGAGGACGATCTCCCTCGGGTCGGCGGGCCACTCGATGGTGTACCGTCCGATCACGGACGGCCAATACACGGTGCTGAATCCCAGGAGTTGGTTGCCGGCGTTGAGGCCGGCGTTCGGGCTGTTGGTGCGGAACCACCAGACCTCCAGCTGGTCGTTGCCCGGCTTCGCATTCACCGGAATGATCGCGCCCTTGTTGGCCAGGACGAATCCGACGGACAACGGATCGCTGTAGGCGTTCGGGTTGTACGAGGTGCCGATGTCCAGATTGAGGTGGCCGGCTAGGTAGTCGTCACCGTCGGCGATGTCGCTTTCCAACGGTGGATTGATCCGTTGCCCGACCTCCACCGTCTGCTTCACCACCCGCGGTGCGGAAAGCAGGAAATTGGTCGGCCAGTTGAAGCTTGAGGTCCCGGGGTTCCAAGCCAGGAGATTGGTGGCGATGAAAGAGGAGGAACCGGAGACGTCACCGCCCACGAAGTTCGTCGCGCGGAGGGCCGAGTCCAACCAGGAGAAAACCCGCTCAAAACCGACCCTGTCCCCAGCCGAGTAGCGGAGAAGTGCGCGATGTACGGGATAGTGGACGTCCAACCAGGTGTAGAACTTGAATTCCGGGGTGAGCTTCGCACGGGGGCGATCAAGCGGGTCCTGATATTCGATGGTCGGCGCGTTGGCCGTGTTGAGCTGTACAGCCGTCTTGGTCGCCTCGTCCTGGGTGGCGGCCGGAGGCCGGACATAGTGGCTGTAGCGGGCGACATCGGTGGGCCAAGCCAGCTGATAGCGTCCCAGCGACTTGGGCCAGCGCAGCCCGGCAACACCCTCCTCCAGCCAGTGCACCAGATAGTCGTTCAGATTCTGGGTTTCCCGGGTTGCGTAAAGTTCCGGTGCATCGGCTCCCTGGGTGCTGTGCTGGTAGGAGAAACGCTCCATCGAAGTGGTGAAGATCTCCTTGGGATGAAGGTTGACCAATGAATCACCACCCGGCGGCACCACCCGCTCTCCGATCTCCACCCGGCTGTCTATGGGGCCGGCCTGCCGGGCAACATCGACGATCTCAAAACCAAGCTGGACGAAGGATTGACCATCGGCACGGAGGTCACCCAGCAATTCGACGAAGACCCGACCTTCCGCATTGTAGGCGTAGAGGCTTCCAAGCTGTCTTTCATACCACAGAGTCCGGAGCTCCTGCAGGGCGGCCGCACCGCTGCCCTCGGTGGGACTTGTGTCCCCGATGCCGGAGTACTCCTGGGTCACGTTGCGGGGAAACGCGTTGTTGTAGACGATGTTGACCGCCCCAACACGTGCGGAGGGAATCCCGATGGGTACCCCGATGCTCTGGAAGCCCTTCTGGGTCCAATACATCTTCCGCG
>JAIXUV010000150.1 GCA_027483345.1 Verrucomicrobiales bacterium | reverse complement strand
CTCCACCATGAAGCTCCGTCCCCGTCTCCTCGTGGCCCTCGTGACGTCGATCGTCCTCGCGGGCTGTTCGACGCCTCCTCCTGCCGTCGGCACCGGTTCCAATTTCAAGGGGCCGGTTGGACTCCAGCTCTACAGCCTGCGCGCACAGTTAACCCGGAACGTTCCCGCGACGGTGAAGACGGTGCAGGACTTCGGCATCCACGAGGTGGAGCTGGCCGGCACCTACAACATGAAGAACGACGCGTTCGTCCGCATGATGGCCGACGCGGGGCTGAAGCCGGTGGCCGCCCACTTCGGTTGGGACCGTTTCAGCAAGGATCCCGAAGGCCTTGCGAAGGACGCGAAGGAACTCGGCCTGAAGTACGCGGGAACCGCATGGATCAAGGGTTCCGGCGAGTTCACCCCCGAGGTCGCCCATGAGGCGGCGAAGACCTTCAACGCCGCGGGCAAGGTCCTTGCCGCCCATGGCATCAAGGCCTTCTACCACTGCCACGGCTACGAGTTTAAGCACAAGGACGCCCAGGGTCGCACCCCGATGGACATCCTCATCCAGGAGACCGACCCGCGCTACGTGACCTTCGAGATGGACATCCTCTGGGTGTTCTTCCCGGGCGAGGATCCCGCCGCCTGGTTGGCCAAGTACCCCGGCCGTTGGGAGCTGATCCATCTCAAGGACCTCAAGAAGGGTGTCGCCATCGGATTCCACAACGGGGGCACGGACCCCAACAACGACGTCGTGCTCGGCACCGGCCAGATGGATTGGCCGAAGATCCTGAAGGCCGCCAAGAAGTCCGGCGTGAAGCACTACTTCATCGAGGACGAATCCGCGTGGAGCGTGGAACACATCCCGCAGACGTTGAAGTACCTCGAGTCGGTCCGTTGGTGAACGGATCTTGGGAATAGGAACGTGGCCAAGATGGCTCCATCTTGTGTGAGCCGCCATTCCCGCGAAGCCGCGAGTGGTCCGCTGTCTGGGATGATGGGACGGTTGGTACCGCCGCGATGAACACGAATGCCGATCACAAGCCCCGAGGTGGACGCCTTGTGGTCGGCATCTTGGTCGTCGTCGCGGTGTTGGCGTTGGGGCGCTTCCTTCCGCTCCAGGAAATCCTCCGCGGCGCCTTGCAACGCGTCGCCGACCTCGGCGCATGGGCTCCTGTCCTCTTCGTCGTCCTCTACGTCCTGGCCACCGTCTTCTTCCTTCCGGGTTCCATCCTGACCCTGGGCGCCGGAGCGGTCTTCGGCGTCGTCTGGGGATCGGTCTATGTGTCGATCGGCTCCACCTTGGGAGCGACCGCGGCGTTCCTCGTCGGACGCCACCTGACCCGCGATGCCGTCGAACGCAGGCTCTCCGCCTTCCCCCGCTTCGCGGCCATCGATCAGGCGGTGGCCGAACAGGGTTGGCGTATCGTCGGACTCGCCCGTCTTTCCCCGGTCTTTCCCTTCGCCCTGCTCAACTACGCCTTCGGGATCACACGCGTCCGCCTCGGCGAATACGTTCTCGCCTCGTGGATCGGGATGATGCCGGGGACGGTCCTCTACGTGTACGTCGGCTCCCTCGCCCAGTCGGCGACCGGCACCCGCGTCCGAACGGCATGGGAGTGGTCGTTCTACGCGGCCGGTTTGGCCGCCACGGTTTTGGTCACCGTCCTCATCACCCGCATGGCCCGTCGCGCCCTCGACCGCAGTCTCAAGGTGGGGTCATCCGATTCCAAATGAACCCGACGTCGAAATCACCCGGGGAACCGCGCGATGAGCACAACCGTTCCTGGATTGAAGCGGTGGGTCCTGCGGACTGGCAGCCGCCCCAGCCGAAGGAGTGCTACGACCTCGTCGTGTTGGGAGCCGGCACCGCCGGCCTCGTCACCGCGGCCGGCGCCGCCGGCCTGGGCGCCCGTGTCGCCTTGGTCGAGAAACACCGCATGGGTGGCGACTGCCTCAATGTCGGCTGCGTCCCCTCGAAGTCGCTCCTCTCCAGCGCGCATCGCGTCGCGGATGTCCGCAGGGCCGGACGTTACGGAATCCAGGGTGCCGAATCGGCCCACGTCGATTTCGCCGCGGTCATGGAACGGCTTCGCCGCATCCGCGCCGGCATCGCTCCCCACGACGGCGCCCGACGTTTCCAGGGTCTTGGCGTCGACGTCTTCTTCGGGAACGCCCGGTTCGTCGACGACCGGCATGTGGATGTCGACGGACGCCGTCTGCGATTCCGCCGTGCGGTGGTCGCGACCGGGGCCCGAGCGCGGTTGCCGGACATTCCCGGATTGGCCGACTGCGGGGCGCTGACCAACGAGAACGTCTTCAACCTGACCGCGCTGCCGGCCCGGATGGTGGTGCTGGGTGGCGGTCCCATCGGTTGCGAGTTGGCGCAGGCCTTCGCCCGACTCGGCTCGCAGGTCACGCTCGTGCACAACAAGCCGCAGATCCTCGATCGTGAGGACCCGGAAGCCGCCGCCGTCGTGCGCTCGTCCCTGGAGTCCGACGGCATCCGCGTCCTGTCTGAAGCCCGGGTTGAAGGGGTTTCGAAGAGTGGCGACGTCACATGCCTACGGATCCAAGGTCCCGGTTCCAGCCGCTGGACCCTGGAAGCCGAGGCGCTTTTGGTGGCCACCGGCCGCGCCCCGAATGTCGAGGGACTGGGACTGGAGTCGGTGGGGGTGAAATGGGATCCGGTGCGAGGCGTGGAAGTGGACGACCACTTGATGACCCGCAACTCCAGGATCTACGCCTGCGGAGATGTCTGCCTCGAATCCAAGTTCACCCATGTGGCGGATTTCAGCGCCCGTATCGTCATCCAGAATGCGTTGTTCGCATTGGGACCGATCGGGAGAAGGAAGGTCAGCTCCTTGGTGGTTCCGCGAGTGACCTACACGGATCCGGAGATCGCCCACGTCGGACTCGGCTTGCGCGAGATCCGGACCGGGACCGCGCCCTTCGACGTGTTCTCCGTTCCGTTCGCCTCCGTGGACCGATCGATCACCGAAGACGAGACGGAGGGCTTCGCACGGGTCTGGGTGGCGCGGGGCACCGATCGGATCCTTGGGGCCACACTCGTCGGTGCCGGTGCCGGGGAATTGGTTTCGGAACTGACGCTGGCGCTGCGCACCGGGTTGGGATTGTCCGCCATCGCCGCGACGATCCACCCGTACCCCACCCGCTCCGAGGTGCTTCGGAAGCTGGGCGACCAATACCAACGGACCCGTCTCACTCCGAGGAGCCGCTCGCTGCTTCAGGCACTTCTTGCGATCGGTCGGTGGCGGGGCTGAGACCACGGAGGCCTGGGCTTCTTGGGAAGTTGGCTGGGTTGGACATTGGGGAAGGGAAGCGCACCTCCATCCGCCAAGCCGGGAAGCGACCGGGAAGGAGGAGGTCAGTGTGGAGTCCTGAGGGGCATCAGGTGTTCACCCTAATGGATCCGCACCGGATCCCTTGCGTATCTCAATGGGTTGCTGTAAGGATTCCGGACTTCGAGTTGGTCAGAGCCGTGCATGGGAGGGATGCCGGCACAAGGGGTAGCGACAACCGACTGCGGAGACTGGGGAGATGTCTGGGGATGCCTTTCAAAGGCAAATGGAACGCCATCAATGGAATAGCACTGGTTGTCAGCGGGTTTCTCCCGCTGTCCGGCGCGACGTCCACGTGGCAGGGGCTTGGAGGTGACGCTCTTTGGAGCACCTCTGGGAACTGGGAGGTATTCCCGGTCGCCGGTGATCTGCTCCTTTTCACCGGGTCGGTCCAGACGACCAACCAGAACAACGCCGTGGGTCTGTCTGTCGGTGGGATCACCTTCGACGCCGGGGCCGGCCCCTTCAACGTCTCGGGCAATTCGCTCACGCTGACGGGCACGCTGCAGAACAACTCAGCCGAGACCCAGACCCTTGGAGTCGGACTGACCGCCGGAGGGGCCACCCTGAACGCCGCGGTCGGAAACCTGAACCTGACCGGGCCGGTGTCCATCGGGTCCGCCCTCAACATCGCAGGTGCCGGCAGCACCACCATCAGCGGCGTCATCTCGGGGGCGGGTTCGCTCAACGTCACCGGCAACTTCATCGCCACCGGTCTGAACACCTTCACCGGCGGCGTCACCATCTCCGGCGGCAACTACACGGCCTACGACGTGGCCAACGCCAACACCGCGAGCGGACTTGGCGGAGGGGCGTTGACCACCACGATCAACGGGGGCGGACGTTTCCGGTTTTCGGGAGTGACCGACTCCTCCTCCCGCCTGTTCTCGCTGGGAGCGGGAGGCGGGATCTTCGACATCAGCGAGTCGACCACGACCCTGACCTTGAGCGGCGTGATCAGCGGGGCCGGTTCGCTCACCAAGGAAGGGGCCGGCACGTTGGCCCTCAGCGGTGCCAATACCTTCAGCGGAGGACTCGCCCTCAACGCCGGTACCGTGTCCCTCGGAGCGGACACCGCGATGGGCAACGCCGCAGGCGGCCTGACCTTCAACGGCGGCCGGCTGTTCTGGTCCGCCAACTTCAACAGCGCCCGGGGCGTGTCGGTGCAGGGCGGCGGCGGAACCCTGGACACCGGCACACGGACGGCCACGTGGTCCGGGGTCATCTCCGGTTCCGGACAAGTGACCAAGCTCGGGACCGGAACGCTCACCCTGACGGGCGTGAACACGTGGACCGGTGGGCTTTCCATCAATGCCGGCACCGTGTCGATCGGCACCGATTCCGCCTTGGGCGCCGTGGCCGGCACCCTGACCCTGAACGGAGGAACGGTGACCACCTCCGCCGGGATCAATTCATTGCGGGGCCTGACCCTCGGCGCCTCTGGCGGCACCTTCAACACCGGCACCTTCGTTTCGACCTGGGGCGGCGTGGTCGGCGGCGCCGGAACCCTGACGAAGACCGGAACCGGCAGCCTCGTTCTTGGCGGAGCCAACACCTGGACCGGCGGAACCATAGTCTCCCAGGGAACCCTGGTCGCCACCAACGGCAGCGCCATCGGCACCGGCACGCTGGCGGTCAACGGCGGGACGGTCGTCCTCTACAACGGCGCCCAGACCGTCAGCCAACTCCAAGGCACCGGTGGCACGCTCAACCTCACCAACAGCACCGTCCTCACGGTCAACCAGAGCGGCACCAACACCACCCTCAGCTCCTTGCTCGCCGGCAACGGCAGCCTGGTGAAGGAAGGCACCGGTACCCTCACCCTCGCCAACAACAACACCCTCACCGGTGGCATCACCGTCAACGGCGGTTCCCTAGCCGTCTCCAGCGACGCCCGGCTCGGCAACACCGCCGGTCCGCTGACCCTGAACGGCGGCAGCCTTTCGACCACCACTGGCTTCACCTCGACCCGTTCGATGGTCCTCGGGGCCTCCGGCGGAACCTTTGCCGCCGGGACGCAGAGCTCCACCTGGAATGGCGTGATCAGCGGCGCAGGTTCGCTGACCAAGACCGGCACCGG
>JAIXUV010000303.1 GCA_027483345.1 Verrucomicrobiales bacterium | reverse complement strand
CGGCTCTTCCGCTACATCGACCACGGGAACGCGGAATCCCAAGGCATCGCCATGACCACTCCCGTCTGGATGGACCGCACGGAGTCGCAGGGGACGATGTCGTTCGTGTTGCCGTCGGGACTCGCCACGCCACCGGCCCCGAAGGATCCCGAGGTGCGGATCCGGGAGCTTCCCGCCGGGAGCTGGGCCGTCCGTCGGTTCAAGGGATCGGGACGCGGTCCCGACGACGCGGCGGCCCGGGTGCTGGGAGAGGAACTCCGAAAGGCTGGCATCCCGACCACCGGCATACCCCGTTTCGCCTACTTCGATCCGCCGTGGATCCCGGGATTCCTCCGGCGCAACGAGGTCATGCTCCAGGTGGTGCCCGGGGACGCGAAGGGCGCGGAAGCTAAACCCGGAAACTGAAACCCTCCGCCGGGAGGCGGAGGGAAGGGAAAGTGGCGACCCCACGGGGAATCGAACCCCGGTTACTGCCGTGAAAGGGCGGTGTCCTAACCGCTAGACGATGGGGTCGTCTGTGACCGACAGCGACTGCTTACGCGTTCTCCGGGCTGTCTGTCACGCCGGATCTGCGCCGGATTCAGTGGTGGGTTGGCAGGGATTTGAACCCTGGACCAACGGCTTAAAAGGCCGCTGCTCTACCGCTGAGCTACCAACCCCCCGCTCGAACCGGACGCGGAAACTATCGGCGTCCCGACGTGTCGCAAGTCCGTATTTCCGTGGATCCGCACCGACGCCGGCGGTTCAACCCGCGGCCGCCAAACCGAGCAACACCACCCCGGCGACGATCCGGTACCAGCCGAACCAGGTGAAGTTGTTCGAGCGCACGTAGCCCAGCAGCCACTTCACGACGAGAAACGCCGTGACCGCCGCCACCACGCCGGCGAAGAGGATCTGCCCAATCGGTTCATGCGGGGTCTTCTCCTGCACCGCATCGAGGGTCTCCTTGGCTCCCGCGGCCAGCAACGTGGGGATGCCCAGGAGGAACGAGAACTCCGTCGCCGCGGTGCGCGAAAGCCCGAACGCCAACGCCAGCAGGATCGTGGTCCCCGACCGCGAGGCACCGGGATAGGCGGCGGCGATCAGCTGGCCGCCGGCGACCGCGAGGGCGACCGACCAGGTCACGTAGTCCCGGCCCGGACGGTTCTTCAGCCACGCCTCGAGCCCGACGAAGGCGACGCCGCCGACCAATGTCGCCCAGGCCACCGGCGCCAGAGTCTTCGGCAGCTTCAGGCCCGCCTTCTTCATCGCCAGACCTCCGACCGCGGTGATCACGAAGGCCGCGCCGAGCTTCAGCAGGTAGTCCATCTGCGCGGGTTCCTTCCAGCGCGTCAGAAGTTCCTTCACCCTGCCCGCGAACACCGCCAACACCGCCAGTACCGCACCGGACTGGATCACGGTGTTGAACAGGTCGGAGACGTGTATCCCCAACAGCCTCTCGGCGATGAGCAGGTGGCCGGTGGAGGAGACGGGGAGGAATTCGGTGACGCCCTCGATGATCCCGAGCAGCGCCGCATACAGCCAAGCGGACATTTCACGGCGATGGAACTGCCTCGGGGCCGGTTTGGAAATGCGGAATCGGCGGAAGCCGAGGAACGGCACCGTCGTCCGCCCTCATTGCCGGAACCGCAGGTACACCGCCTTCAGGTACCGGGCCTCGTCGAAGGTCGCGGGATGGTCCGGCGCGTGCGCGGCCCGCTCGACGACCTCGTAACGCCGGTCGGTGCGGTCCACCGCCTCGATCACCGCCGCGTGGAACTCCTCCTCCAGTACGTGCGCCGAGCAGGAGGCGGCCAGGAGCAGTCCCCCGGGACGCACCTTCCCCGCCGCCGCATGGGCGAGACGACGGTACGCCTCGATCGCGCCGGCACGCTCGTGTTCCCGCTTCGCCAACGAGGGCGGATCGCAGATCACCACGTCGAAGCGGCCCGGCCCGTTTTCCAGCCATTCGAAGGCGTCCGCCTGGACCGACTGGTGCCGCGCACCGGAGACCCTCGGATCCTCCCGGTTCAGCTCGAAGTTCCGACGGGCCGCGTCGAGCGCGTGTGGCGAGATGTCCAGGTCGGTCACCGAAACCGCCCCGCCGCGGGCGGCATGGAGCGAGAACCCGCCGCTGAAGCTGAACGCGTTCAACACCTCCGCGCCGGCGCTCAGGGAACCGACACGCCGCCGGTTCTCACGCTGGTCGAGGAAGAACCCCGTCTTCTGGCCCTTCACGACGTCCGACCAGAACCGCAGGCCGTCCTCGTGGAACACCACCGAGTCCGCGGCGTCGGCCCCGAACAGGTTCTGTCCGTCCCGGTAGCCGGCCACCTCGAAGGCGGCCTGGGCGTTCCGGCTGAGCCGCAACACCACTCGGCCCACGGACGGTTCCGCGGCCCGAATCCAGCGCACCAGGTCGTCCACCCGCTCCAGCCACACCGCCGAATACAGCTTCAGCACCAGCGTCCCGGCGTAGCGGTCCAGGATCAGCGCCGGCCAGCCGTCGGACTCCCCGTTGACCAAGCGGTAGCCGTCGGTGTCCGCACCGAAGAGCCCGGCCCTCCGGGCGATCGCCGCGGCCATGCGCTCCTGCCACCACGCGTCGTCCACCGGCACCGGCTTCCCCGTGTGCAACACCCGCAATCGGATGGGCGAGTCGGGGTCGTAAAGGCCGAGCGCGAGGAAACGGTCCTTCCGGTCGTACACCACCGCGACCTCGCCCGACCGTCCCTCGCGGTTGGATTCGCGGATCCGCTCGCCATAGACCCACGGATGCCCCGAACGCACCGCGCCCTCGGCCGCCGGGGTGAGGCGCAGACGCAGACGCGGCGGACCGGTCCTTTCCACGTGGCTCATGACTGGAGGGAAGCCAGCACGGCCGGATCGCGCACGTCCACCCAGCGTCCCTCGATCTTCAGTCCCGCCAGCACGCGCCCGGTCGCGATCATCGCCGACAACGCGTCGGTCAGCTCGTACTCGCCCCGCGGCGACTTCTCCAGGCGCGCCGTGTACTCGAAGAGCGACGGCCGGAACAGGTAGATACCGGCGTTGTACCACACCGGCTTGCCGGGCCGGATCCAACCGGTCGACCTCAGGACTTCCAGTTCCGCCGCGGAGGGCTTCTCCACCAGGCGCGTCAGGTGGAAACGCTCGTCGTCGAAGAAGAAGAGCCCGCCCTTCGTGACATCCTCGCCCTCGGTGACCGTCAGCAGCCCGTCGAACGGTCCGGAATCCCAACGCTCCCGCATCCGGCGGTAGGTCTCGGGCCGCACCAGGATGTCGCCGTAGGTGAGGATGAAGTCGTCGGACCCCACGAAGTCCTTCGCCAATTCGGGCGCCTTGCCGGTGCCGTCCTGGACGACCTGTCGGGAGTAGGAGACGCGGACGCCGAGGCGTGAACCGTCCCCGAAGTGGGACTCGATCACCTCGGCCCGCCACCCGGTGACGATGTGGAACTCCGAGATGCCGGCGTCGCGGAGGCCCTCGACGATGTGGTCGAGGATGGGACGCCCCTGCACCGGCAACATCGGCTTCGGGACCTCCTGGGTGAGATCGCCCATGCGGGTGCCCTTCCCGGCGGCGAGGATGACGGCCTTCATTGGGACGCAGGATGCCGGGTGGGCCGGGACAGGGGAAGGCGCGAACCTCCGCGACGTCGCCGGCGGGCTTGTCGGAAGGACTCCCGGTGGACTAGGGTGAAAGGACGTGCGTGCCCTCGCCGCCATCAAGTCCTGTCCCTGGAGCCTTTGGCTCAGTGTGGCGGTGTTGCAGTTCGCGCTGGCCCGCCTGTCGCACTCCATGATCTTCGGAGGGCACCTGACGCCGAGCATCTGGCTGCCGTCCGGGATCACGCTGGGACTCGGCATCCTCCGCGGCCCACAAGTGGTCCCGGGCATCATGATGGGCCAGGCACTGCTCTACCTGGTGTCCGGAAGCCCCTGGCAACTGCTCATCGGTTCCAGCCTGGGCAACGCACTGGAGGTCTATCTTTCCAGCCATTGGCTCCGGCGTTGGCTCGATCTCCCGGGACGCCCCATCGAACCCCGAGACGTCTTCCCGTTGACCGCGCTGCTCGCCTTCTCGGTGAACATCAGCGCCGTCGTCGGGGCGCTGAGCATGCTCCCGATCGGCGGCTCCTTCCTGCGCGACTGGTGGATGTGGTGGGCCGGCGACATGGTCGGCGTCCTGGCGCTGACACCGGTTCTCCTGCTGCCGGAACTGCATCCCTCGACCCAAGGCCGTCCGAACCGGGTGGAGCAGCTCGCCTTCTGGATCCTCCTGGTGCTGCTGAACACGCTGCTGTTCATGACACCGGCGCCGATGTTCGCGGACTTCCGGCTCGAATACCTTCCCTTCCTCTTCGTGGCCTGGGCGGCGCTCCGGTTGGGGGTGCGCAACGTCACCTTCGCCAACGGGGCCATCCTCCTGATCTCGGCGGTCGGGACCAGCCAGAAGCACGGACCGTTCGGCGCCGAGTCGCTGCTCGACAGCTACAACCGCTACTGGGCCTTCGCCGGTGTCGCCGGCGTCGCCGGCATCTGGCTCTCCACCCTCTCCGCCTCCCGCGACCGCGCCGTCAGCGAACTCCGGTCCACCAACCACGCGCTCCGCATCGAGGTCGACGAACGGACCCGTGCGCAGGCCGGACTCGAGGACCAGTCGGCCCGGCTCGCCGCCACCTTGGCCAGCATCCTCGACGGAGTCATCTCCACCGACCGCGACGGCCGCATCGAGCTCATGAACGCCGAGGCCTGCCGGATGACCGGCTGGAACGCCGAACAGGCGGTCGGCCGCGACGCCCGCGAGATCCTCCGGCTGGAAGGGGGAGGCTTCGACACGGGCTCGCTCCTCGCCGCAGTGCTCGCCTCCGGCGAACCGGTCGGCGACCCGCAGCGCATCGACAGCGCCCAGACTGTCCGATCCGCCACCGGTGCCGCCCACCCGGTCACCCTCGTCGCCGCCCCAAGACGGACCGGAGGCTCCGTCCAAGGCGTGGTCCTCGCCCTGCGCGACGTCTCGAAGGCCCGTGAGCTGGATCGCATGAAGAGCGACTTCGTCGCGGCCGTGTCCCACGAGCTCCGCACGCCGTTGACCTCCATCCGGGGCTTCCTCGACACCGTGCTCGCCGACGCCGCGATGCCGGCTGAGGTCCGGACCGAGTTCCTTGGCATCGCCCGGGATCAGACCGCCCGCCTGATGTCGCTGGTGTCGGACATCCTCAAGTTCTCGCGCCTGCAGGGCGGCACCGACCGGCCGGTGCGCGAACGGGTGGACCTCGCGGCCCTGTGCGGCGGCGTGCTGCGCGACCTCGCCGCCACCGCCGCCGCCAAGGGACAGCAGCTGCGACTCGAGACCATCGGTGGGCCTGCCGAGGTCTGGGGCGATCCGGGCCAACTGCGGTCGCTTGTCGAGAACCTCGCCGGCAACGCCTGCAAGTTCACTCAGGAGGGCGGCCTCATCCAGATCCGCCTGCACCGCGAGGCCGGCGCCTGGCGGATCGCGGTGGTCGACAACGGACCCGGGATTCCCCAGGAACATCTCGGACGCATCTTCGACCGCTTCTACCGTTTCGAACGCCCGGGACAGATCCAGCCCGGCACCGGCCTCGGCCTGTCGATCGTCCGCGAAATCGCCCGCCGCCACGGAACCGAGGTCGTGGTGCAGTCCGAGAACGGCCGCGGCACCGAATTCTCCGTCGCCTTCGAAGCCGCCTGAATCATGTTCGATTCACGATTCCCGATCCGGGATTCGGGAACGCCCCAAACGCCCGCAGTCACGCCATGGCCTGGCAGCACAATTCAGGATCCGTTCGACTTACACCGGATCGTGCAGCCGACCGGAAAGGGCGCCGTCAAGACCCACACAGGAGCCTGTGAGGAACCCGGCGTCTTCCGAGGCGAGGAACACCGCCAGCCGGGCCACCTCCTCCGGTCGCCCGATGCGGCCGGCCGGATGGAACTCGTCCAGTCGACGACGGTCCTCGGCACGTCCCTCGAAGCCCGCCTCCAGCATCGGCGTCGCGATCGCCGCCGGATGGATGGCGTTGACGCGGACCCGTCCGCCGAGGTCCACCGCCAACGCCCGGGTCATCCCGGAAAGCGCCGCCTTGCTCGTCGCATACGCCACGAAACCCGGTTTGGTCTGGGTTGCATGGATGCTCGAGATGTTCACCACAGCGCCCCGACTCCGCTCCAGTTCGGGCAGGAACGATTGAACGAGCAGGAAAGGCGCGGCCACGTTGACCGACAGCGACAACTCCCAGTCCTCCTGGGTCGCCTCGGCCGTGGTGCCCAGACGTTGCACGGCCGCGTTGTTGACCAAGGCGTCGAGGCCGCCGACGGAAAGCCTCCCACGGACCTCGTCGACGAACGCCCCGCGGACCGACGCTTCCGATGCAAATCGGTGGAGGTCGAGCGGCAGGAAGTCGGTCCGCGGTGGTGGCACCGCCCCGGACCGGTCGGTCGACAACACACGCCATCCGGCCGACAGGAACGCCTCGCAGAGGACGACGCCGATCCCACCGGAGGCGCCGGTGATGAGGACCGCCTTCATTCCCTTTCCGCGGACCCGTCATCGCCGACATCGGCGGAGGCGCCCACCTCGGCCGCATGCCGGCTGGCGGCGGCCTCCAGGCGGCCGGCAAGCCAGGCCAAACCCGCAAGGCCCACGAAGGTGAAGACCAACACGCTCCAACCCGCGGAGTCATGGACCGCCTTGAGAGCCTCAGGGCCGTGCCAATGGGCGGTGAGCGAGAGGTAGAGCGAGCGGCCGATGTTGCCGAGGATCGCCAGCGCGACGCCGGCCACGAGGAAGAAGACCTTCCATCCGGTCCGACGGAGCGTCTGGTCGCCGATGAACAGCGCCACCATAACCGAGGACTGGAGGCTGCGGATGCCGCTGCAGGCCTCGTCCACGCCAACGCGGCAGCGGGGCAGCCGGATGATGCTTCCCTCTCGCACGGCCGGGATGCCGCCGAGGTTGAGCAGCTCCACGTCGAAGAAGCTGACCATGCCCTGGAGCCCGACGACGATCGGCTTCCAGACGAGGTTCGGGATCGGCACGGACACGAAGGCGAAGAGGATGGGGAAGAGGAAAAGCCGGAGCGTCTTGGGACCGTGACGCGCGAGGATGTAGCCCGCCACGAAGCAAGTGGTCCCGAGGCTCAGCGCCATGGCCGAGCTGGGCGTGCGAACGAGGGCGTGCCGGTACAGCTCGGAAAACAGCACAAGGGGGAAGCCCAGCAGGACAAGCCCCCAGGACTTCCACACGGCCGCCGGGACGTCGTCGAGCGGCCGCCGGGGCCAACGATCCCAGACCAGGAATCCCACCAGCATCGCGACGATGTAGCCGAAGTTAAACTCGGCCTGTTCGGACCAGTGGAAGCGGAGGTTGTGCAGCCACCATCCCGCGAAAAGGGCCGGCGGCGCCCAATCGGCGGGCGAGGAAAGCCAGTTGGCGCCGTTGGGACGGGCGGGAATTGAGGACGGTGAAGACGTCATGCTGGCGGCGCCCAAGCAAAGGCCGCCCCTCGCCCCCCCGCAAGCCCGTATCAACCCCACCCCCGCTTCAACCCCTTCAACGCTTCAACCATTCGACATTTCAACGCCCCCCTCCCCCCTTCCCTTCACACCATTCCGCGCTACCATGCCGGCGATGCAATCCGTCAGCACCGTCGTTCTCACCCGTGACTGCGATGCGGTCCAGATCCCAGCCGGCAACACCGTGGCCCTGCCCGCGGGCACCGAGGTGGACATCACCCAGACCCTCGGCGGCTCGTACACCGTCCACGCCATGGGCGGGCTCTTCCGCATCGCCCCCAAGGACGCCGACGCCCTCGGCCTGAAGTCGGAGGCCCCGGCCGCGGCCGCTCCCGCCACCGGAAACGTCGACGAGAAGGCCGTCTGGGACTGCCTCCGTTCCTGCTACGACCCCGAGATCCCGGTGAACATCGTAGACCTCGGACTCGTGTACGACATGGGCATCGAGGACCTTCCGTCCGGCAACAAGAAGGTGTTCGTGAAGATGACCCTCACCGCCCCGGGCTGCGGCATGGGCGCCACCATCGCCGGCGACGCGCAGCAGAAGATCCTCATGCTGCCGACCGTCGAGGACGCCTCGGTCGAGATCGTCTGGGACCCGCCGTGGCACCAGAGCATGATCACCGCCGAGGGCCGCCGCCTGCTCGGACTCGAGTAGCG
>JAIXUV010000222.1 GCA_027483345.1 Verrucomicrobiales bacterium | reverse complement strand
TCGCGGAAGCTCATGACGCTCTCGCGGGCCATCATGTCGGTGAGCAACTGCCCCACGAGCAGCAGGATGATGCCGACGTGGGTCATGAAGATGCCGCTCTTGTCCCAACCCCACTTGAACCGGGTCACGTGGGCCACGATCAGGTTCAACAAGAGCAGGGAACCGACGAGGTAGCCGCCTGGAAGCGGCACCCAGGGGAACGATGAACCGTGCGGGGTCCAGTAGGTGAACCAACTGCGGAAATAGCGTTCCTGGGCGACGTAAAGGCCGTCGCTGGTCTGGCCCAGGGTGCCGAAGAACACCACGGCGATCGCCAGGGCGAGCAGGACCACGGTCAGCTTCAGCGAAGAGAGGAACTGGAGCGCTTTCTTGGACATCAGAGGAAGAGGTGACGTAAAAGTTGGCCGGAGAATTCCACCGATCTGCGGGACCGCACGGAATTCAGGGGCGGGTCGGAGTCCTCAGAACTTCAAGGACCGGACGAAACCCTCGAAGGCCGCCCGTTCCCTTTCGGCCAGCTGCGGCTTGGCCGTCAGCTTGAAGAACCAGGACTGGCCGCCACGCACGACGATGGCCCCGAGGATCCGGCTCTCGGAACCGGCCAGATCGACCAGCAGTGCCGGGTCGCCGCCCGCCGTCTCGAGTGTCTTGGATTCCTTGCGGACCGTGGCCTCGTCCTGTGCCGGGAGTCCCACCTGTCCGCGCCATCGGTTCACGTTCGCCAGAAGCCCTCCGCCATCGGCGGCGAGGCTCGAGATGGAAACGTCCCCTGCCCCGGCGGCATCGGGGATTTCGAACGAAGCCAGCCGCATCGGCCGCGGACCGGCGGCACGCCATCCGGCAGGCACTTCCCAACGGGGCAATCCGCCTTCGGTGGCTTCGGATTCCGCGGCAGCGGCGGAGGCCGTCGAAGAGGACTCCTCGCGTTCGCCGGTCTCCACGGAGCGGAGCCAGGAAAGGAACTTCGGCTTCTCGGCGGCCACCAGCGCGTCCTCGCCGGTCATCTTGAAGAAGACGGTCATCTCACCGGCCGGAAGGATCGCGGCGAGGGTGCGCACACGGTACTTGTCCTCCAGGAGGGGCTTCTCGCCCACGATTTCGTAGAGCGTCACCGGACGGCGACCTGCCACGGCAGGGGTACGGGCCCCATCCAACTGGGCCTCGGTCAGGGCGTCGAGGCCGGCCTGGTTGCGCCAGCGGTTCACGTTGGCCAACTCGCCTCCGGACTCCCCTTGGAGGGCGACCACCGAGATGTCCGCGGAACGGCCGTCGGCGGCAGACACCCGATAGCTGGCGACCCGCATGCCGCTGGCCGGTTGCTCGACCCAGCCTTCCGGGACCGTCCATGGGGCGGCAGGACGTGCGGACGCGGACTCCCGGGATGCCGAGGCGGCAGGCGCGCTGGCCCCCGAGGATGCCAAGGCCTCCTCCTCACGGGGAGCCTGGTAGACCCGGACCTCCTCCTGACGGCAGCCGGCGAAGACAAGGCCGGCGAGCAGGAACACGGCAGGGGCCGGGGTGGACGGACGACGCATACCCCGAGTTTGTCGGCAGCGGAACAACCCGCAAGCGCCGTTCATGCGGATTCCGGCGGTTCCACGGCCTTCCCGTCCGGATCGAACTTCCGGACGGTCAGGTAGACCAGTCCTCCGATGGCGCTCCAGGCGAGGTTCATCGAGTAGCCGAGCAACGAAAGCGAAAGGGCCTCGGCGGGCTTCACGCCGAAGCCGGGGAAATCGACGGCGAGCAGGACGACGAAGAGGTTTTCCCGGACTCCGAGTCCGCTGGGGGTGATCGGCAACGCCGCGAGGCAGACCACCGCCGGGACCACGAACCACAAGGTCGCCGAGGGCAGCCGGAGGTGCATGCCGTCGGCCAACGCGGCGAACGTGCCGACGATGGCGAGGTTGATGGCGAGGGAAAGCACGGCCGAACGGAGCAGGAACCGGGGGCTCCTGCCGAAGAGCCGACACGCCGCGAGCGCCCTCACGGTGCCATGCAGGAAGCGGAATCGGGAAAGGAGACGTCCCAACCGGCCTTCCGGGGTGAACAGGTCGGTGAACAGACCGGCCCCGATGGCCGCGGTGGCCACGCACAGCATCCCGAGGATGGCGAGGCCCACGCCGTCGTAGCGCTTGAACTTCACGAAGAGCGCAGCGTTCGGGACCGCAAAGGCCACCGCGAAGAGCAGGAGCGCGAAGATGCCGATCAAGCGGTCCACGAAGACCGTCAGCGCCGCTTCCGCCTTCCGGTGATGGGTGGCCCGGGCCGCGGCATAGGCCTTCCAGACGTCGCCGCCCGTGGAACCGAGGAGGAAGGCGTTGAAGAAGTGGGCCACGAACGAGATGCGGGTCACTTCCGCGACCGGCAGTCCCAGCCCCTGAACCCGCAGGGCCTCCTGCCAACGGAGCCCACCGAGGAAGATCAGCAGCCCACACAGTCCGAACGCCACGGACACGCTGCGGACGTCCAGGCGACGTGCCGTCTCCAGCAGCTGGGCCGGGCTGTGGGTCCAGGCGTAGCGCCGCTGTTCCCATGGCGACATGCCGGCCCACGCATCCGGTCGGCCTTCCGCGAGGAGCGACAGCTGTGCCTCGTTGCAGAAGATCGCGTGGAAGATCGCCGCCAGCAGCAGACCGCAGACGGCCAGTCGGACCAGTTGCCCGAGAGTGCCCTTGGAGGCCTTCACCGTGTGCAGCGGGACGGATTCACTCCGCTCCCCACACGGAGCGGATGTGCTCGAAGCCGCGGCCCACGTCCTCGGGGGCCACGCCGGGGTTGAGTTCGAGCACCTTGATGTGGTCCGGGCGGACGAAGGGCTTCAGGGCCTCGTAGTCGATGACACCCATTCCCGGCGGGGCATGGTCATGGGCGCCTTCCGGGGTGATCACGACATCGTGGACGTGCAGGCCCGCCAGGCGCTCGGACATCGTCTCGAGGTGCATGCGGTGGTCCAGGAAGCCGAGGTGGTGCTTGATCTGGGCGTGTCCACAGTCGTGCCAGTAGCGGACGTTGTCCGGCAGCTGGGAGAGGAAGAAGCGGAGATCGTGGTCGAAGGGGATCTCCTCCACCGCCTCACGGTTCTCGATGCCCAGGAGGAGCTTCTTCTCGGCGGCCACGTCGGCGAGCCGGCGGATGAATTCGAGCGCCAGCATCATGGGCTGCTCCTTGCGCGATTCCCGCCGCTGCTCGAGATCGGCCATCAGCTTGCGGTACTTCGGCGAATCCTGCTGCCCCAGCGCGGCCATGGCCTCCAGCTTGTCCTGGTAATTGGGATCCCCGAAAAACCCGGCGAGGTTGGCCTCGCCGCTGTGGAGGACCACCAGGCGTGCGCCCAGCCGCTCGGCCGTTTCGAGAGTTTTGATCGAGTGCTTCCAGGCCAGGTCCCGCTCACGTTTGTCTATGGCCGAGAACTTGAAGAGGTTCGGCGCCGGATGGTTCACGCCCATCGGCAACGGACAGAAGTTGTGGAGCGTGCTGATCCGGATGACCCCCTCCTCCACCGCGGCGATGATGCCGGGGACGAGGCTGACTCGGATCCCGTGGCTCAATTCGGCGTATTGAAATCCGAGGTCCCGGATCTCGCGGAGCATGTCGCCGCCGTCCTGGTGGCGGCCTGAGTTCCAGCAACTGGATAACGAATACATGGGCGGTATTTCTGGACAGAGTCCGGACCTGGAAAGCCAAGGGCCGGATGCGTTCGACAAGGAAAGCATCCGGCCCCGGTGAAGGCAACGTGCGGTTGCGGTTACTGGTCGGCGTACCGGGCGGCCAGCATCGCGGAAAACCGCGAGACCTTGAGCTTGCGGCGCTTCTTCTCGCTGGGCTTCTCGTAGGTCCGCTTCATGCGGACGTCACGCAGGGTGTTCTCGCGGTCCACCTTCTTCTTCAGGCGGCGCAAGGCGCGATCCACGGGCTCGCCCTTCTTCAGTTTGACTTCGCTCACTTCACGTTCAGCTCCTTCCCGCACCTGGTACGGCCGGATGTTTCCACCACGGGCGTGACTTTCAGGCTGCTCACCGGATCCCGCAGGACGGGACACCGGACCGTTCGGGACAGGGTCCAGACGAACGGGACGCAGATGGAACCCGCATTCAGCCCGCCTCCGCAATGGGTTTCTCAGGAAAAGACTTCGGAACAGAAGGCTCCCGAAACCCCTCCAGCCGCGGTCAACGCCAACCGACCTCGCTGATGTCGAGGTGCCATTCGCTGCCGTCGGTGACCCGGACCGACGCCCCTTCCAGCCGGTAGGCCACCTTCGCCAGGTCGACCGAGGCGGGTAGCACGTTGATGATCACCTCGCCGCTGACCACCGACACCACGCGGGTGCGGACCTCGGGCCGGCGCACGAATTGGAAGGTCGCCGAATCCACGGCGAACACGTGGCCGGTCATCCGCAACACGCCGTCCTCATACTCGTTCACCAGGCCCACGAAATGCCGGTGCGGCTCGTGTTCGAAGTGACGACGGTGGATCACATGGATCTTCTCACCGGGATTGAGGATGGAGTTATGCATTCGGCGGAGATTGCCGGGAATCGCGGGCCGACGTCGAGCCCGGCATCCCTTCCGCATGTCGGTTTCCGGCGCCGCTTGTCCCAACCGCCCGCCGGTGGGAGCCTCGGTCCGCGTTGACTCCCGACCTCTCCACCTCCCAATGGATGCTCGCGACCCTGGCGGCCGTCGGAATCGGGGTCTCCAAGAGCGGCCTTCCCGGCATCAGCCTTCTGCACGTGGTCGTGTTCGCCCAACTTTTCCCACCCATGCTCTCCACGGGCGTGGTGCTGCCCATGCTGATCGTCGGAGACGTGGGCGCGGTGCTGCTCTTCCGACGGCACGCGGACTGGCATCAGGTGTGGAGGACGCTTCCCCCGGCACTGCTGGGGGTGATCGGAGGCTGGTGGCTCATGGGACACTTCCGGGAGATGCGTTTTCATCCGGTGATCGGTGGCGTCGTCCTGGGGCTCGCCGTGGTCCAATTGGTGCGGAATTGGCGTCCAGACCTCTATCAACGGGCTCCCCATACCCTCGCCTTCGCCTGGGGAATCGGATTCCTCGCCGGCGTGGTCACCATGCTGGCCAACGCGGCCGGACCTGTCATGGGACTCTATCTGCTCGCCGTCGGACTGCCCAAGGACGCCTTTGTCGGCACCAGTGCCTGGTTCTTCCTGATCCTGAACGTCTCCAAGGTGCCCTTCAGTGCCCAACTGGGCCTCATCCAAGGGGATTCCCTGCGCCTCAACCTCATCCTCATCCCCGCGATCGTCGTCGGGCTTTTCCTCGGAAAGGCCACCATGTCGAGGTTGCCCCAACGTCTCTTCGACACCCTCATCATCGGCTTCGCCTTCGTCGCCGCACTCCGCCTGCTCTGGCATTGAATCCCGATTGTTTCGGCGACCCGCAACTCCGGCGTTGCCCGGACTTCGCGGCTTCGGGA
>JAIXUV010000019.1 GCA_027483345.1 Verrucomicrobiales bacterium | reverse complement strand
GCCGCCTTGAACCAGTGGATCGAACGGGAGCACGACGCCCTCATGCGGCGCACGGCCTCCCGCCCCATCCCCTCCGGCCGGATGGACACCACCGTGGTGCTGGCGCTCGGGGTTGGGACGTCTGTCGCCGGATTGGTTTGGCTGGCGGTCTGGGTGAACCTGCTCACGGCTTTCCTGGGCGCCATCACGCTGGCCACCTACCTCTTCCTCTACACGCCTCTCAAGCGGATCACCGTCCTCAACACTCTGGTGGGGGCGATCCCCGGGGCGCTTCCGCCGCTGATGGGTTGGACCGCGGCGACGGGATCCCTTTCGCCGAAGGGTTGGGCGTTGTTCGCGATCCTCTTCTTCTGGCAACTCCCACACTTCATGGCCATCGCCTGGATTTACCGCGACGAGTACTCCAAGGCCGGATTCCGGATGCTCTCCGGGATCGATCCCGACGGGCGTCGCTCCGCGGCTTCGGCGATCCGGAACACCATTGCGCTCATCCTGGTGAGCCTGGTTCCGTTTCTGCAGGGCGTCAGCGGCCGAATCTACCTCAGCACCGCCCTGATCCTGGGTGGACTCTTCCTCGTGCACGCCGTCCGGTTCGCCATCCTTCTGGACATCCCATCGGCGCGCCGGCTTTTCTTCTCCTCGATCCTCTACCTGCCGGTCCTGTTGACATTTCTTGTCATCGATCGGACTAAGGAAGTGCCTTCGCCCACCTCATTTCCGCCTTCCACTTCAACATTTTCTGTACCACTTCCGACAGCGGTGGTGTTGAATTTTGCCGCACCGCCGGTTTCGGAATGCGGTTCCTGACTCCGAGTTCCACTATGCAAGCCACAGATACGCACGCGCACGCCCACGGGCAGAAGGGTCATTCCCATGACCACCACGAGCCTGGATTCTTCAGCAAGTACATCTTCAGCACGGACCACAAGGTCATCGGCGTCCAGTACGGCGTGGCCTCGTTGATCTTCCTGTTCTTCGGGTTCCTGCTGGTGTTGGCCATGCGGTTCCAGCTGGCCAACCCGGGCAAGCCCATCCCGGTGGTGGGTGCCCTGCTGGAGAAGCTCCTCGGATCCGACATGGCTCCCGACGGCAACCTCAGCGGCGACCTCTACAACTCGTTCGGCGCGATGCACGGAACCATCATGGTGTTCCTTGCGATCGTCCCGATCCTGTTCGGCGCCTTCGGAAACTACGTGACCCCGCTCCAGATCGGCGCGCCGGACATGGCATTCCCCCGCCTCAACATGGCGAGCTTCCATGTCTACTTCATCGGCGGCGTGGTCATGTTCGCCTCGTTCTTCACGCCGGGTGGTACCGCCCGTTCCGGCTGGACCTCGTACTCGCCGCTCGCCTCGGTCACCGATCTCGCCAACCGCTTCGACGGACAGACCTATTGGTTGATCGGCATGGTGTTCCTCATCACCTCTTCCCTGCTGGGTTCCGTCAACTTCATCGCCACCATCATCCAGCTCCGCTGCCGCGGCATGAGCTGGATGCGGATGCCCTTCTTCGTCTGGGCCCAGTTCGTCACCGCGTTCCTCCTGCTCCTCGCCTTCCCTCCGCTGGAGGCGGCCGGCCTGATGCAGCTCATGGACAACCTCTTCGGCAGCTCCTTCTTCCTGCCCCAGGGTCTGGTCGTGAACGGCACCGCCCTCGCGGTTTCCGGCGGTGGCAGCCCGCTCCTGTGGCAGCATCTGTTCTGGTTCCTCGGTCACCCCGAGGTTTACGTGCTCATCCTCCCCGCCATTGGTATCGTCTCCGAGGTCATTGCGAACAACACCCGCAAGCCACTCTGGGGCTACAAGAGCATGGTCTACTCGACCATGTCCGTCGGCTTCCTGTCCTTCATCGTCTGGGCCCACCACATGTACCTCACCGGAATGGGTACCAAGATCGCGACGTTCTTCCAGACCACCACGATGATGATCTCGATCCCCTCGGTGATCATCCTGACCGCCCTCTTCATTTCGCTCTGGGGCGGCTCGATCCGCTTCAACGCCGCCTCGCTGTTCGCGCTGAGCTTCCTTCCGATGTTCGGCATCGGCGGCCTCACCGGACTGCCCCTCGGCTTCAACGCCTCGGATATCTACCTGCATGATTCCTACTACGTGATCGGCCACTTCCACTACGTCGTCGCCCCGGGAACCATGTTCGCCGTCTTCGCCGGAATCTACTACTGGTTCCCCAAGATCACCGGGCGGATGATGAACGAGACCCTCGGCAAGCTGCACTGGGCCGGCTCGCTCTTCTTCATGAACTGCGTGTTCGCGCCGATGTTCATTCAGGGCTTCAAGGGCATGTCGCGGCGCATGTACGACGGCGGAACGACCTACTTCGAAGGCGTCGATCCGACCGCGCTGAGCCTGAACAAGATGATCACCATGTGCGCTGTCGGCCTCGGCGTCGCCCAGTTGCCCTTCATCATCAACTTCTTCTCGAGCATCTTCGTCGGCAAGAAGGTGAGCTCGGACAACCCGTGGGATGCGACCACCCTCGAATGGGCCACTCCCACCCCCCCGCCCCACGGCAACTTCGCCTCGGAGCCCGTCGCCTACCGCGGCCCCTACGAGTACAGCGTCCCCGGCGCCAAGAGCGACTTCACCCCGCAGAGCGAGAAGCCCTGATCCCCAGGCGCCAACCCACCCCGATTCAACAGCACAATGGAAATCCCCTATACGTACAAAGCCCGGCCGGATACCGGGCTCTACAATGCGAAGGTCGGCATCTGGCTCTTCCTCGCCTCCGAAATCATGCTCTTCGGAGCCCTGTTCTCCGCCTACATCCTCCTGCGGGTCCAGGCACCGGACGGCTTCTGGCCGGACGTCGCCCTCGCTTGGCCCCGTGGACTGCTGAACATCCCCATCGGCACCTTCAACACCGCGGTGCTGATCACCTCATCGGTCACAGTCGTCCTCGCCTGGGCCGCACTGAAGATGAACAACTTCGCCCGCTTCCGCTGGCTGATGGTGGTCACTGTGATCTGCGCCTTCGCGTTCCTCGGGATCAAGTCCTTCGAGTACAACGACAAGTTCTCCCACTACGTCGTCCGGCTCAAGGACGGCAAGGCCGTCACCGGCCATCTCGAGGTCAACGGCAAGCATCCGGGCTTCTGGAATTTCGCCGACCAGTGGAGCCTCGGACGCCTTGAGGCCGAAAAGGTCGAGCACATCGAGATCGCGGTCGATCCCGCCCGGGATATCCACGGCCATGTGAAGCATGTCGAGGGTGCGTCCCATGACCACGCGAAGCAGAAGATCGCCACCGCGGACATCGCGTTCCTCGGCTCCTACACCCCGGCCACCCATCCGTTCTTCGCGGTCTACTTCCTGATCACCGCCCTCCATGGACTCCACGTCCTCGGCGGCGCGTTGGTTTTGGCCTACTTCGCCTTCCCGGGAGCCAAGATGTGGAAGACCAATCCGGAACAGTTCACCAACCGCATCGAGGTCGGGGGCCTTTTCTGGCACTTCGTCGATCTCGTCTGGATCTTCCTCTTCCCCGTCGTCTACCTGCTCTGACCTTCCACTCCCCCTTCATCCATGAGCGAACAATCCCACAACGCGGCGGCGTCCCACGACGACCACGACCATGACATCGCGTCCCACATCAAGACCTACCTGATCATCTTCGGGGCCTTGTTGCTCGGGACGGTCATCACGGTCCTGATGTACTACGTGGACTTCAGCAGCATGGCGGTCACGGTTGGCGTCGCCCTCTTCATCGCCTCGATCAAGGCGTTCCTGGTGGCCGCCTACTTCATGCACCTCATGTCGGAGAAGAAGCTGGTCTACAGCCTCCTCGTGATCTCCGCGATCTTCTTCACCGGACTCATGGGATTGACCCTCTGGGGCACACACGACACCCCGAAGAACACCCTGATGAAGACCGTCTATGTCCCTTAAAGCTTTCCATGTGGTGTTCGTCGCCGCCTCGGTTCTCCTGATGGCCTTCCTGTCCGCTTGGAGCTACCAGAACTACCGCGAGTCCGGTTCGTCCACTGATCTCGCCGGAAGTGTCGGCGCTTTCGTGGCCATCATGGCTCTGGCCTTCTACGGGCGTTACTTCCTCCGGAAACTGAAGAACATCAGCTACCTGTGAAACGAGGCTTAGTCCTGACCATCGCCGCGCTCTTCCCTCTCGGGAAGCTCTCGGCCTGTGCCTCCTGTTTCGGCAAGACCGACGCTCCCCTGGCGCAAGGCATGAATGCGGGCATCTTCGTGATGCTCGCCTTCGTGATCCTTGCTTGGGTCGCCTTCGGATCCTTCTTCGTCTTCATCGCACGCCGTGCCCGCCAGACGGAGGAATCCGTCGCGGAACCGACCGACAAATCCGGCAAACCCTCCCCTTCCTCTCACTGATACCAATGACCTCCGTCCTCCAACTTCTCGGCATGCCCGAAGCGGCGGCCAACCACGCCAAAGGCATCGACGAACTGATCCTCTATGTCCATCTGCTGATGGCCGCCCTGTTCGTCGGCTGGTTGGGCTACTTCCTCTACGTGATCTTCCGATTCCGCAAAGGCGCGAATCCCAAGGCCGACTACGTCGGCGCCCGCAGCCACACTTCGACCTACCTCGAGATCGGTGTCGCCGGCGTCGAAGCCGTGCTTCTGATCGGCTTGGCGGTGCCCCTTTGGGCCAAGGCTGTCGACAATCCCCCAAAACCCGAGGAGAAGCCGGTCGAAGTCCAAGTCATGGCCCAGCAGTTCGCTTGGGCGGCCCACTTCCCCGGCGTCGACAACCAGTGGGGTAAACAGGACGTCAAGTTCGCCGACCGCTCCAACCCGTTCGGCTTGGACATCAACGGCGACCCGGCTGCCAAGGACGACGTCGCCGTGGTGACCGAGGCCTTCCTGCTGCCGGTCAATCGTCCGGTGATCGCCCTGATCTCCAGCATGGACGTGATCCACTGCTTCAAGGTCCCCAGCATGCGCGTGACCCAGGACGCGATCCCCGGACTATCGATCCCGGTCCACTTCACCCCGAACAAGATCGGGGATTACACCATCACCTGCGCCCAACTCTGCGGCAACGGGCACTCCGCGATGAGGGGTTTCTTCAAGGTCGTCTCCCAAGAGGACTACGACAAGTGGTACACCGAGAAGTCCAAGGCTGGCGGCGGAAGTTTCGAGTAGAAATCCGCAGACCCCGATTCCGGACCGGCCTTCGGAGTTCCTCCGCTGGCCGGTCTGCTTTTTCCGATGCTTCCAATCAGCCGTCAACGGATCGAACGCCTGCTCTGGGGCGTGCTGGTCGCCGGCATCGCCATCGTGTGCGGTGCCTTCGCCTTGGCCACGTTCCGTCCAAGGCTTCCGGTGATCAGCGAGTTGAAGCCGTTCTCCTTGACCAACCAACTCGCTGAACCAGTCCAACTCGGATCGCTCCACGGAAGCATCTGCGTGGCGAACGTCGTCTTCTCCCGATGCCCCACCCAGTGCCGGAAGCTCTCCTCCCAGATGCAACGCATCCAGGCAGGCATTCCGGGAGGCGTCCGGCTCCTTTCCCTGACCGCGGATCCCGAGTACGACACCCCTCAGGTCCTGGCCCGTTACGGGAGCCAATATGAAGCGGACCCTTCCAAGTGGTGGTTCCTGACCGGACCCAAGAAGGACCTCTACCGACTCGCCATCGAGGACCTGAAGTTCACCGTCATCGAGTCCGGGAATCCCGGCGGCCAGCTTGAGGATCTCTTCATCCACTCCCCGGTCTTTGCGATCCTGGATCGACGTGGCAGAATGCGGGCGGTGGTGCAGGGCGAAGCGCCCAACGCCGAGGAAGAGGTCCTTCGGATCGTCAAATCCCTCCGATTCGCACCCTGAGTGTCATGAACGTCTCCCAACTTCCCTTGGTCAACGCCTGCCTGAACGGTTTCTCGGCAATCCTGCTGGTCGCCGGACTTGTCTTCATCCGTTCCGGCCGCAAGGAGGCCCATCGCCGCTGCATGGTCTCCGCGTTCACCGTCTCCTGCGTCTTCCTGCTGCTGTATCTCTTCCACAAATGGCAGGTGAAGGCCGTCCACACCCGGTTCCAAGGCCCGGACGCGCTCCGCATCCCGTACTATGTGATGCTCTTCAGCCACATCCTCCTGGCGGCCGCGGTCCCACCCCTCGCCATCCTCACCATGCGCCGCGCCATCCGGGGCGAGTTGGAGAGCCACCGCAAGATCGCTCGCTGGACCTGGCCCATTTGGATGTATGTCTCGATCACGGGAGTGCTCGTGTACCTCGTCCTCTACCAGATCTGGCCTGCCCGCTGATCGGCTTCCCCACTCACGGCCATTTCGGCATTGAGCACGAAGCCGACTCTCCGGATTTTGGAGCCCTGACATGACTCCGGAATCCCGCCTCTCGGAACTCGGCCTCGAACTGCCGCCCGCCCCCAAGCCGGTCGCCGTCTACCGCCCCCTCGTCGTCTTCGGACAAGCCGCCTATGTGTCGGGACATGGCCCCGTCCGCACCGACGGCACGCTCATCACCGGGGTCGTCGGCAAGGATCTCGACCTCGATGCCGCCAAGCTGGCCGCCCGGCAGGTCGGATTGGCGATCCTCGCCACGTTGCGCGCCCAACTCGGTTCGCTCGACCGCGTGCGTCGCGTGGTGAAGATCCTCGGGATGGTCAACAGCGCCCCCGACTTCTACGACCACCCCAAGGTCATCAACGGTTGCTCCGAGCTCTTCGCCGAAATCTGGGGAGCCGAGAACGGAATCGGAGCCAGGAGCGCCGTCGGCATGGGGCCGCTTCCCGGCAACATCGCCGTGGAGATCGAGGTCATCTTCGAGCTCGCCTGACCATGGAATGGTTCCAGGTCCGCGACGAGTCGGCGATCCCGTCGCCATCGCTTTTCCTGCACCTCGAGCGGGTCGAAAGAAACCTCCGACGGATGCTCACGATCGCCGGGGATCCCTCCCGGCTTTGGCCCCACGTCAAGACGCACAAGCTCGGTCCGCTGGTCCGGATGCAGGTTGATCTGGGGATCTCCTCATTCAAGTGCGCCACCGTGGCCGAGGCCGAGATGCTGGCCGGTGTGGAAGGCGTCCAAGGAATCCTCGTCGCCCTACAACCGGTCGGACCACAGCAGGCCCGCATCCTCGAACTCGCGAAGGCCCACCCCGGGATACGGTTCTCCGTCATCTTGGACAACGCCTCGACGGCGCAGGCCCTCGCAAGGTCGGCCAAGGAGGCCGGCTTCGGAACGCCAGCCCTACCGCCGCTGGGGGCCTTCATCGACCTCGATGTCGGGCAGGGCCGAACCGGTATCGCCGCCGATGCGTCGGCCGAGGCGCTCGCCCTGTTGATCGCGGAATCGGGATCGCTTCGTCTGGTCGGACTCCACGCCTATGACGGCCATCTCGGGATTTCGGATCCGGCCGAGAGGACCTTGGCCTGTGATCGCGCCTTCGAACCGGTGGCTGCCTTGCGATCGCGGCTGGAGTCCTCGCTCGCGCGACCAATCGAGGTCATCGCCGGCGGATCCCCGACGTTCGGGATCCACGCCCGCCGCCAACGGGTCTCGTTGAGCCCCGGCACGACCGTCTTCTGGGATGCCGGATACGCCGCCAAGCTGCCCGACCTGCCCTTCGAACCCGCCGTCGTCCTGCTGACCCGTGTGGTTTCCAAGCCGGCTTCCAACCGCCTTTGCCTCGACCTCGGTCACAAGGCGGTCGCGTCGGAGATGCCACAGCCCAGGGTCCTGTTCCTCGACCTCAACCCGGTCACTTTCGTTTCCCACAGCGAGGAACATCTCGTCGTCAAAAGTCCCGCAGCCGAGAACCTATCGGTCGGAGACACGTTGCACGCGCTGCCATGGCATGTCTGCCCGACCGTCGCATTGCACTCGGAAATCCTGGTGGTGCGGGACTCCGTTGCCTCCACGTCGTGGTCCTTGACCGCCCGTGCCCGTCGCCTCCGCTTCTGATCCCCCTCCCCCATGCTCGTCGTCCAAGTCCAGGTCCACGTGAAACCCGAACATGTGGAGGACTTCATCTTCGCCACCCGGACCAACGCCACCGAGTCACTCAAGGAGCCGGGGATCGCCCGATTCGACGTCCTCCGTCTCGACTCCGATCCGAACCGCTTCGTACTGATCGAGGCCTACAGTGATTCCGAGGCCCCGGCGCGACACAAGGAAACGCCGCACTACCTGGCCTGGCGCGATGCGGTCGCCCCGATGATGGCCGAGCCGCGGACGAGCGTCCGCTACTCCGGCGTCCATGTGCCCGGATGAATCCCTTCGAATTCGCCACCGCCACCCGGGTCCGCTTCGGCCTAGGCGCGGTCGCCAGGCTGGCTGAGGAGATCTCGGACGTTCCCGGACCGGGTTTTCTGGTCACCGGTCGGGATCCCGGGCGGGCAGAATCCGTCCGGCGGGCGTTGCGGCAGGCTGGCAGGACGTGGACGGAATGGCGGAACGTCGGCGAACCGACGGTCTCCGCGGTCGTCCAAGGCTCCGAGCAGGCGGAGGCCTCCGGATCCCGCTGGGTGGTCGCCTGCGGTGGCGGGGCCACAATCGATGCAGGCAAGGCCATCGCCGCCCTCGCGACCAACGCCGGGGATCCGTTCGACTTCCTGGAGGTGGTGGGACGCGGACTTCCCCTGCGCGCGAGACCGCTTCCCTTCATCGCCATCCCCACCACCGCTGGAACCGGCGCCGAAGTGACCAGGAACGCGGTCCTCGGATCCCCGGAACACCGGGTCAAGGTCAGTCTCCGCAGCCCCTGGATGCTGCCCGCAGCCGCCATCGTCGATCCTTCTCTCTCGCTCTCGTTGCCCGCCTTGGTGACGGCATCCACCGGCCTCGACGCACTGACCCAACTGCTGGAGCCCTTCGTCGGCATCCGGGCGAATCCGTTGACCGACGCCCTTTGTCGCGACGGACTGTCTCGCATAGCGCGCAACCTGGAACGCGTCTTCGAGAACCCGGCGGAACTCGAGGCCCGTTCCGAGATGGCGCTCGCGGCGCTCTTCAGCGGGATGGCCCTCGCCAACTCCGGACTGGGTGCGGTCCACGGGATCGCAGGACCGCTCGGAGGCATGTCGGACATCCCGCATGGAACCCTGTGTGCCGCCTTGCTCGTCCCGGTCTGGGTGGCGAACTGCGCGGCACTCGCCAGCGAAAGGGATCCGGACAACCGCCTCTCGCGGTACCGTGAGGCGGCCCAGTTGTTGACCGGAAACCCCGGCGCGGACACCGCGGATGGCGCACGATGGCTCGCCGAGATGGTCGGACAGCTGGGTATCCCAAGGCTTCGCGACCTCGGCGTGACGCAGGAGTCCTTCGGGGAACTCGTCCTCAAGGCGGAGGCCGCCAGCAGCATGAAGGGGAATCCCGTTCGCCTCGGTCCCCAGGGGATCCGCGAGGTCTTGGACGCGGCCTGGTGAACCGGAGAACTCAGCCAACCGGGAGGCGTTCCAGTTCCTCGGCGACCAACTGCACGAGAGGACGAACGGTCTGACGGCTGAAGTCGAAGCGGCAACCCGCCGCCTCGAAGAGTTCCGGAAGCGGCTTGGAACCGCCGAGGGACAGTCCCGCCAGGTAGTGCTGAAGCGCGGAACCGGAATCCCGTCGGGAATTCGCCCAGACCTGCAGCGCCCCCAACTGCGCGATCCCATACTCGACGTAGTAGAACGGGTGCAGGAACAGATGGAGCTGCTTGTGCCAGAGATGCGACCGGGCGGACTCGTACCCGGTCCAGTCCACGTCGCCGCCAAAACGGTCCATCAATCCGTTCCACGCGTTCCGCCGCTCCTGGTGGGAGTGGCCGGGATGGGAATAGAGCCAATGCTGGAAGGCATCGATGGTCG
>JAIXUV010000345.1 GCA_027483345.1 Verrucomicrobiales bacterium | reverse complement strand
GCGACGCCCTCCTGGAGGACGCCATGGGTTGCGATCACGTCCGCGGTGTAGCCGGACATGTAGAGGCACCTCAGGCCCGGATTCGTCGCCAGCAGCCGTTCATGGAGCTGCCGGCCGTTCATGCCCGGCATCACCACGTCGGTGACCAGCAGGTCGATGCGCCCCGGGAACCGCGCCACCACATCGAGGGCCGTCATCGGATTCGGGGCGTCAAGGACGGTGTACCCCTGCCGCTGGAGGACCTGTCGGGCGAACCGGAGGACCTGCTCCTCGTCCTCTACCAGCAGGAGGGTGCCCTGCGCGGACTCGAGCCGAGGTGCGACGGCAGGCGTCTCCGGGGCGGCGGCCTCGGACTTCGACCGAGGGAAGTGGATCATGAATCGCGTTCCCAGTCCCACCGTGCTGGAGACGTCGATGAAGCCGCGGTTCTGGGTGACGATCCCGAACACCGTCGCGAGGCCCAGTCCGGTCCCCTTGCCGACCTCCTTGGTGGTGAAGAACGGCTCGAAGATGCTGGCCAAGGTGTCCGGGCTCATCCCGTGTCCGTTGTCCTCGACGAGCAGGCGGACGAAGCGGCCGGGCTCCACCTCCGGATGGGCGGAAAGGGCCAATTCGTCGAGGTCGACGTTGGAGGTCGCGATGGTGATGCGTCCGCCGCCGTCCAGGGCGTCGCGCGCGTTGACGCAGAGGTTGGCGAGCACTTGGTCCATCTGGCCCGGATCGATGGTGATCGGCCAGACATCGGCCCCGGGTTCCCAGGACAGGGTGATGTTCTCGCCGATCAGGCGCCGAAGCATCTTCAGCATGCCACCGATCGTCTGGTTCAGGTCCACCACCTTCGGGGCGGCGGTCTGCTTCCGCGCGAAGGCCAGGAGCTGCCGGGTCAGGTCGGCGGACCGCTCCGCGGAACGCCGGATCTCCTCGAGGTTCTCCCGCACGGCGGAGTCCTCGGGGATGTCCATCAGCGCGAGCGTGGTGTAGCCGAGGATGGCCTGGAGCATGTTGTTGAAGTCGTGCGCCACCCCGCCGGCGAGACGCCCGACGGACTCCATCCGCTCCGCGCGGGCGAGCAGCTCGCGAAGCCCGCGCTCCTTCTCCTCGGACCGCCGTCGTTCCGAGACGTCCGTGTGGGTGCCGAACATCATCACCGGACGACCCGCCCCATCCTGGGTGATCACGCGTCCACGATCCTGGATCCAGACCCAATGGCCGTCCTTGTGGAGCATCCGGCATTCGCACTCGTAGTATTCCAACCTCCCTTCGAAGTGGTCCTTCAGGAGCCTGTCGGAACGGGACAGATCGTCGGGATGGGTCAGCCGGATCCAGGTCTCGATCGAGGTCGGAAGCAGTTCCGAAAGGCTGTATCCAATGATCTCGGCCCAGCGTGCGTTGAAGACCGTCTCGCCGGTCTGGACATTCCATTCCCAGGTGCCGACGCGGGCCGCCTCGATGATGCTGGCCAGACGCACCCGTTCCTCACGCAAGGCCGCCTCGGCGGCGCGGATGTCTGAGATGTCCTGGAGCGCGCCGACCAGGCGGACGACGCGGCCGTCGACAACTTCCGGGGTCCCGATCGCACGGACGGGAACCTGTCGCCCTTGCGCGGTCGTCAGGACCAGCTCGAGGTCGTACGGACGCGCGTGGTCGATGGCCTCGCGCAGGGCGGCCTCGATCCGGGGGCGGGAATCGGGGGAATAGAAGGCGATCGCACGGCCCAGTTCGGGGACGAACCCGTCGGGCACCTGGTGGATCCGGCGGACCTGGTCGGACCAGATGAGGGTTCCGGGGGTCGAATCGACCACCTCCATTTCCCATCCGCCGACCCGCGCCAACTGGCCGGTGGTGCCGAGCAGGAGCTGGTTCTTCAACAACTCCGCCTCGGCCCGACGCCGTTCCATCGATTCCAAGGCCTGGCCCACGAGGGCTCCAACGGCACTGACGAAGCCGATTTCGTCCGGATGCCAATGCCGCCGGGGACCGATGTGTTCCATGCACAGGACACCCCGCAGGGTTCCGGCGGACTGGATCGCGACGTCCAGCATGGAACTGATCCCCAGCGGCTTGAAGTAGCCCTCCACCATCTCGGCGGTGCGCGGGTCGGACAACACGTCATCGGCGACCAAGCGGGTTTCGGAACGGACCGCCGAGAAATAGGCGGGGTACTCGGAGACCTCGAGTTGGGCTCCCGGGGAATGACGGCGGCCATCCGCCTCGAAGAGGGTCTCGCAGCGGAGCAACGTGTCCTCCGCATCCAACAGCCAGATGCCCACCCGCGCCACCTGGACCGCGTCGGCGACCAGCTCGGTCAGCCGTTGGAAAAGGGCCTCCAGATCGGTGGCCTCGCCGGTGTCCTCCAGCACGAGCTTCGCGATGCACTCGTTGAGCCGTCGGACGCGGTCCTCGCGGCCTTCCAGCTCCGCGCGGGTGGTCTCCTGATCCGTGACGTCCACATTGAGCCCGATGGCCCGGACGATCCTGCCGTTCGCATCCCGGTGGAGATAGCCCTCGGCGGCGATGTGACGGATCGAGCCGTCCGGGAGCCGGATGCGGTAGCGCGTGACGTAGTCCTTACGTCCGTCGAAGGCCCGCTGCATGTCCGCAAGGACGGAAGGGCGGTCCTCGGGAAGGATGAGCCCCATCCAGCAATCGTGGCTCCCATCGAACCGGGACGGCTCGATGCCGAAGATCTCGTACATCCGGTCGTCCCATGCGGTGTGGTCGCGGATTGCGTCCCAATCCCAGACCCCGAAGCGACCCGCCTTGAGCGCCAGCGAAAG
>JAIXUV010000321.1 GCA_027483345.1 Verrucomicrobiales bacterium | reverse complement strand
TTGAGCAGGCCGAGCAGGGTGGCGGCCGCCTCCTGCTTCACCGTGAGGACCTTGCGCAGGTCGTTCTGGGCCGCTTCCAGCTTCTCCTGCTTGGCCTTCTGCGAGGCCTTGTACTTGGCGAGGGCGTCCTTGATCTGGGCCGCCGGGGCGTTGTCGTCGATGGTCTTCTGAAGGGCCTCGGCCTCGGGGCTGGAGCCGCCGAAACCACCACGACGACCGCCGCCGCCCTGGTCGTTGCCGCCGCGACGGCCCGGGCCCATCAGGCGGCCCATGCCGGCCGCGCCGGCGACGCGGTTCTCGAACACCTTCTGGACCAGCGGCTGGATCGCCTTCCACTCGGTCTCGTCGGTGAAGCCGAGCTCCTCGCGGAGCCGTTCCATCATGCGCTGCTGCATCTGGGCCGGATCCCAGTTCCCGCGGCCGCCGGGTCCGCCGGGTCCGCCGGGTCCGCCTTGGCCTCCGCCCTGGCGGTCGGGACGCGGGTTGTCGTTCTGGGCCTGGGCCGGGCTCAGGACGGTGGAGACGGCGAGGATGGCGCAAAGTCCGGAGATCCGGCCGCCATGGAGCAGTGTGTGAAGGGCTTTCATGTCGATCTGAGTGTTGGATTGAGCTTCGACGGTCGCAGACAGCGAGGGATACGAAGCGGTTACGGGTTCCGCCGGGAATCGTTCCCGGTGGACGCGAGCTCCTCCAACGCCTTCATGCAGTACCACCGGACCGCGCCACTCATCGGCGGCTCCAGGCGGTCGAGTTCGTCCACGTTGCACCAGCGGATGTCGTGGTGTTCCGCCGCGGCCAGGGTCAACGAGCCCGAACGCGGCCGCGCGAAGTAGATCATGCCGATGTGCTCGTGGGTGGCGGAGATGCGATGGACGTCGAGGAACCTCGGCGCGATGAGGGCGCGGGTGCCCGGCTCGGTCGTGGGTGGACGTTCCCCCACCAGCTCCACCTCGAGGCCGGTCTCCTCCCGCGCCTCCCTCAACGCCGCCTGCTCCGGGTCCTCGTCCAATTCCACGTGCCCGCCGACAGGAAGCCATTTGCCGAGCTTGCGGTGGTGGATCACAAGGACCCTGGGTCCCTCGACGATGAGAAGCGCCACGGTGAAATCGATCTTCTCGTGGATATGGGCCATGCGTGGAGGTTGAAGGGGCGGGACCGACGAAGGCGAGTCCCGGGGTGGACTCCGTGGCCGTTGACCTCGGAGACTGGATTCGAGGAAGGTGACCCGGCGTGACCGAACACCCTCTCGTCGCCCAGATCACCTCTCCGGATCCGGCGGTCCGGAACCGGTCCCTCGACGATTGGGCGGAAGGTCGCGAGGTGGCCGAGCTGCTGGAGGCTGGCCGTGCCTTGGATGCCTTTCGGCGCGGTGCCGAGAACCTCTACGAGCGGGTGCGGGCCCTGTTCTTCCTCGCGGCGCTCCACCGTTTCCAACTGCCGACCCGTCTGTCCCCCACGGGTTCCGGGACGCTGATCCCGTTCCACGGCTTCGAGCATCTGCTTGGACGCCGTTTCGAGGAGGCGATCGACACCTTCCTCGCCGCTCAGGAGGCGAACGGCCCTTCGGACGGCCTCTGTTCGGCGCTGGCGGCCTCCTACCACCGGCTTGGCTTCCAGACGCTGGCCGACCAGGTCCGCCGGAGCGTCCGGACCGTCCGAGGCAACCAGTGGATGTTCCGCATGGGACATCCGGCCGACCAGCCGCTCCGTCTCCGGCCCGAACTCCGGGTACGGTCCTCCGACGGGACCTTCCCCATCTTGCGCGAGCAGACGCCGGTCCGCATGGACCTCACCCATTCGGCATGGTCGGACATCTTCTTCCTCGGGATGGACTTCCCGGAGGGCGCGAAGGTGCTGAACATCTCGGTTGACCTCGGTGTGCACGGCCGTGACGCGGCGCCGCGTCCTCCTGTGGGAGCCTGGCTCCGGGTGATCGAGGAGCCCGTCCTGAGGCTGACCTCCGTCGATCTGGGTGCCACGGCGGACCTGACCTCGTTGGGCGACGTGTTCGATTTCGCCCGCGACTACCTCGGCCTGCTGAAGGCCGCGGTGATCGCCTCGGGCATCGTCCCGCCCGGAATCGAGGGCTCCGGCCAATCCCTCGAGGAACTGCTCGCCCGAGTGGTCGGCCCCGGCCTCGGGTTGGAGATCTGCTCGTGCGTCAACGACATCCCCAAGGGCTCCCGTCTCGCGGTCAGCACCAACCTGCTGGGTTCCCTCATCAGCGTCTGCATGCGGGCCACGGGCCAGGCGGCCTCGTTGACCGGCCCGTTGGAGGAGTCCGAACGCCGGCTGGTCCTGGCGCGGGCGCTCCTGGGCGAATGGCTCGGCGGCTCCGGTGGCGGATGGCAGGACTCCGGTGGCGTCTGGCCGGGCATCAAGCTCATCACCGGGGTTCCGGCGGGCGAGGACGATCCGGAATGGGGCGTCTCCCGGGGCCGGCTGATGCCGGTGCACCACGTCTATTCGCGCGACGAGATCCCGGATTCCGCGCGGCGCGCCCTGATGGATTCGCTGGTCGTGGTCCACGGCGGCATGGCGCAGAACGTCGGTCCGATCCTGGAGATGGTCACCGAGAAGTACCTGCTGCGTTCCCCGGCGGAATGGCGGGCGCGCCAGGACGCCCTCGGGGTGCTCGACGAGGTGATTTCGGCGCTTCGGCGCGGCGACATCCGTGCGTTGGGTGCGGCGACGACGCGCAACTTCCGACAGCCCCTGCAGGCCATCATCCCGTGGGCCACCAACCATTTCACGGAGCAGGTCATCGCACGCTGCGAAGCCGACTTCGGCCAGGATTTCTGGGGATTCTGGATGCTGGGCGGGATGTCCGGCGGCGGCATGGGATTCATCTTCGCGCCCCACCGCAAGGCGGAGGCCCAGGAACGTCTGAGGACGATCCTGCTGGAGACCAAGCGGTCGCTGTCGTCGGCACTGCCGTTCGCGATGGATCCGGTCGTGTTCGACTATGCGATCAACGAGAACGGGACCTTCGCCGAGCTGGTCACCGGGGCGGATGCCCTGATGCCGCCGAACTACTATGCGCTGACCCTGCCGCGGCTCCTTCGTTCGGACCGCAGCGGGCTCCCCGCGGCGCGACGGGCCGAGATCGACAAGTTTGGAGCGGCCTGCCGCACCCGTCCGGAACTCGCCGGAATGGTGCAGACCCTGTTCGACGTCCTGCTGCCCCGCGGCCGCTCCCAGTCCTCGGGCGACGGCTCGCTCCCCGAATTGCTTCGACGCAACGGCTTCGATCCGGAGCTGCACGAGCAGGTGCGTTCGGACCTCAAGGAAGGACGCATCGGCCTCGCCCAGAACCGGCTCCGCGCGGATGCCAAGGTCGAGGACGTGCTCGATTCCGATGTGGAAAGGCTGCCTGAAGGCCCTTGCGAGTCGTGGGATGCGGATCGGGACCGGGGACTGGAGTCCCTGCGCCGTGGCGAGGTCGCCGTGGTGACCCTCGCAGCTGGAGCCGGCTCCCGTTGGACCGGCGGCGCCGGCACCTGCAAGGCGCTGCATCCGTTCGCCCGGCTCGCCGGACGCCACCGCACCTTCATCGAGACCCACCTCGCCAAATCCCGTCGCGCCTCGCGCCTTTCCGGGACGCCGGTCCCGCACCTGTTCACCACCAGCTACCTGACCGACGGACCGACCGCGCGGTTCCTCGAGGCCGTGGGGCGATACGGCTATGCGGGGCCGCTCCACCTCTCGCCAGGACGCAGTGTCGGCCTGCGATTCATCCCGACGGAACGGGACCTTCGCTTCGCCTGGGAGGAGATGCCGCAGCAGGTGTTGGACGTTCAGCAGCAGAAGGTCCGCGACAGCCTGCGCGCCGCCCTCATCGGATGGGCCAGGTCCGCCGGGGAGGCCTCGGACTACACGGACAACGTCCCGCTCCAGTGCCTGCACCCGGTTGGACACTTCTTCGAGGTGCCGAACCTTTTCCGCAACGGGGTGCTGGCCACCCTCCTCCGGGAACGCCCGAACCTGAAGTACCTGTTGCTCCACAACATCGACACCCTCGGTGCGGACCTTGATCCCCGCCTGCTCGGACGCCATATCGCGAGCGGCGCCACGCTCACCTTTGAGGTCATCCAACGTCGGCTTGAGGACCGAGGCGGCGGTCTCGCCCGGGTGCAGGGACGTCCGCGGCTGGTCGAGGGCCTCGCCATGGCCCGTGAGGAGGACGAGTTCGGGCTGCGCTACTACAATTCGATGACCACCTGGATCGACCTCGACCGCCTGCTGGCGGCGTTCGGCCTGGGGCGCGCCGAGATCCTCGAAGGCGACAGCGCCGTCGTCACCGCGGCAATCCGCAGGATGGCGGCGAGGCTTCCGACCTACGTCACCATCAAGGACGTCAAGAAGCGCTGGGGCCACGGCCAGGAGGACGTCTTCCCGGTGGCGCAGTTCGAGAAGCTCTGGAGCGACCTCACCGCGTTGCCCGAGATCGACTCGCGCTTCGTCGTGGTGCCACGTCGTCGTGGTCAGCAGTTGAAGGATCCCGCCCAGCTCGACGGCTGGCTTCGCGACGGTTCCGCGGCGCATGTGGAATCGATCGGGGACTGGACCTGAACCGCAGGCTTCATGGAAGCCGGTCAGGGCGGCGCGTCGGCGTCGGCCTCCCGGGTGTCCCAGAGCAGGATCTCGCCGCGCTGGCCTTGGGCGGCGATGCGGTGTCCATCCGGAGAGACGGTGACCGCGACGATGCGGATGCCGACCGGACCTTCGAGGACGGTCATGGGTTCGAGGGTCGGAAGCCGGACCCGACGGACTTCCCTCCCTCCGGTCGCCACGGCCAGGAACCTTCCCTTGGGATCGAAGGAGGCTGCGGCCCTGGCTCCGCCGCCTGGAAGCGCACGCCACGTCCAGTCCAGCGTGTCCCAGATCCGGGGCTCACGATCGGCCACCGCCAGCCAACGTCCCGACGGGTCGAAGGAGGGTGTCGCCCCGGGCGAGGAGGAGAGGTTGCGGAGCCGGCGCCCGTCGGCTCGGTTCCAGACGACGAGGTTCGACAAGGATGCGGAGGCACCCACGATGAACGACGATCCCACGGCGATCCGGCGTGGGCGTTCGAGAAGTCCTTCGCACCAGTGCTCGGCTGAGATGCGGATCCGTTCGTCGATGGAATCTGCGACCAGCGGTTCGGCCGCGCCGCCCTCGAACGCCAAGGCGCTCCATCGGGCTCCCTGACGAAGCCAGGAAGGTTCGTTGCCTGCCGCCTTGGGATCGATGCTTCCGATCCCGGCTCCGTTCCGGAACCAGATCCGCGTGCCCTGCGCGAAGAGTTGGTCGATGCCTGGAAGCGTCCACGAACGGATCCAGGTTCCTCGGGGATCCCATTGGTGCAGTCCACCTTCGCTGGTCCCCATAAGGCCGGTCCCGTCCGCGGTCCACGTGAGAGCCCCGTTGGAGCCGCCAAGGCCGCGGGTCCGGACCCGTATCAGTCCCGACGGCGGCTCGATGTGGAGAAGTCCGTTGGTTCCGTTCTCCGCGACCGGCCCCACCGACCGGCCGTCCGGCGAGAACAGGGCGTTCCAAGCGGTCTCGGCGCCGTGACCGAGGTCGATTCCATGGCCCGCGTCGATGAGGTGGCCGGTCTCGTCGTCGGCACCGGAGAAGAGGAGGCGTCCAGTGGGATCCAAGGTGAGGCAGCGCACGGAGCCCGCGTGCACCGCGAGAGTCCAGACGGGATCGGTGTCGGGCAGGGCGCAGAGGAGCACGCCGCCACCATGGGTGCCGACGGCGAGGCGGAGTCCGTCCGCCGACCAGGCCAGGGAAGACGCCTCGGAGTCCGTGGCGATCTCGCCGACGACGGCACCCGACTCGGGATCCCAAAGAAGCACCCTTGCCCGGCCGGTCTCCGCGGCCGCGACCCGCTTCCCGCCGGGCGAGAACGACAGAAGCGACCAACGGGTTCCGCCTCCGGGATCCGCCTGCCATGCAGGGCCGGCCGATGCCTCCGGAATCCGGACGCGGACCGGCCTTCCCCGGGAATCCATGTGCACGAACGAGGCGCCATCGGGCGCCAAAGTCGCCGCGCCCCGTGCCGGGAACCAGGAGCCGGAGGGAAGATGTCCGATCCAGTCGGCTTGACCGTTGCGGACGCGGATCGCGTTTCCGGAGGACGTGATCTCCATGAGCTGGTCCGGAAGCCATCCCGGGCCGGACTGGGTGCGGACGGTTCCGTCGGTGCGGTTGCGTAGCCGGATCTCACCGTCGCCCTGGATGGTCCCGAGCCAGGTGTGGGTCCGGTCTGTCGCGACCCACATGGGGTCCGACGGCGCCTCGGACATGGTTTCCGGGAGTGGACTCCAACGCGTCTCCCAAAGCGCCCTGGCGGCGGTGGACTCCTGTCGCCAAGAGGGCTCGTCGCGGATGGCATCGCCCAGGGAAGCCGCTTCCCGCAGGGCGTCCACGGCCCGTGTCCGGGCGCCGAAGCCGCCGGCAAGCCGTTCGGCCCGGGCCCGGGCGACCCACGATTGCTGCAGGCGCAGGCGGGCGTCCCGTTCCGCTGCGGCGATCCGGACCCTC
>JAIXUV010000119.1 GCA_027483345.1 Verrucomicrobiales bacterium | reverse complement strand
GGCTACGCCGGGGACTACGAGATGGTGAACATGATCCTCCGCGATCCCCACGAGGGCGCGACGATGTTCGCCAAGCTGGTCAACGTGTGTTTCCTCCAGAACCCGCCGGCGATGGCGCACAGGAACCGGATCAAGTACCTCAAAAGCTGCCTTGCCGGGGAATCGCGACGGGCCCTCGAGGCCGGACGGCGCCTGCAGGTGCTCAACCTCGGCTGCGGTCCGGCGCGGGAGGTGCGTGAGTTCCTCGCCGAGGACGCAGCCTCCGACATGGCGGACTTCCAGCTCTTCGACTTCAACCCCCAGACCCTCGACTTCACCCGGACCTCCCTTTCGGAGGTGAGGTCCACCCACGGACGCCGGTCCGTGATCAACCTCGCCGAGAAGTCGATCAACCAACTGCTCAAGGAGGCTGGCAAGATCAGCGGGACATCGGCGGTGCGGCAGTACGACCTCGTCTACTGCGCGGGGCTCTTCGACTACGTCTCCGACCGGATCTGCCGGCGTCTCAACGAGCTGTTCTACCACCTGCTCGCGCCCGGAGGCCTGATGGTGGTGACCAACGTCGACGCCTCGAAGCCGTTCCGTCACTCGATGGACTTCCTGCTCGAGTGGCATCTCATCTACCGCGACCGCGCCGCCATGGAACGGCTGGTTCCCGCCGGCGTCCCGCCCGGTTGCGCGCGAGTCGGCGCCGATCCCACGGGCGTGAACCTCTTCCTCGAGATCCGGAAGCCGGCCTGACGGGCCGCCACCCCCTCATGGCGACCCCGTCCGAGACCCTCCGCAGCTACGACGAGTTCGACCGTCAGACGGCCCTCCATCGCATCAAGGTCGGCGTGGTGCTCACGTGCATCGTGCTCCCCTTGGGCTCGATCGTGGACGCGGTCATGTACGACGCCGGCCAGTGGCGGCGTTTCCTGGCGGTGCGCTTCGCCTTCAGCGGCGTGATGTTGCTTGTCGGTCTCCTGATCTACACGCCGTGGGGACGCCGCCGTCATCGGGCCCTCGGAGTGGCCCTGGCGATGGTTCCCGCCGGATGCATGGCCTGGATCATCCATGCGACGCTCCGCAGCCATTCGACCTACTACGCCGGACTCAACCTGGTGCTCCTTGCGGTCGGGCTCCTTCTTCGCTGGAACACGCTCCAGAGCATTGTCGCGACGGTGGCGGTGTTGCTGATGTATTTCGCGGCGTGCCTGCCGATCGGCCCTTTCGACCCGATCTTCATCAACAACGTGTTCTTCATCTCGTTGACCGGCCTGATCGTGGTGCTGGGGAACACGATGTACACCCGGCTGCGGAAGGCGGAGCACGCGGCGATGATCGCCGTCGACGAAAAGCGCCGGGAACTGGAGACGGCGAACGGGGCGCTGGCCGCGAAGTCCGCAGAACTGGAGTTGGCCAACCGCTCCCTGGAAACCAGCCGGGCCGAACTCCAGGTCTCGTTGAAGCGGCTCCAGGAGCTGGACGAGCTGAAGCGGAACTTCTTCGCCAACATCAGCCACGAACTCCGCACGCCGCTGACGCTGATCCTCGCCCCGCTGGACCGCCTACGCTCTTCGGACGCCATCCGCGGCGAGCCGGACCTGCGTGTCTCCGTGGAGACCATGCAGGCCCACGGATTCCGGCTGCTCAAGCTCATCAACGACCTGCTCGACCTCGTCCGCCTGGAGGCCGGCACCCTGAGTCTGGAGCGACGTCGGTTCCACCTTCCCACCTTCATCCGGGGCATCCAGGCCGCCATGCAGCCCGCCGCCACCGAGAAGAACATCCGGCTCCTTTCCAGCCTTTCCCCGGACGCACCGGAGATCGAGGGCGACACCCACCAGCTCGAACGGGTGCTCTTCAACCTCGTCTTCAACGCCATCAAGTTCACGCCGGCGGACGGTTCCGTCACCCTTTCCACCGCCCGCGAACAGGATTGGATCGTGATCCGGGTCACCGACACCGGCATCGGCATCGATCCCTCCCACCTGCCCCGCATCTTCGAGCGCTTCTGGCAGGTCGACGCCTCGGCCCAGCGCAAGTACCAGGGGGCGGGCATAGGCCTCTCGCTCGTGCGCGACCTGACCGAGGCCCACGGCGGGAACGTCTCCGCCGAAAGCACTCCCGGAAAGGGCACGTCCATCGTCGTCCGCCTCCCGGCGCCGGCTCCCGGAACCGGGTCGGCTGCGGACTCGTCACCGGCGGAAGATGGCGTCGCAGCGGCGGATTCCGCGCCCGTCGCGACGCGGGCCGAAGAGCCCGCAGCCGCGGATGGGGAATGGCTTTCGAGCCTCTACCGCCGCGCGGAACTCTTCCCGGGCATCCCGAACCTGCGGGAATCGTCCCAGACCCGGCGCAATGTTCCCCGGACCGACACGCGTCCAGCAGGTCCCCGCATCCTGATCGCCGACGACGAGCCCGACATGCTGGTGTTCCTGAGGACTCACCTGGAGGCGGAGTTCGAGGTGCTCGAGGCGGTGGACGGCAACGCCGCGGTGACCCTGGCCTCCCAGTACCTGCCGGAGGTCGTCATCTGCGACATGATGATGCCCGAGAAGAACGGCATCCAGGTATGCCGCGAGCTCCAGGCGAGGCCGGAGACGCGCAGCATCCCATTCCTCATGCTCACGGCCCGGGCCGACGACGAGACAAAGCTGGCGGCGCTCTCGGCGGGCGCGCACGACTTCCTGTGCAAGCCGTATTCCTCCGCGGAACTCGCGGCGCGGGTGCGGAACCTCGCCCAGAACCACCGCCTCCAACGCGAGCTGGGTTGGCAGAACCGGAAGCTCGAATCCACCATCGAACAGCTGAAGGAGACCGAGATGAACCTCGTCCAGAGCGAGAAGCTCGCGTCCTTGGGACGTCTCAGCGCGGGCATCCTCCACGAGATCAACAACCCGCTCAACTTCGCCAAGACCGCCGTCTACACCCTGAAGAAGCAGGCCGCGAAGCTGCCTCCGGAAAGCCGAGGACCGATCGAAATCAACCTCAAGGACCTCTCCGACGGCATCGACCGCGTGGTGAAGATCGTCACCGACATGCGGAAGTTCAGCCACCAGGGCGGAGCCGCCGGCGGACTGGTGCGCACCGAGGTCCGACCGGTGCTCGACAGCGCGCTCCGCTTCCTCTCGGCGGAACTGCGGGACCGGGTCGAGGTCGTCGTCGAGGTGCCCGACTCGCTGACGGTGGAGGCGCATCCCGGGAAGCTGCTGCAGGTCTTCACCAACCTCCTGCAGAACGCCCTGGATGCGCTGACCTCTAAGCCCGGCAGCACCTCCGAGCCGCCCACGATCCGGATCCGGGCCGGGGTCCACGACGGCATGACCCTGGTGCGGATCCACGACAACGGCACCGGCATCCCGGCGGATGTCCTCGGCAAGATCTTCGACCCCTTCTTCACGACCAAGGAGGTCGGCAAGGGCACCGGACTCGGACTGAGCATCTGCTTCCGCATCATGAACGAGTTCGGCGGCGCCATCCGTGTCGCCACGGAACCCGGTCTGTACACCGAGTTTGCATTGGAGTTCCCCCCTGTCTTCGCCGATAACACATCCGACAAATCCTATGTCCGCAACTGAGCCGAACCACGACTACCGCCGGTTCGCCATCCTCTACGTCGACGACGAGGTGGCCGCGCTGCGACAGCTGCCGCAGGCGCTGGAGGACGAATTCCGCTTCTACACCGCGGAGAACGCCGAGGAGGGACTGAAGATCCTCCACGAACACCTGGACGACATCGGCCTGGTGCTCTCGGACCAGCAGATGCCGGGCATGAAGGGCGCCCAGTTCCTCGAACGCGTCCGGCAGCTGCGTCCGCGGATCACCCGGATGCTGGTCACCGCGCACAGCGACCTGCAGGCGGCGATCGACTCGGTGAACCGCGGTGCGATCTACCGCTACCTGGACAAGCCGTGGGAAATGGAGCCCTTGTCCCGCGAGCTGCGACGTGGCCTCGAGTACTTCATGGTACAACGCGAGCGGGACGCCCTGCTGCGGGAGAAGCTCTCCGCGCTGCACCGCATGGTGATCACGGACCGTGTGCTTTCCCTCGGCGTCCTGGCCGCCGGACTCGGGCATCATGTCCGCAACGCGATGTCCGCGGTGCGCACCTTCCTCGACCTCGCACCGGAGATGCTGGGACGCGAGAGCCTCGACCTGGGCCAGCTCCAGCATCCGGCGTTCTGGCATGACTTCCACGGCAAGGTGCAGCAGCGGGTCAGCATGGTCGTGGACCTGCTCGACGACCTCTCCAAGCACGCCGGTCCCGGCGGTTTCCAGTTCGATTCCGTCGTCCGACTGAATGAGGTGATCGACCAGGTTGTCGCCCTCCAGAAGCCCGAGCTGGAGTCCCTCGGGGTCGAGATCCAGAACAACGTCCCCGCAGACCTGCCCTCCTTGAAGGTCGACGGCGGCCGTTTTCAACGTCTGTTCGAGCTGCTCTTCAAGGACCAGTACACGAACCTCCAGAAGGGCGGCCGCATCGTCTGCAACGCCCGCCACCTGCCCCAGGAACCGGGACGCTCGGCGGAGGTCGAGATCCGGGTCTCGGACAACGGCCCGGGCCTCCCCAGCGACGCGATCCGTTCCGTCTTCGACCCGTTCTTCGTGCGCAGCGGGGATCCCCAGACCTTCGGCGTCTGCCTGATGGCGGTGTACTTCCTCGTCTACCACCATGGCGGCCGCATCCAGGTCGAGTCCGCTCCCGGTGGCGGGCTGTCCTTCCAGATCAACATCCCCGTGGAACCGCCCGTCGTGGAGGACCCGGAGAAGGGCAACGACTTCCTTGCCCGGGTGATGACCAACGAGCGGCTCTGGGAACGGCTCCTGTCGCAACCATGAACCCCATGGCAACGCTCCCGGCTCCGCATCACGTACCAGCAACTAGAATGAACACTGGACGCGAACCGAAGCCACAGCCCCTGAGGCACCGTGTCCTGGTCGTCGACGACGACTCGGCGGTCAGGGATTCCATCCGCATGATCCTCGAGGGGGAGTTCGACGTGTCGGAAGCGGCATCCGCCCCCGAGGCGCTTTCCTCGTTCCGACGGGACCTGTTCTCCGCCGTGCTCACCGACTACCGGATGCCGGGCATGGACGGCATCGAGTTCCTCACTCAGTTGAGGGCGCTGGATTCCAACGTCCCGGCGATCCTGTTGACCGGCTACGG
>JAIXUV010000207.1 GCA_027483345.1 Verrucomicrobiales bacterium | reverse complement strand
TGAAGACAGAAAACCCGGAGGGCTGTGGAGCGTCCTCCGGGCCAGTGTTCTGAAGCAGCGGCTCAGGCCTGTTCGCCCAAGTCGTTCGGGGATGTGGGTAGGACCTTTGTCACAACCATGATGGCCGTGACGGGGGGATGGAATCCTCCACCAATCTGGGATCGATGAGGGGTTCCGGGTTCCACAGGGGTGGGCACAGCTTATCCCTTGCCAACCGTACATTTTGCTGGCCGAGGCGGTAATCCGGGGTTTCCGGTGGATGATTTGCCTCCGGGTGGCGTGTTTTGCTCAGCGCTGTGGTGTCTTCCGGGGAAATGCGGCTGAAAATGCCGGTCGGGCTGGGCGTTTGGATTCCGCTCTGGACACCCCGTCGGGTTGGCCGAACCGTGTCCCATCGCGATGCCCGCCGACTTCGCCCATCTGCATCTCCACACCGAGTTCTCGCTGCTCGACGCAGCCTGTCGTCTGGACCGCCTGATGGAGCGGGCGAAGGAGCTGCAGTTCCCCGCGATCGCCATGACCGACCATGGCAACATGTTCGGCGCCATCGAGTTCTACTCGGCCGCGAAGAAGGCCGGCATCAAGCCGATCATCGGATGCGAGGTGTATGTGGCTCCGGGCTCGCGTCTGGACCGCAAGCAGGGCGCCGGCGGGATGCGGGACGTGTACAACCACCTGGTGTTGCTGGCCCGGAACGCGGAGGGCTACGCGAACCTGGTGAAGCTCGTCACCGCGGCCAACCTGGAAGGCTACTACTACAAGCCGCGCATCGACAAGGAGCTGCTGGCGCGGCACGGCGCGGGACTGATCGGCCTCAGCGGCTGCCTGGCGAGCGAGATCCCGGAGTCGATAGTGAAGGACGACCTCAAGCGGGCGAAGGACGCCATCGACTTCTTCAAGCAGGTGTTCGGTCCGGAGAACTTCTACCTCGAGCTCCAGAACCACGGCATCCCCGAGCAGGCCAAGGTCAACCGCCAGCTGTTGCCGTGGGCCAAGGACTTCGGCCTCAAGTGCGTCGCCACCAACGACGTCCATTACGTCAAGAAGGAGCACTCGCGCTCCCATGACTGCCTGATCTGCATCGGCACCCAGGCGCAGCTGAGCGACACCAAGCGGATGCGGTACCAGCAGGAGCAGTTCTTCCTGCGGTCGCCGGACGAGATGAAGCGGCTGTTCGCCGAGACGCCGGAGGCGGTGCTGAACACGGTGGAGGTGGCGGAGAAGTGCCATCTCGAGATCAAATTCGGGAAGGGCGCCGAACACTACCCGGTGTTCCAGCCGCCGGAGACGTGGACCCGCGAGGGTTATCTGCGTCGTCTGCTCTGCGACGGCCTCGAGCGGCGCTACGCGATCCAGGCCCATGTGGAAGGGGCGCGGATCATGGTGGACGGCATCCGAGACACGCGTCGGCTGGCCTTCCTCTTTCCGCCGGCCCCGGCGCCCGTCGCGGTCCCAGCCGGGGAACCCGGGGATCCGTCGTCGGAAGCCCCGGCGCCGACCCCCGCGCCGGCCGTCGTGCCCCCCGCGGTGCCCGAACCGGTGCCGGCGGACGATCCGCGGGTCCAGGAGGCCATCGCCAAGCTGTTGGCCCGGCTGGACCTCGAGCTGGGGGTGATCGAGAAGACCGGTTACGTCTCGTACTTCCTCATCGTCGGCGACTTCGTCCGCTGGGGCCGCGACAACGGCATCGCGTGCGTGGCGCGTGGTTCGGCGGCCGGTTCGATGGTCACGTACCTGCTGGAGATCGCGAACGTCGATCCGCTGCGCTACGGCCTGCTCTTCGAACGCTTCCTGAATCCGGAGCGGGTGAGCCCGCCCGACATCGACATCGACTTCGCGGACGACCGCCGGCAGGAGGTCATCGAGTACGTGCGGCAGAAGTACGGGCGCGAGGCGGTGGCACAGATCATCACCTTCGGCACCATGGGGGCGAAGTCGGTGATCCGGGACGTGGGCCGCGTGATGGGGCTCGGGTTCGGGGAGACGGATCGTCTGGCGAAGATGATCACCGACGTGAAGTGGGGGCTGAAGGACGCGTTGGAGAAGAGCGCGGAGTTCAAGCAGGCCTTCGAGAGCGAGGATGTGACGCGGGAGCTGGTGGAGACGGCGTTGCTGCTGGAGGACCAGACGCGGAGCGTGGGCGTGCATGCGGCCGGCGTGGTGATCGGGGCGCAGCCGCTGGTGAACCTGCTGCCGCTGAAGCAGGACGACGACGGCGGCATCGTGACGCAGTACGCGATGGGTCCGGTCGGCGACCTGGGCCTGTTGAAGATGGACTTCCTGGGGTTGAAGACCCTGACGGTGATCCGGAACTCGGTGGAGATGATCCGCCAGACCACGGGGAAGGAGATCGTCATCGACGACCTGCCGTTGGACGACGCGAAGACCTACGAGCTGTTGAACAACGCGCAGACGCTCGGGGTGTTCCAGCTGGAATCCGGCGGCATGCGGGACCTCTGCAAGAAGTTCAAGATCGCCTCGGTGGAGCACATCACGGCGTTGATCTCGCTCTACCGGCCGGGCCCGATGGACCTGATCCCGGACTTCATCAAGCGCCGGCACGGGGAGCAGGAGATCGAGTATCCGCATCCGTTGCTGGAGCCGATCGCGCGCGAGACCTACGGCATCCTGATCTACCAGGAGCAGGTGATGCAGGCGGCGCAGATCCTGGGCGGCTACACGCTGGGCCGCGCGGACCTGCTGCGGCGGGCGATGGGCAAGAAGAAGATCGAGGAGATGGCGGTGCAGCGGGAGAGCTTCGTGAAGGGCTGCGCCGAGACGAACGGCATCGCCGCGCCCAAGGCGAACGAGGTGTTCGACCTGCTCGAGAAGTTCGCCGGCTACGGCTTCAACAAGTCGCACGCCGCGGCCTATGCGGTCGTCGCGTACCAGACCGCCTGGCTGAAGGCCAACCATCCCGTGGAGTTCCTCTGCGCGATGATGACCAACGACCAGGGGGACACCGCGAAGCTGAGCCAGTACATCGGCGAGGCGAAGGGCTTCGGCATCCGCACCCTCGGGCCGGACGTCAACGAATCCCGCCTGAACTTCGCCCCGGCGACATCGTCGGACGGCACCGGCCGGACGGTCATCCGCTTCGGCCTCGCCGCGATCAAGGGCGTGGGCGAGGTGGCGGTGCAGTCGATCCTCGACGCCCGGGCCTCGGGCGGGAGGTTCACGTCGCTGGAGGACCTCTGCGCCCGGGTGGACCTGCGGGCGGTGAACCGCAAGGGGTTGGAGGCGTTGGTGAAGGCGGGGGCCTGCGACTCGATCGTCGTCAACCGGGCCACGGTGTTCTCGCAGGTGGAACACGCGATGGGCCTGGCCAGCGCCGCCGCCGCGGACCGTGCACGCGGGCAGGTCTCGTTCTTCGACGCCTTCGAGACCGCGGTCGCCGGGCCGAAGAAGGCGGAGAAGGTCGCGATCCTCGAGGAATGGCCGATCGCCCAGAGGCTGGCGGACGAGAAGGAGCTGGTGGGCTTCTACGTGAGCGGTCATCCGCTGGAGCCCTACGAGAAGCTCCTTTCCCGTCACGCCACCCACACCATCGAGCAGTTGGCGGCGCTTCCCACGAGGAGCATGGCCCGCGTCGGCGGCCTGGTGACGACGGTGCAGAAGGGGTCCTCGAAGAAGACCGGCAAGCCCTACGCGATGGTCACGCTGGAGGACATGAGCGGGACGGCGACGATCCTGGCCATGAACGAGTCCTACGAGAAGTACGTGGACCTCTTCGTGGCGAACCAGCCGCTGCTGGTGACGGCGGAGGTGAGCACGGGCGAGGACAAGCCCAAGCTGTTCCCCCAGGAGATCCTCCGCCTCGACGACGCCCCGCGGAAGTTCACCAAGCGGATCCAGCTCCGGATGCGGGCGGAACAGCTCCAGGGATCGCGGCTCGAGGAACTGCGGTCGGTGATGGAGGCCCACAAGGGCGGCGTGCCGGTATACCTGTGCCTGCGGCTGCCGGGTGGCGAGGCGGTGTGGATCGAGCCGAACGACCGCTACCAGGTGATGGCGTCGCGGGCGTTCGAGGAGGCTGTGGTCGGGATGTTCGGTGAGGACGCGGTGCAGGTGAAGTCGGACAACAGCCTGCCCGAGCGCGCCCAGCGGCGATGGGAGAAGCGGGGTGGCGGCGGCGACGACGAGTGAGCCGGAACCGTTCCGCGGGAACGAAGGCGGACTTCAGGCAATTGCGGAAGGGAATGCGCCTCCTTCCGCGTGAGTCGGGGGAGGTTGGTGGTCCGCACTTTCAGGTCGCCTAGCGCAGACGGATCCGTGCCTCGAATCCGCCGGGGTCGGCGTTGCGGAATGCAACCCGTCCGCCGCACGCGGTCGCCATTTACTGGCTTGAGGGCATCACCGACGCCTCGCAGCCGGTGGTCACCCTGTTGAACCGCGACAACTTCTCGCCCGTTTCCGTGGCCGGCGTCGGGTTCAACCTGCCGGAAGGCGCGCTCCTCGACGGCACCCGACTCTGGGTGGCGGACACCAGCTACAACCGCGTGTTGGGATGGAACTCGATGGAGGAGGTGCTGGCCGGCGCCCGGGCGTCCTTGATCCTGGGTGCGGCGGACACCTCCGACGTCGGACCCAACATCGGCCGCTCCAGCCTCTTCATGCCGGGCAGCCTGGCCTGGGACGGCTCCTGCCTCTGGGTCGGCGAGTTCAAGTTCTCCAGACGGCTGCTGCGGTTCAGTCCCCGGCCGGTGGCGGTCGAACGGGCGGCGGTCGAGCAGGGACGTCTGCAGTTGGAGATCCATGGCGCCCCGGGACAGGAGTTCTCGGTGCAAAGCTCAACCAACCTGCTGGAATGGAAATCCGAGGGTAACGGGCGGATCCCGTCCGACGGTTCCCGTGTTTCGGTCTCGGCGGTGGTGGACGGCGACTCGGTCGGGAACTTCCTGCGCACCTTGGAGCAGTGAGGCTCCGGTTGCGGGGCGCTTGCACCTGATCAGAAATGCGGGTGCGGCTTCCGATGAAGCCGCACCCGCGAAAGTGGCCCCGGGTCGGACACGCCAAGGAGGCGAGGGTGGAGAACCCTGCTGAAATAAGCGCACCCGGCCCGGAACGGACGGACGAATGTTGGTTCTCCGGTGTCCGCCCAATCCCCGGTTTTCACCGGCGACCGAGGGGTTTCTAGATTCGCTTCCCGGTGGCGGCAATGCCGAAATCACCGTTTGGCTCCGGGCGATAACGTTCGCGAACCTTTGAGCGGGGTCATTCCCGGGGATTCGGCGGTCCGCTCCTCCATCAATTCAGGGAGACGTCGAGGCGGATCAGCGGAAGCAGATGCGGCGAACGGCTTCGTCGAAGCCCTCGGCCCCGGCGAGGATCTTGATCTCGACCCGCATGAAGTAGACCGGGAGGTCCCGGCGATCGAGCTTGGGGAAGCGCACGGCGTCCTTCTGGGTGGTGAGCAGCATGTCGGCGCGCCGCTTCTTGCCGCGGTTCACGGCGTCGAGCACCTCCTGCTGGGTGAACCGGTGATGGTCGGCGAACCGCCGGGCGAGGACGATCTCGGCGCCCAGATCCGCCAGCTTGGACTCGAAGGACTCCGGTTGCGCGATGCCGGTGAGGCTCGCCACCTTCCGACCACGGAGGAGGTCGAGGCCATGGCGTTCGCCGGTGAAGACATCCTCGAAGTACAGGGGATGGTGCAGGCACTCGATGACGTCCGCTCGGGGGTTGAGCTGGTGGATGCGTTCACGGAGTGCGGCGGTGCGGCCGTCGCTCTTGGTGAGGAAGATCACGCTGGCCCGGGCGAGGTGGGACGGCGGTTCGCGTAGGGTTCCGCGGGGAAGCAGGTACTCGTTGCCGAACGGTTGCTGGCAGTCGATGAGCACCACGTCCGTCCGGCGACCCGCGAGGCGCCAGTATTGGAAGCCGTCGTCGAGCAGGAGGGTGTCGCAGCCGAAATGCTCCACCGCATAGCGGCCTGCCTTCACCCGGTCCTTGTCCACAAGGACGACGACGTCCCTCAGGTTGGACGCCAGCATGTAGGGCTCGTCGCCGGCGGTCTCGGAATCGAGCAGCAGCGAATGGCCGTCGGAGACGATGCGTGGCGGTGTGGTGTCCTCGCGGAGGAGGAGCTTGTCGAGGAGGCGTTCGCTGACGGGCTTCGGTCGGGACCGGTAGCCGCGCGAGAGGATGGCGACCTTCCGACCGGCGTCCTGCAGGGCCCGGGCGAACTTCTCGACGACCGGCGTCTTGCCGGTGCCACCGACGGTGAGGTTGCCGACGGCGATCACCTGGACGCCGAGCGTGGAGTCCCGGAGGATGCGGAGCGAATAGAGCAGCCGGCGCAGCTTCACGATGCCGGCGAAGACGTGCGAAAGGCCTGCCAACAGGGTTCGGATGATGTCGGCCTTCCGGCCGGGGAGGCCGTCGAGGATGACGGCGAGGAGATAGGTCTCGGCCTCCTCGGTGTACTTCTGCCAACGTTCGCGCACGGTGGAAGCGACCCTGACATCAGTGCCGACGAGCGGGAAGTCCGCGCACGTTTTTGTGAAATCGGATTGTCAGCTTTTGGTTGCGCGGATAATTCCCTCCTGACTCCCCGACTCCACCGCCCCTCCAGATGAAGAAGATCGAGGCCATCATCAAGCCCTTCAAACTCGACGACGTGAAGGCGGCGCTGACGGAGCAGGGTGTCGAGGGGATGACCGTCTCCGAGGTCAAGGGGTTCGGTCGCCAGCGTGGCCACACCGAGACCTACCGGGGTGCGGAGTACACCGTGGACTTCCTTCCCAAGTTGAAGCTGGAGGTGGTGGTCGCCGAGGAAAAGGTGTCCACTGCTGTCCAAGCCATCGTGCGATCGGCCAAGACCGGCAAGATCGGCGACGGGAAGGTTTTTGTTTTTGCGTTGGAGGAGGTCATCCGGATTCGTACCGACGAACGCGGGGAAGCCGCCGTCTGACGCAAAGCGCAGAGAGAACCAACAAACCAACAGGAGTACAAATCCATGCCCGCTACCGAAAAGCAGCAAGCCGCCAAGAAGGCCGCCGCCCCCAAGGCTCCCGCCAAGAAGGCCGTCGCCCCCAAGGCCCCGGCCAAGAAGGCCGCCGCCCCCAAGGCCCCCGCCAAGAAGGCCGCCGCCCTCAAGGCTCCGGCCAAGAAGGCCCCCGCCAAGAAGGCTCCGGCCAAGAAGAAGTAGTCTTTTCTGGGCGGTTTTCCACGTTGTGAACAACGTGGGGGCAACACCCCAAAACTTCTCCTCGCGGCGGCCGCCGCTTTCTCATAGAAGCCTCGGCCGTCACAAGTGCAGTTGGGTGCCCACTCCGGTGAAACCGTCTCCTAAGGCTACGAAGCTAGATCTAAGTAAAGCGTTGGAAACCAATAGGTTCCAACGCTTTTTAAGCCTAGAAATCCGGGCGGTTTCCGCTGGATCCCGCGGTGTCGTCGTCGATGGAAACCACGGCCAAACGCCTGTCTTTGGGCAGGTTACAGCCGGGTGAAGTCGTCAGGTGAATAAAACTGGAAAACCCATCGCCGCCGCGCTTTTCGATCCCTTCCTTGTCCATCATGTCCGATAACGCCCACGCCATCTGGTCCGCCGCGCAGCAGACGCTGCGCGGAATGCTCAAGACCGAGCTCTACAATCTCTGGTTCGCTCCCGTGAGCGCCAGCCGGATGGACGGCGATGTTCTGACGTTGGAGGTGGCGGACGAGTTCTGTGAGTTCTGGCTCAAGGACAACTACCTCGACGTGCTGCGTTCCGTGGTGAGCCGCACCGCGGTTCGGCCGGTTCAGATCGCCTTCGCGGTGCGCGCCGCGGAGGCCGTGGGCGCCGCCGGTTCCGGATCCGCGACCCCCGACGAATCCGGCGAGTCCTCCTCGGCGCCCCTGGCCCCGATCCCCTCCCCGGTCGCCAAGGAGCCGGCCGCCCGTCGACCCGAGGCCTTCTTCAATCCGAACAACGTCTTCGACACCTTCGTCGTCGGCAGCAACAACCACCACGCCCATGCCGCGTCGGTGGCCGTCGCCCAGAAGCCCGGACTGACCTACAACCCGCTGTTCCTCTTCGGCGGCGTCGGCCTCGGCAAGACCCATCTCCTCCAGGCCATCGGCCAGCACGTCCACGCCCACAGGCGCAACGCCCGGATCGGCTACCTCTCCTGCGAGCGCTTCACCAACGAGTTCATCGAGGCGCTCCAGAACGGTCAGCTGCCCAGGTTCCGCAAGAAGTACCGCGAACTCGACGTCCTGCTCATCGACGACGTCCAGTTCCTCGCCGGCAAGGAGCGCATCCAGGAGGAGTTCTTCCACACCTTCAACGCCCTCCACGACTGCCACAAGCAGATCGTCCTGACCTGCGACCGCCCGGCCAACGAGATCCAGGGACTCGAGCAGCGCCTCACCTCGCGCTTCGAGTGGGGCATGACCGCCGACCTCAAGGCCCCCGACGTCGAGACCCGCCTCGCGATCCTCCACAAGAAGGCCGCGGCCCTCAGCGTCGAACTCCCGCCCGAGATCATCTCGTTCCTCGCGAACCGCATCCGGACCAACATCCGCCGGCTCGAGGGCGCCCTCGTACGTGTCGCCGCCTATGCCCAGCTCACCGGCAAGGACCTCGACCTCGAAACCATCGAGACCCTTCTGCGCGAGATCCTCCAGGAGGAGGGCAAGGTCGCGATCTCCATCGGCGAGATCCAACGCCGTGTCGCCGACTACTACGACATCCGCCTGGCCGACATGACCAGCAAGCGGCGTCCGGAGAACATCGCCTTCCCGCGCCAGATCGCCATGTATCTCGCCCGGCAGCTGACCGACCATTCCCTCAGCTCCATCGGCGACGCCTTCGGCGGCCGCGACCACGGCACGGTGCTGCATGCCTGCCGCCAGGTGCGCGACCGCATGGAGGTGGAGTCCAAGGTCCGCCAGGACGTGGGCTATCTCGAGAAGCAGCTCACCCGCTGAACCGGATTCCCGCAGGGGAGTCCGTCGGGCGAAGCCGCAAGGCTGCGAACCCTTCGGGCCGTCGGGTCGCGAAGGGGACCGCCGGTTTCCCGAGGAGGGCGTGACACGGATCAGCCGCCCGCCCGGCGGAACCACTCGACGAACCGCGGGATCCCCTCGGCGATCTTCGTCCGCGGATCGTATCCAAGGTCGCGTCGCGCCTTCGAGATGTCGGCGTAGGTGATCGGCACGTCTCCCGGCTGCAACGGCTGACGGTCGAGGACCGCCTTCCTGCCCAACGCCTGCTCCAGCAGCGAGATCAGCTCCGAGAGGGTCACCGTCTGCGATTCGCCCAGGTTGTAGATCCCGAACCCGAACTCCCGACGCGTGCAGGCGAGGACGCCGGAGACGATGTCGTCCACATAGGTGTAGTCACGGGCCGTGGAGCCGTCCCCGAACACGGGCACGGGCCGTCCGGAGTCGATCAGCCGGGCGAACTTGTGGATGGCGAGGTCCGGCCGCTGGCGGGGTCCGTACACGGTGAAGAAGCGCAACATCACCACGTCGAGTCCGTACACGTGGTGGTAGGTGTGGCCCAGGGCCTCGCAGGCCAGCTTGCTCGAGGCGTACGGCGAGATCGCGCGGAAGATCGGGTCGTCCTCGGAGAAGGGAACCTTGGCGTTGACCCCGTACACCGACGACGACGAGGCGAGGATGAACTTCCTGACGCCGGCCAGCCTTCCGGCCTCGAGCAGGTTCACCGTGCCCTCCACGTTCACGCGCTGGTAGAGGGCGGGTTCCTGCAGGCTCGGCCGCACTCCGGCCCGTGCCGCGAGGTGGATCACCTGGTCGATCCTTCCACCGGCGAACACGGCGTCCAAGGCCGGCCGTTCCACCAGGTCTCCCTGGACGAAACGGAAGCGCCCGCTCCCGGACCGTTCCAGGACCTGGAGTGCCGCCCGCTTGATCGCCGGGTCGTAGAACGGGTTGAGATCGTCGAAAACCGTCACCTCATGGCCCGCGGCCAAAAGGTGCTCGGCCACGTGGGACCCGATGAATCCGGCGCCACCCGTGACGAGGAAATGCATGGAGAAAGGATGATCCGGTCCGCGGGATCGCATCAACGTCCGACTGGCATCCGCGCCGACGGGTCCTGCGACCTTTCTGCGCTGGCACGCCCGGGCCGGTGCGGGGATCCTCCTGCCGTGCCCCGTCGAACGCCCAGCCATTCCCTTCCGGAGGTCCGTCCGCTTCCGGGCGCGACCCCGCTGGCCGTGGTGTTGGCCTTGGCGGCGTCCTCCCTCGCCGCAGCCGACGGACCCCGTTCCGGATTCACCTCCTTGGGCCCGGGCGAAACCGGGATCGCCTTCACCAACGTGGTCCCGGCGTCCCGCTATCTGACAAACCAGATCGCCCTCAACGGCTCCGGCGTGGCCCTTGCGGACTTCGATGCCGACGGCCGCACGGACGTGTTCCTCGGCGCCTACGCGGGCGGTTCCCGGCTGTGGCGGAACCTCGGCGGCTGGCGGTTCACCGACGTCACCGGTTCCTCCTTCCCGGAGGCTCTCCTCGGAGGCCTTGAGGTCACCGGTTCGGCCTCCGCCGACGTCGACGGCGACGGGCATCCAGACCTCGTGCTGAACACCTTGGGGCAGGGGACCCGGATCCTGCGCAACGACGGCGGCGGCCGGTTCGTGGAATCCGGCCGGATCAATCCGGACCGAGCGGGATCGAGCCTCGCTTTGGCCGACGCCGACGGTGACGGCGACCTCGACCTCTATGTGTCGAACTACCGCGGGGTGACCGTCCGGGACGATCCCGGGGCGCGGTACCAGGTGCGCGACGAGGGCGGCCGACAACGGATCGTCGCCTACAACGGCCGTCCCACCAGCGCACCGGACCTGGTCGGGCGCTTCACGATGACCCCGTCCGGTCCGATGGAGAACGGCGAGCCGGACGCCCTCTTCCTGAACGACGGCCGCGGCGGCTTCACGGCCGTGTCGTGGAGCGGAGGCGCGTTCCTCGACGTCGCCGGCAAGCCGCTCACCGGTCCGCCCTACGACTGGGGACTCAGCGTGATGTTCCGGGACCTCGACGGCGACGGACGTCCCGATCTCTACGTCTGCAACGACTTCCAGTCCGAGGACCGCTTCTGGATCAACGAGACGCCGCCGGGTGGCCCGCTTCGGTTCCGGGCGTCCCGTCCCGTCGCGCTGCGCCACACGGCGGCCTTCTCGATGGGGATCGATGCGGCGGACGTCGACCGGGACGGCCGGGACGACTTCCTCGTGCTCGACATGTTGAGCCGCGAGCATTGGCGCCGGAACGTGCAGTTGGACGGCCTTCCGCCCGGGTTCAACCAGCCGGGGGTCCTCGACGACCGGCCGCAGTTCTCGCACAACACCCTCTTCCGCGGTCGGCCCGACGGAACCTTCGCCGAGATCGGCCGCCTCGCGGGATTGAGCGCCGCCGAGTGGGCGTGGACGCCGATCTTCCTCGATGTCGACCTCGACGGCTGGGAGGACCTGCTGGTCTCGAACGGCCATGCCCTGGACATGCTCGACGCCGACGTCGGCGCCCGGGCCGAGGCGTTGAAGTCGGCGGGCAGGAACAGTTCGCGGGAACTGCTGGAGATGCGACGGATGTTCCGGCCGTTCGACGCCCCGAACGCCGCGTTCCGCAACCGCGGCGACCTGACCTTCGAGGATGTCTCCACTGCCTGGGGATTCGACGAACCTGGCGTCGAGCACGGCATGGCCGCGGCGGACCTCGACGGCGACGGCGACCTCGACCTCGTGCTCAACACGCTCAACGGTCCCGCCAAGGTGCTGCGCAACGGGGCGGGTGCCGGACGCCTGCTGGTGCGCCTCCGCGGAACCGCACCGAACACCCGCGGCATCGGCGCGAGGATCCGGGTCACGGCGCCCGGCCTGCCGATCCAGACCCAGGAGATGATCGCCGGCGGACGGTATCTCTCGGGCGACGACGCGGTGCGGACCTTCGCCACGGGAACGAACGCGGCCGTGGCCCTCGAGGTCGCCTGGCGTGACGGGAGCGTCACCCGCCTCTCCGCGGTGGGTCCCGGCTCGGTGGTCGTCGGACAGTCGGATTCCGTGCGGGTCGCATCCGCGTCCGCTGCGCCGCCCCGTCCGCGCTTCGAGGATCTCTCCGACCGCATCCGACACACCCATTTCGACACGCCCTTCGACGAGTTTGGGCGTCAGCCCTCGGCCCCCCGCGACCTTTCGACACCCGGCCCGGGCGTGACCTGGACGGACCTCGACGGCGATGGCTGGGAGGACCTGCTCGTCTCCTCCGGACAAGGTGGGACGCCGAACGCCTGGACGAACGCCGCCGGCACCGCCTTCGGGACCCTGCCGCTGGCCGCCTTCGCACGCCCGACCGCGCGGGACCTGACCACGATGCTCCCGCTGGGCGGGGCGATCCTCGCGGGCGTGAGCAACCACGAGGACGGCCAGACCAACGGCGGCGCCCTGCGGATCATCGACCTGGCGACCGGTCGCAGCGGTGAGGTCCTGGGCGGCAAGGCCGCGGCGGTGGGATCGTTGGCCGCGGCGGACGTCGACGGAGACGGTACGCCGGAGATCTTCGTCGGCGTCCGCCATGTCGCCGGACGCTACCCGGAACCCGCGACCTCGCTGCTGGTCCGCAACGACGGCGGCCGCCTCGGCGTGGCGGAACGTTTCGAACGCATCGGACTGGTCCCATCCGCGGTGTTCACCGACCTCGACGGCGACGCCCGCATGGACCTCGCACTTTCCTGCGAATGGGGGGCGATCCGCCTTCTCCGCAACCAACAGGGAAGACTGGTGCCGTGGGATCCGCCGCTGCGGGGCCCCGGGTTGCCTCCGGACGTCGATCGGCTCTCCCGGTGGACCGGCTGGTGGCAGGCGTTGACCGCGGCGGATGTCGACGGCGACGGTCGCATGGACCTCGTGGCCGGGAACTGGGGGCGGAACCACTTTCTCGGCGCCGCCGCGGAACGGCGTCCGCTCCGGGTGCGCCACGGGGATTTCAACGGCGACGGCTTCGTCGAGATGATCGAGAGCCATGTCGGGCCGGGCGGGGTGGAATTGCCGGTGCGCCGGCAGCCGCTGCTGGCGGCGATGCTGCCCTCGGTGGCACAGCGGTATCCGACCTTGGAATCCTTCGGTCGGGCAACCTTGCCGCAACTGCTGGAAGGGCTGCCCGCCGACCTCCCGATGCTGGAGGCGGTCAATCTCGACTCGGGCCTCCTCCTGAACCGCGGCGACCACTTCGAATGGAAGGCGCTGCCGGTGGTGGCCCAGTTCTCACCGGTGCAGGGCATCGCGGTGGCGGACTTCGACGGCGACGGATCCGAGGACCTGTTCCTCGCCCAGAACGTCTTCGGCATCCGTCCCGACGAGGCCCGCTACGACGCCGGTCGCGGACTCCTGCTGCTTGGCGACGGACGCGGTGGCTTCGCGGAGGACCTGCATTCGGGCATCGCCGCGTGGGGTGAACAGCGCGGTGTCGCCGTGGCGGACTTCGACCACGACGGACGGATGGACCTGGTCTTGGGTCAGAATTCCGCCCCGACCCTCCTGCACCGCAACCTCACCGCCACTCCCGGACTGCGTGTCCGGTTGCTCGGCGCGGCCCGCAATCCCGACGCGCTCGGCGCCTCGTTGCGCTGGCATCAGGAGGGCAAGGCCGGTCCCCGTCGCGAGATCCGGGCCGGCGGCGGCGGCCTCGGCGTCGACAGTCCGGCGACAATCCTTGGGACCCGGGGTGTGGCCGGCGAGCTGGAAGTCCGTTGGCCCGACGGAGAAGTCGTCCGCCATCCCGTCGCCGCCGGGACCCGGTCGGTGGTCGTTTCCCGCAACGGTCCGATCCGGATCCTCCCATGATGCCCCACCGCCGATCGTCCCTCCGCGCCGCGGGCCTTGTCGCCCTGCTGGCCAGCCTGCCGGCCGCCGCCGCGGCCACCGTCGAGACGCGTCCGTTGGCGTCCGCCGGCACGCTGGCGCCGGGTTTCTCACGGACGTCGGCCACCGCGGCCGGAATCGGCTTCACCAACGTCCTCTCCGACGAACGGTCGATCACCAACCGCAACCTGCTCTCCGGCTCCGGCGTGGCGTTGGGCGATGTCGACGCCGACGGACGTCCCGACCTGCTGCTTTGCGGTGCCGACGTGCCGCCGGCTCTCTACCGAAACCTCGGCGGATGGACCTTCGCCGACGTTTCCGCGGCCGCCTTCCCTGGGATCGACTGGCGCAATCCGACCTCCGGCTCGTTCGACATGACCGGCGCGGCCTTCGCGGACGTGGACGGCGACGGCGACGTGGACCTGTTCCTGAACGCGCTTGGTGGCGGCACGCGGCTTTTCCGGAACGACGGACAAGGCCGCTTCATGGAGTCCACCGATGCCGCCGGCCTCCGCTCGCGCCACGGGGCCACCTCGCTCGCCCTGGCGGACGTGGACGGAGACGGGGACCTTGACCTGTACGTCGCGCGGTTTCGGCCGGTCACGATCCTCGACCAGCCCAACACCCGCTACCAGATGCGCCAGACGCCGCAGGGCCCGGTCATCGTCGCGGTCAACGGCCGTCCCGTCACCGCACCCGACCTGACCAACCGCTTCGAACTCGGACCGGGCGGTGACGTCGCCGAACTGGGCGAGGCCGACGCCCTCTTCCTCAACGACGGCCGTGGCGTCTTCGCCGAAGTCCCGTGGACGGGAGGCGCCTTCGTGGACGAGTCGGGCCGCCCGTTGACGTCGCCGCCGGGGGACTGGGGCCTGGCGGCGCGGTTCCAGGACATGGACGGCGACGGACGCCCCGACCTGTACGTCTGCAACGACCTGCAGACCCCGGACCGCGTGTGGATGAACGCGACCGGCCCCGACCGGAAGCCCCGGTTCAAGGCCCTGTCCCCGATCGCGCTGCGGAACAACCCGACCTTCTCCATGGGCGTGGACTTCGGGGACTTCAACCGGGACGGCCACGTGGACTTCTTCGCGGTGGACATGTTCAGCCGCAACCGTGCGTGGCGACACACGCAGATGGCCGCCCTGGCGCCGACCCTGCGGTTGCCGGGCCAGTTCGCGACGCGGGCGCAGGTCCAGCGTAACGTGCTCCAGATCCAGCGCGGCGACGGGACCTGGGCGGACACCGCGTGGCAGGCCGGCGTGGCGGCGAGCGAATGGTCCTGGGGACCGGTGTCGCTCGACGTGGACCTGGACGGGTTCGAGGACCTGATCGTTCCCAACGGCCAGAGGCGGGACTTCCAGGACGGCGACGCCACGCGGCGCATCTCCGAGGCGTCGGCCGCGGGACAGGCCTCGACCCCGGCGCAGGTCGCCGCGCTCGTCCGCACCGTGCCCTCGCTTGCCACGCCGAACGTTGCCTTCCGCAACCGCGGCGACGCCACCTTCGACGACGTCTCGGCCACCTGGGGCTTCACCGCCGACACCATCTCCCAAGGGGTCGCCCTCGGGGACATCGACGGCGACGGCGACCTTGACGTGGTCATGAACGACCTCTCGGACGCCCCGGGGTTGTACCGCAACAACTCCACCGCGCCCAGGGTCCGAATCGGGCTGCGCGGACCCTCCCCCAACAGCGCCGGCATCGGTGCGCGCATTACCGTCCGTGCGGCCGGCCTGCCCGCCCAGACCACGGAGGTCTTCGCCGGTGGCCGCTACCTGGGTGGGGACGCGCCCGAGAGGACGTTCGCCACCGGCACCGCCACGAAGGTGGAGATCGAGGTCCGCTGGCCCGGTGGCGCCGTGGAATTTCTGTCGGGTGTCGCCTCCGGCTCCGCCGCCACCGTGGTCGCCGGCGCGCCGTTGCCCCCGGCCCCGAGGAACCCGGAGCCGGCCCGGCCGACCTTCGAGGACGTCTCGGCGCGTTTGGGCCATGTCCCTGTCGACGAACCGTTCGACGACTTCGCGCGCCAACCCACGCTGCCGATGCGGCTTTCGCAAGCGGGGCCCGGGGTGACATGGACGGATCTCGACGGGAACGGCCATCCGGACCTCGTCGTCGGAGCGGGACGCGGCGGTCGTCCGGCCGCCTTCCTCAACGACGGGCGCGGCGGGTTCAGCGCGATGGACCGCCCTCCGTTCCAGAAGCCCACCGGCCGCGATCTCACCGCGCTCCTTCCATTGAACGGCGCGCTCGTCGCCGGGGTGTCCAACTTCGAGGACGGCCTGACCAACGGCGGCGCGTTGCGGCTGTACGACCCGGCCAGCGGTCGGAGCGGCGAGATGCTCGTCGGAAGCGCCTTCGGCACCGGCCCGCTGGCGGCGGCGGACGTCGATGGCGACGGCGAACTGGAGGTCTTCGTCGGCTCCCGCACCGTGCCGTGCCGGTATCCGGATGCGGACCCGTCGCTCCTGCTCCGCAACCAAGGCGGACGCCTCGTAGTCGCCGAACGCCTCGGGTCCCTTGGAATGGCCACCGCGGCCTGCTTCACCGACCTCGACGGCGACGGCCGGCCGGATCTCGTGGTCGCGGTCGACTGGGGTGCCCCGCGGTTCTTCCGCAACGAGGCGGGTCGCCTGAAGCCGTGGGAGCCGCGCTTCGATTGGAACCGCGGTGGCAGCCTCCGCGGCGCGTGGTCCTCGGTGACCGCCGGGGACTTCGACGAGGACGGCCGGCTCGACGTCGTCCTCGGCAACGAGGGAACCAACCGTCGCCAGGTCGGGACGACGGCTTCCCCGCGACGCCTCTACGCCGGCGACTTCGGATCCGGCGGTGGCAACGATCTGATCGAGGCCTGGCACGACCCGGTTGGCAACGTGGACCGGCCGGAACGGGAGTTCATGATGATGACCGCCCTGTTCCCCGTGGTGCGCGACACCGTGACCTCCTACCGCGCCTACTCGACCTCCTCGGTGCCGTCGCTCTTCGGGGAATTGGCCACCCGGGCGACCCGGCTTGAGATCGACACCCAGGAGTCGGTGGTGCTGCTCAACCGCGGCGACCGCTTCGAGGTCCGTCCGCTGCCGGCTGCGGCCCAGTGGTCCACCGTCCAGGGGCTCTGCGTGGCCGACTACGACGGCGACGGTCACGACGACCTCTTCCTCGCGCAGAACGACTCCACGGCGCATCCGTTCGCCGAACGCAGCGATGCCGGCCGGGGGCTTTGGCTCCGTGGGAACGGCTCGGGCGGCTTCCGGGCCGACTTCCTGAGCGGTGTGGCGGTCCATGGGGATGGCCGTGGCGCTGCCGTCGCGGACTTCGACGCGGACGGCCGGATCGATCTCGCCGTGGGACAGAACGGCGCGGCGACGACTCTCTGGCGCAATGTCGGCGGCAAACCAGGTCTACGGGTGCGTCTGGAAGGGCCTGCTGGAAACCCCGCCGCCATCGGTGCCGCGGTCCGTGTGCTCGGCGGCGGGAAGACGGGTCCCTGGCGGGAACTCCACCTCGGGTCGGGTCATCTTTCCTGTGACGATCCGACAACGGTGCTGGGACGCCCGGAGGGCACGGAGGCGGTCGAGGTCCGCTGGCCTGGAGGCAAGGTCGCACGACACCCGATCCCAAAGAATGCCAACGACCTCCGATTGCGTCCCTGAGTCCGGCCCCACGGGTACTCGGCCTAAATGAGCCGGGAAATTACTTCTGGCAACGGGAAGCACGCTGCGAGACCGTCCTTAGAACCCGGTAAATGATCCAGTCTGCGGAACCGCGTCTGGGTCCACTTCACCTCCGCGGATATTGATCCCGCCGGGACAAGGGGATTTCGACCATCATGCCCAACGCGACACTTTGCGATTATTGCGAAGCGCTCAACCCATTGGATTGCCGCAATTGCCAGCAATGCGGGCGCGATCTGTTCCGTGTGTGTCGGGCTTGTGGCGATCCGGTGGCACGGTACTACACCTTCTGTCCCCAATGCGGTCGTTCGACCGGTCGCGGCGCCGGCGATGGCGGCCAGGACCTCGTTGGCCGCCCCGAGTATTCCAACAGCTTCCTGGCGAGGCTGTACCGCAAGGTACGCAAGGTGATCACCGGCTGAAGGCGGGATGGGCCCGCCATTCCCCCCCCGCGGGTTGGAATCCGAACACCGGCATGCGGATCCGTCCGGGCGTCTGGGAACTCCCGCTTTGTCCTGATGCCCGCATGTGAAGCCCGGCTCCACCGGTCGCGTGTCCGTTCCGGGAGCATTTCCCGTTTCCGGATTCGAATTGTCCCACGGCCGCTGTATCCTCCCATCACCGTGCCTGCACCGGCTCCCATCGTCCGCCTGCTCTGCGACCTGATCGCCTTGCCGAGCGTCAATCCCGCCTTCCTCCAGGATCCGGAGCTGACCGGGGAACACCGCGTGGCCGCCCACCTCGCCGACCTCGCCACCAAGGCAGGCCTCGACGTGGAACGCCAGACGGTCGCGCCAGGCCGTGAGAACCTCGTCGTCCGGATGGTCCCCGCCGGACGTCCCCGCCGACGCCTCTTCCTCGCCCCCCACCTCGACACCGTCGGCGAACCCGCCTTGTCCGGGCAGCTCCGTCCCCGTGTCGTCGTCGGCCGGGTCCACGGTCGTGGGGCCTGCGACACCAAGGGTTCGGTGGCCGCCTATTTCCAGGCGCTCCTCGACCTCGCCGCATCCGGCCTGCGGCCGCGGGACACCGAGATCGTCTTCATCGGCCTCGCCGACGAGGAGAACATGCAGCTCGGTTCCCGGCATTTCGCGCGGACCGGTGGCCGGGCGGACCTCGCGATCGTCGGCGAGCCGACCGGGCTCGAGGTGGTCACGGCCCACAAGGGGGACGTCTGGCTGCAGCTCCGTTCCGTGGGTCGGGCGGCCCATGGCGCGACGCCCCATCTCGGGCGCAACGCCGTCGCCGACATGGCCCGCATCGTCCTCGCCCTCGAGGAGGACTACGCCAAGGAACTCGCCTCGCGGAAGCCGCATCCCAGGCTCGGCCGCCCCACGGTCAACGTCGGGCGCATCGCCGGCGGACGGCAGCCCAACATCGTGCCGGCGGACTGCGTCATCGCCATCGACCGGCGCACCCTGCCGGGCGAGACCGAGGCCGGTGTCCGTCGTGAGATCACGGCCTTGCTGCGTCGGCACCGCCTCAAGGCGGGCTTCGACAACCTACGGACCGCCCCGTGCGAACCGCTCGACACCGACCCGGAACTGCCGCTGGTCGCCGCGCTGACCCGCGCCGCGGGCCGCAGGAAGACCATCGGCGTCCACTACTTCACCGACGCCGCCCCGCTTTCCGCCGCCGGCACGCCCGCGGTGGTGTTCGGCCCCGGGGACATCGCCCAGGCCCACACCGAGGACGAATGGGTGGAGGTGAGGTCCCTCGAGAAGGCGTCGGCCATCCTCACCCGCTTCCTGCGGGAACAGGCCTGAGCCGGAACCGGCACGTCAGGAAAGCCCAGGATCCCCATCCGCCATGCGCGTCGCGTTCCTGACCCATGAGCCCTTCCACCCGCCCAGCGGCGGCGGCTCCGCCGAGGCGCCCTACCTCGTGGAGGAGTTCGTCCGACGCGGACACGAGGTCCACCTCCTCTGTCCCGACTTCCCCGACGCCACCGCCGTCGCCCGCCGTTTCGGTGTCCGGGTCCACCCGTTCACCGCCTGGGAAATGGGACGCTACACCCGCCTGCGCAACCTCAAGTACCTCCTGTACCCGACCGCGCTGACCCGACATGCCGAACGGGTCCGCCGCGGACTCGAACAGGCATCACCCGGCTCGGGCCGCTTCGACGTGGTCCTCGCACAGCACACGATCTCCGGCGTCGCCGCCGGCAACCTGCGCCGGCGCTGGGGCGTCCCGATCGTGCTCAACTTCCTGGACTACCTCACCGGGTTCATGGAGACGTGGCCCGCGCCGTTCACGCGGACCGGGTTCGTCTCCGCGCTGAACCGCTTCGAGATGTCGATGCCCCGAAGGCTCCGGGCGGAGGGCGTGATGACCGTCTCCACGCCGTTGGCCGAACGCTTCATCGCCACCGGCTATCCCGCGTCGAAGGTGTGCGCGATCCAGTACGGCTACGATTCCCGGCTGTTCACGCCGGAAGCGGAGGATTCCGCGGACCTTGTGCGCGAGCCTTCGGTCGTGATGCATGGCTCCTTCGACCAGCATCACCTGGGACCGATCGCCCGCCAGGCGGTGTTGGGTGTGCACGCTGCGCGACCCGGGGTGCGGTTCCGGTTCGTGGGACGTGAGACGCCGGCTTTGGCGCGCTTTGTCGCAGACGTCCGGTCGGCGGCCCCCGGCGTGCGGTTGGAGACCACGGGGTTCATCCCGTACGGCGAGGTGGCCCGGGAACTCCGGTCGGCGACCGTCGGGATCGTGCCCTACGAGGCCTCGCAGGGGGTCCACTGCGCGTTCGTGGCGAAGGCGGTGGAATACCTCGGATGCGGCATCCCCTGTGTCAGCACGCCGCTCGAGAACCTCGGACGCTACTTCGCCGGCGAGCCCGCCCTGCGGTTCTCCGGATGGGACGGCGCCGGCTTCGCCCGTGTGCTTCTGGAGACGCTGGAACTCCCCCGGGAGACCCGGCGTGCCTGGGGACTCGCCGCCTCCGCGCGGGTGGCCCGTGAACTGGACTGGCGCTCCGTCGCCGCCCGGGCGGTGGACTTCACCGAGTCCTGCGCCCGCCGTCCCTGACCCGTGTCCGGGCGATCCGCGGAACGGTCCAGCCCATGGCTGCGGGGCTGCGGGGACCCACATCACGCGAACATGCGACGACCCCAACGGAGCGCCGGTTCCGGGACCGAATCAGCGAACACCAACCGGGGTGGGTTTCCATGACGGGAGAACCGCGGCTTCCTTCCCGTTCACTGCTGCTTCGCGGCTCTGCGTGCCAATCCCTCTGCATCGCTCGGATCAGCGCTGGAACTCGAAACGGACCAGTTCGTCCACCGTGATCTTCCTCGCCGCCGTCGGGAGCGCGTTGAAGTCGTCCACGGCCTTCTCCCAGGTCGCCTTCCGCATCCGTCCGTGGCTGTTGCGGCCGCCCTCGCGGGTCAGCAGCGGAACCAGCGCGTCGAGCGCCTTCCGCTGGTGGATCCGGTCCGTGTCGTGGATCCCGCCGGCGAGGATGACCGACACCGCGGCGTCCCGCTCGCGGGCGGCCGTCTTCCATCCACGGGCGGACACCTCGAGGAACCGCCGCACCAGGTCGGGCCGCTCCGCCAGCATCGCCTCCGAGGTGAAATAGACCTGCGCGTACGCCGCGTAGCCGTGGTCGTGGAAGAACATCAGGTCGACGTCGTGTCCGGCCAGCCGGAGCTCGATCGCCTCGTCCACCGAGTACCCCTGTACGGCGTCGAAGCGGCCCTCCAGCAGCGGCGTGGTGTCGTAGGGCATCACCTCGACCCGCACCGAGGTCCGGTCCAGCCCAGCCGGGCGCAGCACGAAGTCGATCGCGTCGTTGCCGTCCGCGTGGACCCCGATGCGGCGTCCACGCAGGTCCGAGGGTCGGCGGAGCCGGGCGGACCGGAGGCTGATGAGGCACATCGGGGAACCCTGGAGCATGGTGCCGACCACCTGGATCGGTTCCCCGCGGGCGCGGGCGGGAAGCAGGACGCCGCTCTCGGCGCAGCCGAGCCAGAGGCGGTTGGTGACCACGCTGCGGACGACCGATTCGTCGGGCGGGATGGGCCGGACGGAGAGGTCGATTCCGGCCTCCCGGTACCAGCCGCGTTCCTTCGCGAGGAGGATGCCCGCGAACTGGGCGTTGGGCTTCCAGTCGAGCTGGAAGGTGACCGGCACCGGCGCGGAAGCCGGTTCGACCTTGGAAGCCGGCTGCGCGCCGAGGCAACGGAGGGAGGCGGCCAGGGCGAGCAGCAGCGACGGCAGCAGCGCGGCCGTGCGGAGGTGGAGGCGTGGGAGGTTCATGGGTTCAGTCCGCATCCACCTTCATCGCCGACTCGTGCCAATGGCGGAGGCAGAGCCATTCGAGCCCGGTGACGGTGAAGAAGAAGAGGCAGCCCATCACGCTGGTGGTGATGACCAGCGCGAAGAGGTAGTCGGTCTGGAGCTGGCTGTTGGCGTAGGTGATCGAGTAGCCGAGGCCGCCTTCGCCGACCGCGTTGGAGCTGGCGAACAGCTCGCCGGTGATCGCGCCGATGACCGAGAGGCCGGCGGAGATGCGCAGACCGACGAACAGGGACGGCAAGGCGTGGGGCAGGCGGAGCTTCAGCAGCTGGCTGGCGCGGGAGGCGTTCGCCATGGCGAAGAGGTCCACGAGGTTGCGCGGCACGCTGATCAGTCCCTGGGTCGTGTTGGCGATGATCGGGAAGACGCAGATGATGAACGCCACCAGCATCACGCTCGAGGCGCCCGACTTGAACCACATCAGGATGAGCGGCGCGACGGCCACGATGGGCACGGTCTGGAGCAGGATGGTGTAGGGGAACAGGGAGCGTCGCACCACCGGGCTCTGGGCGAAGACGAGCGCGACGAGGACGCCGACGACGATGCTCATGAGGTAGCCGCCGACGGCCTCGACGGCGGTGATGCGGAAGGCGGCGACGAGGTTCGCATGGCGTTCCACCACCGTGGCGAAGACCTGCGGCGGCGACGGCAGCACGTAGGGCGGGATCCGGAAGACGGTGCAGGCGCCCTGCCAGAGCGCGAGCACGGCCAGGAAAACGGCGGCGGGCCAGGCGGCCTCCTTCAGGAGCTTCTTCATGGGATCGGTGTCCGGGGTTTCAATGGGCTCCCTTCACGGTGCGCAACGCGGCGCTGACCTCGCCCACCCGCTCCAGGAACTCCGGGGCGCTCCGCAGCGCCGAGGTGCGGGGAAACGGGAACGGCACGGCGATCTCCCGGGCTACCTGCCCGGGCTTGGCGCTCATCACCAGGATCCGCGTCGAGAGGAACACCGCCTCCGCGACGCTGTGGGTGACGAAGAAGGTCGTGAACCGGTCCACCTCGCGCAGCCGCAGCACCTCCTCGTTGAGGAAGTCCCGGGTCATCTCGTCGAGCGCGCCGAAGGGCTCGTCCATCAGCAGCAGCTTCGGACGCGTCGCCAGCGCCCGCGCGATCGAGACCCGCATCTTCATGCCGCCGCTGAGCTGCCGCGGATAGTGCCCGGCCACGTCCGAAAGCCCCACCAGCCGGAGCAGCCCGTCGCAGGCCTCGCGCCGCGCCGCCGCGGTGGTGTTGCCGGCCAGTTCCAGGCCCAGCTCCACGTTGCCCTGAACCGTCCGCCACGGCAGGAGCGTCGCATCCTGGAAGATGAACGACATGATTTCCCGCGCCGCGACCGGCGACATGCCGTCGATGGTCACCGTGCCCCCGCTGATCGGCGTGAGACCGGACAGCAGCCGCAGCAACGTCGACTTGCCGCATCCGCTCGGTCCGATCAGGGAGATGAAGTCGCCCCGCGCCGCCTCGAGCCGGATGCCGTCGAGCACCGTCACGCCGTTGGACCAGCGCTTGGCCACGTTCCCGAGCGTGATGAACGGCGGTTGTCCGGTGTCGGTGTCCTTCATGTTGGCCTCAAGGTGGGAAGCACGAGCGCCGACGGATGGGCCGCGTCGTGGACGACCTGCTGCTGGTTCTGGAGCCAGTCCCACGAGGTCGCCCGATGCGGAGGGACGTCGGAGCCGGGATTGCGGTCGTAGAGCGGGAACGCGCTGCCGGCGACGACGAGCCGGATACGGTCCCCCGACCCGAACACGCAGTCCGTCGGTTCCAGCGGGAAGGCCCATTCCATCACCGCGTCCGCCCGGAATCCGCCCGCCTTCCCGCCGAACAGCCGGCCGCTGCGCGCGATGCCGTGGGTCACGTTCTCGGAACGTCCGTCCGGCCTCACCCGGACCAGCTTCGCGAAGAGGTCCGCGTGCGCCCGGAGACTGGTGGCGAAGAGCCGGACGCGTGGGCATCCCCGCACGTGGACCGGCCGTTCGAGCACCGGTCCGGTGTAGACGAGCTCGTTGTTCATCGCGTCGGCCCGGGACTGGTTGAAGCAGCCCGACGCACCGCCCGGACCCGGTCCGCCGACTGGCACCTCGGGCTCGTACACGAACTGGTCGCGAGTTGCGCCGTCCGGCGATGGCATGTCGGTCAGCACCCCGTCTCCGCGGGTGGAGTTCGCGCGGCCGCCGGATCCGAGGAACAGCGTGGTCTCCGTGCCGCCGTCGCCGTCGAACGGCCAGCGGTCGGTGGTCTCCCAGCGGTTGGCCCCGAGCGCGAAGGACCGCACCCGCGGCTCGGCCGCGAACTCGCCCGAGCCCTTCAGCCAGTGGTTGAACCAACGCAGCAGGATCGCGTCCGTGTCCAGCTCCGCGGCCGGTCCGTGGTCCGCCTCGCCGGCATGGCGCCCCCACGGGATGTGCGTCCACGGACCCGCGATCAGGTATTGGCTTCCGCGCACCCCCGGATCCGCCCCTTCGCAGAGCGCGCGGTAGAGCAGTTCGCTGCCATGCAGGTAGGTGTCGAACCAGCCCCAGACGTGCAGCGCCGGCACCCGGATGCTGGACTCGCGTCCGGAGATGTCCTGCCGCCTCCAGAACGGACCCGGTTCGCGGTGCTCCATCCAGTCGCGGGCGTATCGGGGAAGTCCGCGGGCGGTGAGGACCGGCGCGCCGCCGTAGGGCGTGGACGTGTACAACGCTCCGAGGTTCGCCCACGCGGACTCGAGGGCGTCGCTGGCCTTGCGCAGCCGCAGGCGTCGGGCGTCCGCCTTGAGCATCTGCGCGGCCCATCCCATCCCCGAGGCGAGTCGGAAGGCGCCATGGTGGTAGAACCAGCCGTTGTGGAGGTCTCCCGCGGTCTGCGCCGGCGTGATGCACCGCAACGCCTCGGGCTGTTCCGCTGCGGCCAGCAGCTGGGTCATCCCCTGGTAGCTGAACCCGTACATCCCCACGCGTCCGTCGCACTCGGGACGTCCGGCCAGCCAGTCGATCGTGGCCGCGCCGTCGGCGCCCTCATGCACGAACGGGACGAAAGTGCCGGTGCTGTCGCCGCGGCCCCGGACGTCCTGGATCACGACGTTGTAGCCCCGCGCCGCGAACCAGTTGGGCTGGGCGTACACCACGGTCGTCGCGACGGCGCGTCCGTAGGGCTGGCGCACGAGCAGGGTCGGCAGCGGTCCGGCGGCGGCGGGTCGGTAGTGGTCGGAGACCAGCTCGGTGCCGTCGGGCAGGCGCAGGCGGACGCCGCGTTCCACCGTCACGCCGCCGCCGAGGTCCACGCGCACCCCGGAAGAGGAATGCGGGCGGCGGCGGACCGCCGTCGGCCGGGGCCGCCGTCGGTCAGCGTTCGAGGATCTCGCGGAAGGCATACATCTCCTGCAGCGCCGCGGCGACGCGGGAGCTCATCTCGTCGCACCACCGTTCGCCCTTCTCCGCGGAGGACGGCGTGGGGTCGCCCATCACGCCGCTCGGCGCGATGTCCCGGGTGAGCCAGGAGAAGGTGGCCGAGGCGAACTCCGGCTTGAGCACGCCCGGGTCGCCGAGACGGGCGATGTAGTTCACGGTGTACCGGTCCGTGTGGACCAGCTCGGGCGTGGCGTGGAGCAGCAGCGACGTCTCGACCTCGCCGGCGTGGAAGCCATACGCGGCCTCCTGCGGGTCGAGTCCGCTCGCCGCGCCTCCTCCGAAGAGGCAGAACGTCCGCATCCCGAACTCGTCGCGGAGGTCCCGCGCCATCACGTCGAGCAGGGAATGGTTCCCGCCGTGGCTGTTGAAGAAGACCAGCCGCTTGAAGCCCGCCGCCACGAGGCTGCGCGCGAGGTCCCTCAGCACCGCGGCGAAGGTGTCCCGCCCCACGCTCAGCGTCCCCGGGAAACCCACGTGCTCGTTGCTCTTGCCATAGCACACGGGCGCCAAGGCGTAGATCGGCAGGTCGGCCGGCACCTTCCTCAACGCATGGCCCAGGAGCAGGTTGTTGAGCAGCGTGTCTGTCGCGAGCGGCAGGTGGTGGCCGTGCTGCTCGATCGCCGCCGTCGGCAGCACCAGCAGCGTGCGGTCCCGCGGCAGGGCGTCCACCTGCTTCCAGGTCAGGTAGGGGAGGAATCGTTCCGGCGGGATCCAGGTCTTCACGGGTTCGTGGGTCGGTTCGGGTTCGTCAGGCGGCGGCTTCCAGCGGCGCGTTTCCGGACACCCCCTCGAGGCTCGCGGCGAACCCGCGCATCTTGCCCGGGTTCAGCAGGCCGCGGGGATCGTACTCCTGCTTGGCCACCAGCTTGGCGTCGTCCGGCCGCCAACGCCCCGAACCCTCGAGGAAGTTCACGTGCGGGTTGGCCACGCTCACGCCGATGCCCTCGCAGAAGGTGATCATCTCCCGGAGACGCTCGTCGGTGCTGTAGCGGATGACCGGGATGGAGCCGGGGGTGACCACGTTGTCCCACCGGACGAACTCGACGTGCATCAGGAAGTCGTCGCCGAACCGCGCCTTGAGCCGACGGATCTGGCTGCGGGCCTCGGTGGCGGAGAAGCCGCACTGGAGGTAGGTCAGGGAGGGATCCCCCTTCAACGCCCACAGCGTCGTGTGGTTCCACGTGTAGTCGCTCAGCAGGGTCCCGCGACGCGGTTCCGTGTAGGGGGCCACGAAGCAGACCTCGCCGCCCCCGTTCTTCGCGGCGTCGGCCAGCCGTTGGAGCTGGTCGTCCGCCACCTCGAAGAAGGCCAGCGCACGGCCCTTCGGTACCCACTTCTGCAGCGGGGTGAAGTGGGACGGCAGCGGCCATTCGAAGCACGAGGTGAGGCGCTTCTTGAAGGAGTCGTTCTTGGCGATCGCCTCGACGAAGTCGAACGAGGCCGGGAACTCCGGATGCGCCACCGCCAGCTGGGCCCAGTTGGTCCGCGGCGCCAGGCGCAGCTCCACCTGCACGATCACCCCGTTGGTGCCCCAGGCGTGGAGGATCCGGAAGATGTCGGGTCCCGCGAGGCGGATCTCACGGGGCTCCGCCTCCATGGTGAGGATGGTGAGCGCGTGGACCGTCCCGTTCTCGCGGAGGCCGCCCCAGGTGATGCTGCCGATGCCGCCGGAGCCGCCCGCGCAGAATCCGGCGACGCCGGCCTTCACGAATGTGCTCGGATAGCATCGCAGCTCCCAGCCGACCTGGCGCGCGGCGTTCTCGATCGAGGCCAGTCGGGCCGCCGGGTCGCAGACCGCGACGCCGTCCGGCGAGATGCCGTGGATCCGGTCCAACGCCGCCAGGTCCAGCACGATGCCGCCGTGGGTCGGGATGCATTGCCCGTAGTTTCCCGTGCCGGCCCCGCGCAGGGTGAGGGGGATGCGGCGGCCGAAGGCGAACCGGATGATCGCCTTCACGTCCTCCACGTCCCGCGCCTGCACGACCACTTCGGCCCGGCGGTCCGAGAGGTCCCGTTTCAGGATGGGCGAGTACCAGTAGAAGTCGCGGCTCAGGGTCTCGAGCTGCGCGGGGGCGGTGACGATCCGTTCGGCGGGCAGGAGCTCCGCGAGTGCGACGAGGTCGGCGTTGGTCATGGACGAAAGGGGCGGACGGCGTGTCAGGATCCGGATGCGCGGCGCGCGGGCTTGGCCGCTTTCCCGCCACGGGACTTCTTCCACAGCGCCATCGCGGAAAGCATCCGCGGATCCTCGAACAAGGCGACGCACTCCTTGCGGAGCACCGGGCCCACGACCTCGCAGTCCATGTCGGACTTCCGCTGAAGGGTCTTGGCCGGAACGTAGATCTGGGCGCAGTGGCGCGAGGCGTCCGAGATGGTCGATCCGAACACGACCCGGTCGATCCCGGCCCACAGGGCCATGGCCATGCACATCGGACACGGCTCGCAGGTGGTGTACAGCGTGTGGCCCTTGAGGCTGGTGGTCTTGAGCTTCTTGCAGGCGGCACGCATCACCCGCACCTCGGCGTGGCTCGACGGGTCGTTCTCGATCCGCACGCCGTTCAGCCGACGCATCACGAGCTTCCCGGTCGACGTCTCCACCACGTCCGAAGCGAACGGCGAACGGCGATCCGTCGCCAACTCGCGGTGCGCGAAGTCGGCCAGCGACTTCATGAACACCTCATCCTCGGGGGTCGGGCGTTTCGGGGTCTGGGCCATCCTTGGCGCGTAAAGCAGAGGATGTTCCATGGCCCCGCCATCGGCCCATTCACCCTCCGAATGCCCGTGGACCGTCGACTCCCTGTCGCTTCTGGATCAGGGCCACCCGGCGCCCCGGGACACACGCGTGCCCAGCGTGGCCAAATACCGCCACCCACCCCCGGACGCTCTTCACCACCCCAGCGCCGCGCCGAGATTGAATCTCCTGCCTGCATCCCCTGTTCATCCAGCAATCCGCTTCATCCGAACCACGTCGTGCCGCGGAAGGCCACTCCCCCGATTTTGCGCAGAAGCCGAGGAAAACGGGCAACTGTCGCCCGCTCTGGAATCCGGTGAGGTGGCGGTGGAAAGAATCAGCCTTCAGTAGGGTGCCGGAACTGCCGTAGGATCCGGGGGAGGTTTGGCACGCCGGATGCCTTGGGGGCACTGCGGCGTCTGACCCCCGTCGCACTCAAACAACCCAACTAATCCGTCCGAACTGATGAAACCTCGTTTCTGGCTTCCGGGCCGTATCGGTGGCGTCGCCACCCTCGCCCTCGTCCCGTTCCTCGCCGCGCAGGCGCAGGAGGCCACTCCCGGATCGACCAACGTGCTCGACAAGGTGGTGGTCGAGGGACTGCCCATCGAGGAGACGGTCCTTCCGACCGCCCGCCCCGTGGAGTCGGTGATGGGCGACGACCGGAGCATCCTCGAGACCCCGCGGTCGGTGTCCCTGGTGACGAAGGCCCAGATGGAGGCCCGCGCCATCTCCCGCGCCACGGACTTCAACCAGTACTCGCCCGGCGTCTACACGCCGTCCCGCTACGGACTCGCGAACGTCCCCGTCATCCGCGGCGATCTCTCCGAGATCTACCAGAACGGCCAGCGGACCATCTACAGCCGCAACTCGGTGCTCGCGAGCTTCAACGGCGTGGAGGCGATGGACATCGTCAAGGGCCCGGGCTCCGCGGTCTACGGTCCTCAGGGCAACGGCCCGGGCGGCTACGTCAACTTCGTCACCAAGCTCCCCTACTTCGACGCCAACCACGGCGAGCTGATTACCCGCTGGGGCAGCTACGTCCCGGGCGGCCAGAGCTACTTCAACCCGGAGTGGATCCTGGACTACGGCGGGCCGATCAACGAGAAGCTCGCCTGGCGCGTCAGCTACCTCGGACGTGAGGCCGAGGGCTACTACCAGAACGTCAAGGACAACACCCAGGACATCTTCGGCGCCCTGACCTTCCGTCCGAACGAGAAGCTCACCTTCGACTGGAACGCCCAGTTCTACACCTCCCGCTTCAACGAGGTCATCGGCATCAACCGCGTCACCCAGGAGCTGATCGACGACTGGCTCTACATCGCGGGCCCGGTGCTCCCGAACAACGCGTTCGGCGATCCGTTGACCTCCATCGGCGCCTTCGGCCTCAACGCGAACTTCGCGCTGCTCAACACGAACCTCGCCTCGCGCGTCCACGTTTACCCCTGGCAGACGATCAACGCCCCCGGCGACAGCGCCGCCGCGAAGAAGTTCTCCTCGCAGCTGATCTCGACCTACCTGATCAACGACTTCGGCAAGGTGGTCAACCGGGCCTACGGCGAGACCCAGGAGTCCCGAAAGGCTTCCGGCTACGGCTACACCGAGTGGGTGCCCGAGAACTGGATGGTCAACGACCGCACCGAGCTCCACTACGAGATCGCGCCCAAGCTCGGCAGCTTCGAGCTGCCCATCAAGACCATCAGCGGCGTCGACCTCCGCTACGCCTCGCTCGTCTCCTACCAGGACTTCTCGATCGAGCCGTTCTTCCTCTACGACGTCACCCAGCCGGCCACCTCCTTCCGGTTGCCCGTCAACCCGGCCATCACCACCTACGGCGGCAGCACGGTCCTCGTCCCCGGCGCCCCCGGCTACGGCTCGAACTACTTCTTCGGCAACGGCGACCAGAACTCCGAGATCCGCCAGGGAGCCTTCTTCACGCAGTGGGACATGAAGCTGCATGACAAGTTCTCCATCATCGCCGGCGGCCGCGGCGACTACATCAGCGCCTCCGCCCGCAGCCCAGAAGCCGTCGGGTTCCCGGTCGGAAACCGCTACAACGTCTCGACCGACGTCTTCAACACCTCGGTCTTCATCAGCGGCATCTACAAGTGGATGCCCACGCTGACGAGCTACGCGACCTACAACCTGGTCAACGCGATCCAGGGCAGCGCGAACTTCGGCGGCGTGGACGGCACCAGCAACACCAAGGCCGGCCTCGAGCGTTCCCTCTCCACCGAGAGCGAGCTGATCGAGGTCGGATCCAAGGCGAGCCTGCTCGACAACAAGGTCTTCGTCGGCGCCTCCCTCTTCAACCAGACCCGCGTGGCCCCGCAGCTCGTCGGCGACCCGATCGGCATCGAGACCAAGGGCGTCGAGCTGGAGGCGTTCTACCAGCCGGACCGCAACTTCAACGCGAGCGCCAACTTCACCTACCAGGACGCCACCGCCGACTCCCGCCCCGGCCAGCAGACCGGCAACTACCTCGACGGTTTCCCGGTCGGGTTCATCGTGGACGGCCAGTCCGGCACCGGCCGCGGCAGCCCGAACTACTCCTACGCGCCGGTGCTCGGCAAGACCCGCGCCGCCTCCGTGCCCCGCGTTCTCTTCAACGCCTACCTGACCTACCAGCTCGACAACGGCCTCGGTGCCAGCGTCGGCCCGCAGGTCACCGGTGAGCAGTGGCAGAACCAGAACGGCACGCTCATCATCCCCACCCAGTACGTCATCAACGCCTTCATCTTCTACAAGCAGCCGAAGTGGGACGTGCAGATCAACTTCTTCAACATCACCGACGAGCGGAACTGGACGTCCATCGACCCCGGTTTCGCTGGCAACGACGTGATCTTCCCCGAGCAGCCCTTCCGCATCAGCGGACAGATCCGCTACAAGTTCTGATCCATCCTCCTCCAGTGCGTGGGGCTTCCGGCTGTTGTGTGTGCGGTCGGAAGCCCCCTTTTCCTGTACCGAACCACATCCGATCCATGCAGACCGGACCCGCACGCCAAGCCGCCAAGTCGCGCTGTAACGGAGGAGAATCAGCGGTTTCCAATCCCCTTTGGCGTCTTTGCGCCTTGGCGTGAGACCCATCTGTTCGCATCCGGCCAAGTCTGACTCCATGAACCGTCCCGAGACCGACTTCGAGCTGCAGAATTCGTCCGTGGTCCAATCCAGGCTGGCGGATGCCCTCCGCTGGTCCGCCCGACTGCTGGTGGCCGTGGCCGCGGTCCTTGTCTTCTGGCTCCTCGGCGGATGCGGCCGCGATTCCTCCGCCGGTTCCTCCGCCGGTTCGGCGGACGCCAAGGCCCAGTCCGAACCGCTCAACTTCATCCACGACTGGGTGCCCGAACCCGAGCACGGCGGCTACTACGCCGCCCAGCAACGCGGGATCTGGGATGCCGAGGGCGTGAAGGTGAACGTCCTCATCGGCGGCCCCAACTCCGAGATCGAGAAACGGGTCGCCCTCGATCCCTACGGCCTTGGCATCGTCCGCGGCGACGCCGTGTTCGTGGCCGTCGACCGTGGCCTGCCCATTGTCGCGGTGAACTCCTATTTCCAGCATGACCCGCAGGGCGTGATGGTCCGCGCGGATTCCCCCGTCCGTTCCTTCGCCGACCTCGAGGACCGCGATCTCGCGATGCAGATCGGCGGCACCTGGCTGCAGTTCCTGCAGAAGAAATACGCGTTGAAGAAGATCCGGGTGCGTCCGATCACGGGCAACGTGGCCAACTTCGTGAAGGACCCCGACTGGATCATGCAGGCCTACCCGACCAGCGAGCCCTACTACGCCCTGCGCGAGGGCGTCGCCTCAAGGGTTCTCCAGATCAGCGAGTCCGGCTTCGACCCCTACCGCGTGATCATCGCCAACCGCCAACTCGTCGAGAAGCACCCGGAACTCGTCGCCAAGTTCAGCCGCGGCGCCTACCTCGGCTGGCAATCCTACTTCAAGGATCCCGAACCCATCCACGCTCACATCCGCTCGATCTCGCCCACCATGGACGCCGGCGGCATGCGGTTCAGCTACGTCAAGATGCGGGAGCTGCGCCTCGTGGAAGGCGACGCCGCCCGCGGCGAATCGATGGGTGCCGTCGACCTCCGCCGATGGGAGGAGCTCGGCCGCATCCTGCTCGACCTCGGCGTCGTCCGAACGCCGGTCCCGGTTGCTTCCGTCGTCACCGACGCCTTCACCCCGGCCGCCCTGAAGGTGGATCCCACCTTGCCCGCGCCGTTCTGGACGAACGCGCCCGTCGAACGGGCCGGGACTCCCTAGGACGTCTTCCCCGGTTGCCCGGCAGCCGGGACGGAGGAACTTCAGAAATGCCCCAAGCCGCACCCAAGACGAAGACGCTGGTCCGCAACATCGGCCACCTGGTGACGATGGACACGGACCGACGCGTCCTGCGAGGGGCGTGGTTGCTGGCGGAGGACGGCTTCATCCGGTCGCTGGGCACCGGTGCGGCCCCGCGCGTCCGGGGTGCGGGTGGTGGGGTCGAGGTGGTGGACGCCCGCGGTGGCATCGTGCTGCCGGGCATGATCAACACCCACCACCACATGTTCCAGAACCTGGCCCGCGCGTTCGGCCCGGTCTCGAACCTTCCGCTCCTGCCCTGGCTCGCCGGCCACATGCCGCTCTGGCGGAACTTCACGCCCGACGACCTCCATGTCGCCACCCAAGTCGCCTGCGCCGAGCTCCTGCTCAGCGGGTGCACGATGACCAGCGACCACCACTACCTCTTCCCGCGCGACGGCTCCGACCGGATGCTCGACGCCGGATTCGAGGCGGCGGCGGCGCTCGGGATCCGCTACGTCGGCTGCCGCGGTTCGGTGAACATCCCGAGCGACATCATGCCGGAATGGTCCTGCCAGGACACCGACACCATCCTCGCCGACTGCCAGCGCCTGTTCGACACGCATCACCGGTCCGGTCCCGGTGCCATGTCCCACGTCGCCTTCGCGCCCTGCACCGTGTTCGGCTGCTCCGGCGACCTCTACCGCGAGACCGCCCGCCTCGCCCGCTCGCTCAAGGTCCGCCTCCACACCCACTGCGGCGAGACGATCCCCGAGAACGCCGACGCCCTGAAGATGCTCGGCGCGCGGCCGTTCGCCTACATGTCGAAGCTCGGCTGGGAAGGCGACGACGTCTGGCTCGCCCACGGCATCCACTTCAACGACCGCGAAGTCGGCCACCTCACCCGCACCCGCACCGGCATCGCCCACTGCCCCTGCTCCAACATGCGCCTCGGGTCGGGCGTCTGCCGCGTCAACGACCTCCGCAGCGGCGGCAGCCCCGTCAGCCTCGGCGTCGACGGCTCGGCCTCGAACGACTCGGGCCACATGCTCAACGAGGCCCGGCTCGCGCTCCTCCTCACCCGCGTCGTCCACGGCGCCGGGGCGATGACCCCGGAACAGGCTCTCGAGATGGCCACGCTCGAGGGCGCCCGCAACCTCGGCCGGTCCGCCGACCTCGGCTCGCTCGAGCCCGGCAAGTGCGCGGACCTCGCCGTGTTCCCGGCCGAGGACCTCTTCAGCAACGGTGCCGACGACGTCGTCCACGGCCTCGTGCTCTGCCATCCGCGCAACGCTGAGACCGTGCTCGTCCACGGGAAGGTCCGCGTCCGGGACGGCCAGCCGACCGGGGTCGAGCTGCCGAAGCTCCTCGAAAGACACCGCCGCACGGCCCGCCGGTTCCACGACCGGCTCCGTCGGGCCAAGTGAACCCGCCTCCCATGCCCAAGCGAACCCCGATCACGAACCCGTTCCCGGCCGCCCGGATCTCTCGGGTCCTGCTCGCGTTCCTCTGCGCGGTGCTGCCGTTGTTCGCGGCGGAGCCGGTGAAGGTGCGCCTGATGACCGACTGGTATCCCCAGCCGGAACACGGCGGCTTCTACCAGGCCCTGCTGAAGGGCTGGTACCGCGAGGCCGGCCTCGACGTCGAGATCGTCCCCGGCGGCCCCAACGCCTTCGCCATCCAACGCGTGGCCACCAAGGCCGG
>JAIXUV010000326.1 GCA_027483345.1 Verrucomicrobiales bacterium | reverse complement strand
GTGGGTGAAGTCCGGGACACGCCGATGGGCCTGTTCGCGGTCATCCAGGATCCCGCCGGCGCCCACTGCGCGCTGTTCCAGGCGGCGGCACCGTCCGCGACCTAGCCGGTTTGGCCGGGTACACCGGAGTCCACGGAACGGAGGACACGGGCCAATGTGGCCAGGTCTTCGGTGGTGTGGGCGGCGCTGATGGCGAAGCGGAAGAAGCCCGCTTCAGGCCCCCCCGGATAGCGGATCCAGGGCGGGTGGATGCCTTCCTTTTCCAAGGCCTTGGCGAGCTGGGCGGCTTCGCCGGCGTCCTTCGGAACCCAGGTTCCGACGGGAGTTCGTGGGTCGAAGGATAACCGCGTCAGCGAGGCCGTGAACTCGGCAAACCGGGCGAGGTTCGAATGCAGGCGGCGGATCCGGCCGGGATGCCGTTCGACCCAGCGGATGGCGGCGGTGGCGGCGGCGAGCAGGGCGATCGGTTGGGCAGTGGATCCGGTGTAGGCGCCGGCGTTGGCCCGCAGGGTTTCCACGGTTTCCGCCGATCCGAGGACCAACCCGCCGCTGGTCGCGAACGCCTTCGCCAGCGTGAGGCATTGGACGAGCCGCGGATCCGAAAGGCCCATGGACGCACAGGCGCCGCGTCCTCCCGGTCCGACCGTTCCGGCGCCGTGCGCGTCGTCCACTACGAGCCATCCGTTCCGCGGCAACCGGGCGAGGTACTCCCGAAGCGGTGCCATTCCGGGTCGGATTGCGCCGGTGCCATCGACCGCCACGAGGGCACGCGAACCCCGGGGCAGGGAACGGAGCGCATCGGTCAGGGCGTCGGCGTTCCAGGAGGCGAAGCGTATCACCAGCAGGCCGCACACCCGGGCTCCATCCTGCAGGCAACGATGCGCCCCGTCGTCGAGGAGCACATGGGAGGCGTGATGGCGGAGTCCGTCGAGGGCGCCGACGGACGCGAGGTATCCGCTCCCGAAGTAGGCGGCGGCGTCGGTGCGGAAGAAGCGGGCGGCGGCGGACTCGAGACCGTTGAAGGCCGGATGTTCACCGGTGGTGCGACGCGAGGCGCCGGTCTGGAAGGGACCCGACCGGGCCGCGGAGACCAACGCCCGACGCAGGACCGGATTCCAGGCGAGGCCGAGGTAGTTGCATCCGCCGAAGTAAAGCCGGACCGACCGCCCGAGCCGGACGTGGGTGTCGTCGATGAACCCGAGGGGCCGCGGCGAAGATTCGGGTCCGGAGCGCACGAGGTGTCGGAGGTGGGGCTTCAGTCCTCCTGGCGGACGCGGCAGTCCTGGCATTCGGAGACGCCGAGGTGGCGCGCCTGCTCGAGCGCCCGGACGAAGAACTGCTTCCGGGCGGCCTCGGTCGCCTTGGCTTCGGCCGGGCCGTCGGCGATCTGCTTGGCCTTGGCGATCAGCGCAGTCCGCTCCGCCGACAGGGCCGTGGCGCGCGCCGGTTCGTCGGCCCGCCGGAAGTAGCGGCGTCCGTCGATCCAGGTCTCGAGGCAGACGCTTCCGGAATCGAGGGGCGAACCGGACCAGATCGAGAAGTCCGCGTCCTTTCCGGGTTCCAGCGAGCCGACCCGGTTGTCGATGCGCAGCTGCTTGGCCGGGTTGATGGTCACGAACTTGAGCGCCTCCGCATCCGGGGTGCCGCCGTACTTGACGGCCTTGGTCGCCTCGAAATTGAGGCGGCGCGCGAGGTCGCTGGAATCGGAGTTGAAGCTGACCAGCACGCCGCGATCCCGCATGAGGCTTCCGGAGTAGGGGATGGCGTCGAACACCTCCACCTTGTAGGCCCACCAGTCGGAGAACGAACTGGCACCCGCCCCGTGGCGCGCGAGTTCGTCGGCCACCTTGTAGCCCTCCAGCACGTGCTGGAACGTGGCCACCTTCACCCCGAAGGACTCCATGATGCGGAGGAAGGCGAGGATCTCGTCCTGGCGATAGCTGTGACAGTGGATCCAGCGGGTGCCTTCGAGGATCTCGGTCAGGGCTTCCAGTTCGAGATCCCTGCGCAGTGGCGAACCGTCGGGCAGGGTGCCGCGGGCCCGGGCTTGCTGGTATTGCCGGGCCGCGGTGAAGCGGTTCACGTAGAACGTGCCCACGCCCATCCGTGTCTGCGGGAAGCGGCTCACGTACTTCTCGCCCCAGTTGGCCTGCTTCACGTTCTCGCCGAGGGCGAACTTGATGCCGGCCGGCGCCCCTTCGAGCAGCAGGCCCTGGGGCAGGGCGCCGTCACGCAGCTTGATCACCGCGTTCTGTCCGCCGATCGGGTTCGCGGATCCGTGCAGGAGGTTGGCCACCGTCGTGCCGCCGGCGAGCTGCTGGTGGATGTTGTCGGTCTCCGAGTTGACCACGTCGGCGATCCGCACCATCGCGGTGCTCGGCAGGGTGGCCTCGTTGACCGCTCCGAGGACCATCGAGTGGGAATGGCAGTCGATGATCCCGGGCGCCACGTGCAGGCCGGTGGCGTCGACGACGTGGAATGTCCCGTCCTTCGGCGCGTCTCCGACCGAGACGATCCGGCCGTCCCGAACCACGAGATCCGCCTTCTGCAGCACCCCGCGCGGGCCGCTGGTCCAGACGGTGGCGTTGCGGACGAGCAGGGCGGGTGGGTTGGTGGAGGGACCGCGTCCTTCGATCGGTGAACGGGCCACCCGCTTCGCCGCGAACTCGCGGGCCGTGGACTTCTTCTTCCGTTCCTCCTCCTTCGCTTCCTTCACCGGCGTCAGCGAGGCTTCCGTTTCGTGCAGGCGACCCTCAATCCAGACGGCTCGGACCCGGGCTTCAGGATCGAAGTACCCGCCGGCATCGCAGAGGGTGAGGTTGGCCAGCTTGCCGACCTCGATGGTGCCGAGACGGTCACCAAGTCCGCAAAGGCGGGCGGGAACCACCGTGAGCGCGGCCAGGGCGTCGGCTTCGGAAAGCCCCCGGTCGATGGCGGAACGCAGGGCGGTCCGGAACGACTTGCGGTCGGAAAGTCCGTGTGTGGTCAGGGCGATCTCGGCTCCGGACCGGCGGATCAACGCGGGATTCTCCGGGGCCCAGTCCCAGGCGCGGAGGAGGTCCAGGGAGATGCCCTCCCAGGCGGCGTCGTCGGGAAGCTTGGGAATGGCCGGGAACCGGACGGGGACGATGAACGTGACCGGGCGTCGGGCGAGTTCGGCGACGAGGTCCGGACGGCGCCATTCCTGACCGGAGGCCACCAGATGGGGGGTGATGCCGAATTCGCCGGCGAGCCGGAAGGCGCGGTCCTGCATCAGCACGCTGCCGGGCTCGAACACGAACGAGGACGATTCCGGCTTGTCCACCGCCGGCGCGAGGGCCTCGAGGGCGGCATTGAAGGCGGGCCGCGGACGCCGATCGGGACGAGCGGCATGGTCCGCGTGGTCGGCGACGTACCACTTCGCGTCCAGCAGGGCCTGACGGATCGCGGCGATACCGCCCATCAGCGAACTGGGATAGGCTTCGTCGCCTGGGGTCGGGGCGAACGCCGCATGGCGGGTCGTTTCGGCCGCGAGGATGGCCTCGTTGGGGGAGGTGGAACCCAGTTGGATCGCCGCCGCGCGGCCGCGGAGAAGGCCGGTTGTTGGGACGACATTTGCCGCGGTGAAACCGATCTCCCGCAGTTCGGAGAGCACCTTGCCATCCGGCGAGAGGTCGTCCGCGACCCGGCGTTCGGGCGAGATGTCCTTCAGTCCATGGGACGGTCCGGGACGCCCCGGGTCCGACTCCTGGCCGGGCACGCCGAAGAAGCGAGGCGCTCCGGAGGTCAAGTTGCCGCGGTCTGGCTCCGACTCCGAAGTGTCGACCGGCGGTTTCTTGGCGCCCAGGGCAAGGTGGGGATCGATGAAGCCGGCGTAGACGACGGTTCCCGTGAGGTCCCAGACCCTGGAACCCGCCGCCGGCGCCAAGCCCACTTCGACGGCTTCGATCCGGCCGTCTCGGAGGATGACGGTGGCGTTCGTCAGCTCCACCCCGGGCTTCACGAAGACACGGGCGTGGACCAGGGAGTCATGGCGACTGGGGTTCGGGTTGAAGCCCGGGGCATTGAAGGTCTCCGCGGCCAGAGAGGGGAGGAAAAGGCCGACGGACAGCGAACGGACGATCCGTCCGAGTGTGTTCGTGGCGCTTCGGGCGGTGGGGAGGTCGTTTCCCGGAGGCATCGGGTGGATCGTACGGGGCGTTGGATCGAAGTCGAGCCGTGGCGTCATGGGAATGTCACTGGAACTTGGAAGACACCTCTTGCCCGGGTTCGCTGGATTGTTTTCCTTCGCCATCGTGAACTTCTCGGCGCAATCCTGTTCGCTGCACATGACCCGAGTGCTTCCCATGCCACGCAAGAGATCCGTCTTCGCCTTCACCCTGATCGAGTTGCTGGTGGTGATCGCCATCATCGCGGTGTTGGCAGGGATGTTGTTGCCGGCCCTGGCCACGGCGAAGTCCAAGGCCTCCTCGGTGCAGTGCATGGGCAACCTACGGCAGTGGGGATTGGGCCTTCAGCTCTACTCCACCGAGAACCGGGATGCGATCCCGCGGGACGGCACCGACAACGGCGGCCAGTACGGCGTCGACACCGGGTCCAGCTCGGGACCGGGAAGTCCGTGGGATCCGTATGCCTGGTTCAACAGCCTGCCCTCGATGGTGGGGCAGCAGACGTTGTCGAACCACGTGGCCCGGGCCACGGGGGCGAATCCACAGGATGTCCTGCCTTTCCCTGGCAGGAACGGGAAGTTCTGGCATTGCCCTTCGGCCAAGGCGGCCGCGGCGGACCGCTTCCTACGCGGCGGGACCTTCGGCTTCTTCAGCTACACCATGAACCTGGACCTGAAGCTCGTGACGTCGATCCGAAATGGCGTCCAAGGCAACGCCTTCGAATACCCCAGCATGCCCACGCTCGGTGCGCTGCAGAACCCGTCCTCGACCGTGCTGCTCGTGGATGCCGCCTTCAGTCCGACCCTTGAGACCTACACGAGTGAGCCCAACCGCAACGGCATCTTCCCCGCCTCACGCGGTGACCGCGTCGCCGCCCGGCACAACGGCCGCGGCGATCGCGGAGGCGGCAACCTGGTGTTCACCGACGGCCACGCCCAGTTCTTCCGGCGTTCCTACATCACCAACGGCACCTCTGGCCGCGAGGAGCGGTTCAATTCCGACGTGATCTGGAACCCGAACCGCGAACGATTCTGATTTCCCAGCCTCTCCCTTCACCGATTCCAACCATGATCCTTCGAGCCCTGTTCGCCCTCGCTCTCCTGTTAGCGGGGGCCTCGTCCACCCGAGCGCAATCCCTGGTCGCCCTATGGGACTTCAACAGCACCGACACCGCCATACAGCTGGTCCCAACCTCCGGAAACGGCACGATCACACTGCTGGGCGGTGTCACGGTTTCCTCGGTCTCCGGCACCGGGTCTTCCGATCCGGCGACCACGGGCGACCAGGCGGTCAACTTCACCGGTTTCCCCGCCCAGGGGAATGCGCCGCGCACCGCGGGCATCGAGATCGCTGCCGGCACCACCGGCTTCCGTGACATCGTCCTCAAGTTTGATTTCCGCTCCAGCAACACGGGCAGCCGCAAGGTCCAGGTGCTCTATACGGTCAACGGCACGGATTACGTCGACGGACCGTCCTTCGTGATCGCCACCGGTGGAGCCTTCACCAACGGGTTGACCGCCGACTTCTCGTCCGTGGCGGCCGCGAACGACAACCCGCAGTTCCGTGTCCGGATCGTCTCCGACTTCGATGGCGGCGCCTACGCGGCCGTCAGCGGAAACTACGGCACCTCGGGAACGTGGCGCTTCGACTACCTCACCGTTTCCGGAAATCCCTCCGGCGCCGGCCCGGTGGCGCCCTCGATCACCGGTCAACCGCAGGACCAGACCGGCTTGATCGGCGGCAGCGCCCAGTTCGGAGTGACGGTCGGTGGCACCGCGCCGCTCTCCTTCCAGTGGCGTCGCAACGGCGAGGCGATCGACGGGGCGACCGCCCAGACCTTGGTGCTCACCAACCTCACCACCAATTCCCAGGGCCGGTTTTCCGTGGTGGTCACCAACGCAGTGGGCCGCGCCGAAAGCCAGGAGGCGGTCCTGACCGTCATCCCCGACCCGAGCGCGACGCCGATGTCGATCGCCGCGGTTCGCCAGGCGTTCCTGCCGACCACCGAGACCAACACCAACAACGTCAATTCCGCCACCCTCTACACGGTGGAAGGGGTGGTGACGACCCACGTCAGCCTCACCACCGCGGGCAATGCGCTCTTCTACCTGCAGGATGAAACCGCGGGCATCGCAGTGTTCTGGGGCGGCGCCTCGTTCGTCCCCGCCGCCGGCGACCGGCTTCGTGTCCGTGGACCGGGCACCTATTTCAACGGCCTGTTCCAGCTGGTGCCCGGAGCCGCCGGCGGCTCGGTCAACCGGATCTCCACGAACAACCCCCTGCCGACCCCGAGGAACCTGTCACTGGAGACCTTGGTCACCCGGCAGGATGGCAGCGGGGCGACCTTCGACTACACGGCGTTGGAGGCCTTTGAAGGTTCGCTGGTGACCATCACCAACGTCCAGCTCTCGCTGCCGGATGCCGCCGCGATCAGCTTTCCGAACGGCAACAACCTCACCGTGTATGATTCGGCCGGAGTCGCGTTCGATCCGACCCTGTTCAACTTCCGCGTGGATGCCCGTGTGACCGAGATGATCGGCCAGCCGGTTCCGGTCGGCCGGATCGGGGTCACCGGGGTTCTCGGCCAATTCGATTCCAGCAACCCGCGGACGATCGGCTACCAGCTGCTTCCGACCCGGACGGCCGACGTGGTTTCCGACAGCCGACCGCCCGTGGTCCGCTTCACCAACGTGCTTTCCCAGTTGGTCCGCGCCGGTGACCTCCCCACAAACACTTTCAATGAGATCACGCTCCTGCCCGGGGAGAAGCTCACCACCTCGGCCGTCGCGTTCGACGTCGACGGCCTTCCCGTCCAGTTGGCCGGTGCGGATGCCCCGGCGGGCGCGGAATGGTCGCTGATCGGATCGGGTACGCCTTCCGCCAGCGCGACTCTGACCTGGACGGCCGGTGCCGCCGACGTGGGTGTCGCCTACGCAGCCAAGCTGCACGTCTGGACCTCACGCGCCACCAACACGCTTGTCCTCCAGCTCTACACCCCCACCGTCGCGGAGCAGGGGATCGTGATCACCGAATTCATGCCGGCGCCGACCGATGCGACGAATTCCCCGGCCTACAACCTGTTGCGACGCGCGAGCTACCCGAACTTCACCGCGGACGCCTCGCCCGGAAACCTCGACGAGTATGTCGAGGTCGTGAACCTCGGTTCCGAAAGCGTGGATCTCATCGGATGGACCCTGGCCGACGCGGTGTCCCGCACGCATCAGTTCTTCATTCCGGTCACCCTGGCCTCCTCGAACGCGGTGGTCCTCTACGGAGGTCCGCTCAATGGCAGCGAACCGACGCTTCCCGCGGGCGTCTATTACGAACCCGCGAGCCTCGCGAGCGGCGGACGCCTTCTCGCCCTGAACAACGGAGGTGACACCCTGCTGCTACGGAACGCCTCGAGCCGCCTGATCAGCCGCATCCTCTATGGCGCCGAAGGCACGAACATCGCCTCCCAGGTCCGGAATCCCTCCGGAACCGGGGCGTTTGTCCCGCATACCTCCTTGGGCGGCCGTTACGGCTCTCCTGGCCTCCGCACTGGAGGTGCCCTCTGGACCGAAACGGAGACTGTTGTCGTGGAGCTTCCCGTGGTTGCGATTCCGCCGGCGAGCCGGACCAACATCGTGGGAACCTTGGCGACCTTCTCGGTTGGCGTTGGCGGAACCCCGCCCTTCACCTACCAGTGGCGCTTCGGCAGCAACCCGATCGAGGGTGCGACCAACGCGACGCTTTCCCTGGAGAACGTCCAGACGGCCAATCAGGGTGAGTACTCCGTCGTTGTCCGCAACGCGGCCGGTGCCGTGACCAGCGAGGCCGCGGTCCTGACCGTGGTTCCCGACACCGCCGTCGTTCGCACGATCGCCGAGGTCCGGGCCACCATCGCCGATCCCGCGACCAGCACCAACGACGTCCTCTCCGCCGAGTCCTACACCGTCGAGGGCGTCGTCACCACTGCGGTCAACCTGACCACCAGCACCAGCCGGCTGTTCTACATCCAGGATGCCACCGCCGGCATCGCCGTGTTCTGGCGCAACAGCACCCAGTTGCCGGCGCTGGGCGACCGGGTTCGGGTCGTGGCTCCGATCGGCTTCTTCAACGGCCTGCTCCAGTTCGCGCCGAACGCCACCAATGCCGCAACTTCGGTCACGGTGGTCGGAAGCGGGGCCGCCCTGCCGACCCCGGCGGCCTTGGACGCGGGTTCCAGCGACTTCGCCCTCCTGGAGAACCTGGAGGGACGCCTTGTGGTGATGCGCAACGTCAACGTCAACCGTGACGCCGCCACCTTCGGTTCCGGCCAGAACGTCGTGGTCACCAATGCCGCCGGGCAGACCGGGGTCATCCTCCGCATCGACTCCCGCGTCACCGAGATCATCGGGACGGCTCGTCCTACCAATGCCGTGGACATCGTCGGCGTGCTGAGCCAGTTCGACAGCTCCAACCCCCGGAACACCGGCTACCAGGTCATCCCGACCCGCCTTGCCGACATCGTCCCGGTGGAGGCCCATCCGCCGATCCTTGTGCGTGTGGAGCGGTTGCCGGGTGGCTCGGTCCGGCTGCTCTGGAACCACGTCGCCGGCAGGTCCTACCGGGTGCTGCGGTCCGAAACGTTGGGCGGCGTCCCCATCGTCGCCGGGGAAGGCGCCTTGGAAGGTGCGTTCGAGGACGCGAGCGCGAGCGCTTTGGGCTTCTACCGAATCGTCGCCCCTTGAGTAAGCGTCCCGCCCGGGTGTGCGGGGATCGATGCCGGCAACGGCGGAGTTTCCCGTACATCCGATGCGGGTTTGACACCCACACGCATCACTTTTAGCCTGAGACCCCATGGAAACGGTTGCCACCCAAGAGTCGATTGTCACCCTCACCGAGAGTGCCGCCCGCCAGATCGGTT
>JAIXUV010000017.1 GCA_027483345.1 Verrucomicrobiales bacterium | reverse complement strand
GCGCTGCTCGAGGCGGACGTCCACTTCAAGGTCGCCAAGGACTTCATCGAGTCCGTGAAGACGAAGGCCCTGGGCGCCGAGGTCATCCAGTCGGTCCAGCCCGGCCAACAGATGATCAAGCTGATCAGCGACGAGCTGGTCGCGTTGCTCGGGTCGGAACACCAGGGGCTGAAGCTTTCCGGCGGACAGGCCTGCATCCTGATGTGCGGTCTCCACGGTTCGGGCAAGACGACCAGTTCGGCGAAGCTGGCGCGTCTCCTGGTGAAGCAGGGGCGGCTTCCGCTGCTGGTGGCGGCGGACGTCTACCGTCCCGCCGCAATGGACCAGCTGGCGACCCTGGGCGAGAAGATCGGCGTGCCGGTCTTCGTGAAGAAGGGGGAGACGGACGTCCTGTTGATCGCACGGGAGGCCTTGGAGTGGGCGGCTTCGCACCAGCGGAACACGTTGATCTTCGACACCGCAGGGCGGCTCCAGATCGACGAGCCCTTGGTCCAGGAGCTGGTCCGTTTGAGGGACCTGGTGAAGCCGCAGGAGACGCTGCTGGTGCTGGACGCCGCGACCGGCCAGGAGGCGGTGAACGTCGCCACCCATTTCGACAAGGCCCTGAACATCACCGGGGCGATCCTGAGCAAGCTCGACGGCGACGCCCGCGGCGGCGCCGCGCTTTCCTTCCGGCACGTGGTCGGCAAGCCGATCCAGTTCATGGGCGTCGGCGAGAAGGTCGAGGACTTCGAGCCGTTCCATCCGGAGCGCATGGCCCAACGGATCCTCGGGATGGGCGACGTCGTCTCCCTCGTCGAGAAGGCCATCGACCGCGTGGACGCCTCGAAGGCGATGGACCTCGAGGAGAAGATGCGGAAGGGGCAGTTCACCCTGGACGACTTCCTCGTGCAGCTGCGGGAGATGAAGAAGCTGGGGCCGATCCAGGATCTCGTGGGCCTGCTCCCGGGCGGCGGCGAGATGCTGAAGAACGCCGACCTTTCGAAGAGCGAGAAGGAGTTCAAGCGGATGGAAGGCATCCTGTGCAGCATGACCCACCAGGAGCGCCGCACCCCGCAGATCCTGAACGCGAAGCGGCGTCAGCGCATCGCCAAGGGTTCCGGCGTCACCGTCACCGAGGTGAACAACCTGCTGAAGCGCTTCGACGAGATGCGCGAGATGATGCGCAAGATGGGCAAGTTCCAGAAGATGATGTCCCGCATGGGCGGCGGCGGGCTCATGGGCGGGCTGCCCTTCGGACGCTGATCCGGCCGCCGGATCAGACCCAGCTCCGCGAGGCCAATTGCCTCCAGACCGCGTCGGCCACGGTGGCGACGTCGCCTCCCGCATCCACGCGGACGATGCGTTCCGGCTCCGTCGCGAGAATCGACTCGAATCCCGCGCGGACGCGGGAGAAGAAGGCGTCCTTCTCCTCGTCGAAGCGGTCGGGCACCGCCTGGTCGCCCCGGCGTCGCGCAAGCCGCTGTCGCGCGGTGGCGGGGTCGACGTCGAGGTAGAGCGTCAGGTCGGGCCGTGTCGGGCCGACGGCGATGTCGATGACGGCGCGTACCTGAAGCGGGTCCAATCCGCGTCCATGACCCTGGTAGGCGGTGGTGGAGTCGAAGAAGCGGTCGGAGACCACCCATCGACCGGCCTCGAGGGCGGGCCGGATCACCTTCCGCACCAGCTCGGCGCGGCTGGCGTTCATGAGCAGCAGCTCCGATTCGGGAGACATCCCGTGTCCATCGGGATCGTGCTTGAGCAGGTGTCGGATCTTCTCGCCGATCGGAGTGCCGCCCGGTTCCCGGAGTTCGACCACGTCCAGGCCCGTCGAGCGGAGCCGCTCGGAGAGGAGCCGGATCTGGGTGGATTTCCCGGCCGCCTCACCGCCTTCGAAGGAGAGGAAGCGGGCGGTTCGCGGTGCGTTCACTTCGTCGGATTGCCGAGGGGAAGGGCGCCGCGGATGGAGCGCTTCCCGAATTCGGCGCTGTCGAGGTATTCGGCGAGGGACTCCATCTGGGCCTGGTCGAGGATGCCGCCCTGCTTGAGGTCGAAGGCGGGCATCAGGGAGTTCGGCTTGCCGTTGCGGATCCAGTTCAACCAGTAGTCGTAGTCGGTCGGAACCTTCAGCTCGCGCAGTGCGGGCACCATCGAGGCCTTGTTCGGCGCGTCGTGGCAGATGCCGCAGGCGGTGTTGTAGAGCTCGTGGCCGCGCTTGCCGATGGTCGGGGTGACGTGGCAGGTGGCGCAGTCCCCGCGGAAGACGGCTTGGCGGTCGGCCGAGGCCACCGCGAGGTTCCGCTGGCGATCGGCCTCGCGCATCCGGGTCGGATCCGCCTTGGGGATGTCCACCGTCACCGAAAGGGTGGCCCGGCCGCCGTCGTAGTCGACGCCGACGGTCTTGGTGACGAGGCCGCTCTTGCCGAGGATGTTCATGGTCCCGCCGATTTCGCCGGTCTCGCCGGGTCCGATGGTCCACGGGGTCTGGGGCAGCTTGGCCACGGTGCAACCGCAGCTGGTCTGGGTGCCGGAGATGACGACGGCCTTCGAGGAGACGTTGGTGAAGACCAGCTTGAAGTCGACGGACGTCTGGCCGTCCTTGGCCTGGAGCTTCAGGGCCTTCTCCTTCCAGGCGAGGGCGTCGGGATTGAAGGTGCGTGCGGCGGAATTGGTCGTGGGCGGCGGGCTGTAGGGGACCGCCGTGTATTGTGCGGGCGCCTTCTTGCGTGCAGGGGCCTCGGGAAGGAGCGGCAGGGAATTGGTCGCCGCCTGGGTCCGGCCGAAGACTCCGGCCACCACGGCCAACAACGGAAACCAGCGGGACAGGGACGACGCACGCATGGCCAAAGGGTTAGCAAATGCGCCGGGGTCCGCGAGCCCGTTTTCGGTCCCAGCCCCGAATCGGTTCGCCCGGGGCATGGGGCTCCGACACACTGCGATCCGATGACCGGGATGGAAACGGGCGTGGAGTGGCTCGGAGACGGGGACCAGGCGTTCCGTGCTCTCTTCAACACGATCGCGTCCGCCCGGAGAAGCCTGCGGCTGGAGACCTACATCCTCTCCGAAACCGCGCCCGGCGATGCGGTCCGGGAGGCGTTGGGTGCGGCCGTCCGCCGGGGTGTCGACGTGCGCCTCATGGTGGATGGCATCGGTTCCATCGAGCTGCCGGACCGGGCGTTGGAGGAAACCGTCGCGGCCGGTGTCGCCTGCCGGGTGTTCAACCCGGTCTCGAAGGGCCGCCTCCTGGTGCGGAACCACCGCAAGCTCGTGGTTGCGGACGACCGGGTGGCCCTGGTCGGCGGGTTCAACGTGGCTCCGGAGTACCTTGGCGACGGCGTGACCCGGGGTTGGTGCGACGTGGGGATCCGACTCGAGGGGCCCGCGGTTCCGGCGCTCGCCTCGGGCTTCGACCATCTCTGGTCGCTGGCTGAAACCTGCCCGGCACGGTTCGTCCGCCTGCGTCGCCGCGACCGGACGTCGCCGCAGACCGGTGATCCGACGATGTCCGTGCTCGAGAGCGGTCCGGGACGTGGGCGGGCGCTCTTCCTGGGAGCGCTCCACAAGGACCTCGAGACCGCTAGGGAAATCGAGTTCGCGGTCGCCTACTTCCTGCCGGGCCTGAGGTTGCGACGGCTGATGGCGCGACGGGCCCGTGCCGGTGCCCGGGTCCGCCTGCTGGTGCCGGGACGGACGGACGTGCCCATGTCACGTCGTGCGGCACGGTTCCTCTACGGAGGGCTGCTGCGGGCCGGAGTGGAGATCCTCGAGTACCGGCCCCAGGTCCTCCACGCGAAGCTCTACCGGCTCGACGACATCGTCTACGTGGGCTCCTCCAACCTGGACACCCGTAGCCTCCACCTGAACCACGAGATCATGGTCCGCATCCAGCGGCCGGAAGTGGCCGAGCAGGCGCGGGCCTGGATGTCCGAGGCGTGTGGACGCGCGGACCGGGTGGAGGCGCGGACCTGGAACCGATCTCGTGGGCGTTGGGAACGGCTCCGGGAAGCGTGGGCCCATTTCGTCCTCGCGCGCCTAGACCCGTACCTGACCCGGCGGTTGGCCCCGGATCCACGCTGACCCTAGCAGGCTCGGGACCCATCAGAAGGGTGACTCACGCCAAGGCGCCAAGCCGCGAAGGGAAGCTCGGAACTGAGAGTGCCAGGCCAAGGCACCTACCGGCGGTGGCCAACACGGTTCCGGCCCCAGCTTCCCGTTCGCGCCTTGGCGGGTTTGCGTGAGGTTCCGTCTCCGCTCCCCGATGAGCGGATCAGGCGGCCTGCTGGAGCGCGGCGATGCGGTCCTCCAAGGGCGGGTGCGAGGAGAACCAATTGCCGGACTTGTGGCTGATCTTGAAGGCGCTGAGCGCGGCGGAGCGGTCGTCGAGGACGCCGTGGTTCTCCTGGATGCGCTTCAAGCGCTCGAGCG
>JAIXUV010000016.1 GCA_027483345.1 Verrucomicrobiales bacterium | reverse complement strand
AGTCCTTTGTTCCTGCAGGTCGGACAACCTCGGGTTCACTTCGACGGAGGTCCGGGACGGTTCGAACCATGAAGGGAACCACGTCTCCCGGATCGAACGCGAGTGGCGGGCCAACGAGCCGCGTTCCTACCGCTGACACTCCGCTGGCCGCCGGGCTTCTTCCGGTCCGGCACTTCTGCTCTGCTCCCGCGGACATGGCTCGCCATCGCATCGACCAGATCCTTTCCCGTCACGGGTACTGCAGCCGCAGCGAAGCCCGGGGTTGGGTGAAGGCGGGACGTGTCTTCGTGGCCGGCGAGCGGGCCCGCGACTCCGGGGAGCGGGTCGAGCTGACCGAGGTCCGCATCGATGGCGAGCCGGTGGAGCGGCCCGAGGGGATCCTCTGCCTCCTGCACAAGCCGGCTGGTTTCGTCTGCTCCCGGGACGAACGCGAGGGGGCGAACGTCTTCGAGCTGCTTCCCGAACGCTGGAGCCACCGGAATCCGCCGGTGACCACGGTGGGGCGCCTCGACAAGGACACCACCGGGGTGTTGTTGGTGACGGACGAAGGCGGGTTGGTGCAGCGCTGGACGTCGCCGCGGCACAAGGTGCCGAAGGTCTATGAGGTGGTGCTCGACCGCGACCCGGATCCGTCGCTGGTGGATCTGTTCGCATCGGGGACCTTCCTGTTGAACGGCGAGGAGGATCCGTGTCTCCCGGCGCGCATGGAGATCACCGGGCCCTGCGCCGCGCGCGTGGAGCTGATCGAGGGCCGCTACCACCAGGTGAAGCGGATGTTCCACAGCCAGGGGCTGGAGGTGCTGTCGCTGCACCGAAGCCAGTTCGGCGAATTCACGACGGACGGCCTCGCGCCTGGCGAGTGGAGGTTGCTGCCGATGCCGGCCAAGCCCTGATCCCGCCGACCAGCGACCGACGTCGCCACAAACCTCCGTTTGCCAATTGTACGCAGACGTACCAATTTGCCGGCCGGACTTCGAATCGACATCCCGACCATGAGTGACATCCCGCATCTTCCCGTGCTCCGTTTCGGCCGCAGCTACGCCTCGCTGGACCAGTCCGAGGTGAAGGACTTCCGGACGGGCGAGGTGCGCGCGGTGGTGTCCACGGTGAACGCGGGCATCGTGAAGAAGGACCTGCAGAAGCTGGGTGCGGCACGGGCGGCATTGCGGCGGTTCACGGTGGCGGAGTTGATGGAGCTGAGCGCGAAGGCGGGGGACCTCTTCCTGAACGGGTCCCTGCCGCTCGGCGACCGTGGGCATGTGCAGTCGCCGGACGACTACGTGCGCACGCTGAGCACCACGAGCGGACTGCCGCACGTGATGGTGCGACGCAACATGGCCAAGGTGCACTACGCGCTGACCCACATGCCGGAGGTGCTGAACGGGCTTTCCCGCGGACTCGACCTCTCGATCCTCGACCGGGGATACGGTGAGCAGTTCGGCACGAAGCTGGCGTTCTTCCCGACCGCGCAGGCGTTGGGGCTGGTGATGCCGAGCAATTCCCCGGCGGTGAACTCGCTCTGGATCCCGTCGATCGCGCTCAAGACCCCGGTGGTCATCAAGCCCGGCAAGGAAGAGCCCTGGACCCCGTTCCGCCTCATTCAGGCGTTCATCGCGGCCGGCGTGCCGGCGGAGGCCTTCGGCTTCTATCCCACGGACCACGAGGGCGCCGCAGCGATCCTGAACTCCTGCGGACGCGCGCTGATCTTCGGCGACAAGTCCACCACCCAGCAGTATGCCAACAACCCGGCCATCCAGATCCACGGCCCGGGTTGGAGCAAGATCCTCATCGGCGAGGATCAGGTCGACAACTGGCGCGACTACATCGACGTCATCGTCTCCAGCATCTCGGACAACGGTGGTCGGTCGTGCATCAACGCGAGCGCGGTGGTGGTGCCGCGGCACGGGGCGGAGATCGCCGAAGCCTTGGCCCAGAGGCTGGGACCCATCGCCCCGACCGCGCCCGAGGATCCGGGGGCGCGTCTCTCGGGCTTCGCCAACGCGAAGATGGCCGACTACATCGAAGGCCAGCTGGAGGAGGGGCTGAAGACGCCCGGAGCCGAGGACGTGACCGCGAAGTACCGCAACGGACCGCGCAAGGTCGTGGGCGACCTGGGGACCTTCCTGCTTCCCACGATCGTGCGTTGCGACTCGTTCCAGCATCCGTTGGCCAACCGGGAGTTCCTGTGTCCCTACGCGAGCGTGGTGCAGGTGCCGCAGTCGGAGATGCTGCGCCACATCGGCTACACGCTGGCCTGCACGGCGATCACGAAGGACCCGGCGTTCATCGCCGAGCTGGAGGCCTACGCGCACATCGAGCGCCTGAACATCGGCCCGGTTTCCACGATGAAGATCTCCTGGGACCAGCCGCACGAGGGCAACATGTTCGAGTTCCTCTGGCAGCGCCGTTCGATCGAACGGGCGTGGTGATCCGGGAACGGGCGAAACCGGTCCGTCGCCCGGGTCGGATTGACTTGGGATGCCCGCGGCGACAAGGTCCAAGAAGCCCGGCGGGCGTTCCACGAACCTCCGGACTGCCACCATGCTCGAAGGATATTGCGTCAAATGTAAGGCGAAGAAGCCGATCTCCGAGGCGGTGGAGGAGGTGATGAAGAACGGCCGCAAGGCGGTGAAGGGCAAGTGCCCGACCTGCGAGGCGGTGATGTTCAAGATCCTCGGTGGCAAGGCGATTCCTTCCGCCGCGACCTCTGCCGCGGAGGCGACCGAGTCCTCCCTGGACGCGACTGCGCCGACCGGAACGGGTTCGACCCCGGCTTGATCCGAGGCGGTCCGCGGGTACCGTCTCCGGACCTTGAGCAACGATCCCTCACCGGAGGCGGAGAAGGCGCTCCGCAAGTTCTTCGGAGTCTTCATCGGCACCCTCTTCCTCTACGTGTCCATCTACGGAGGGTGCCAGGCGTACCGTGTCCGCAGCGGGGCCTGGAGGCTGACCTTCGATCTCCAGCCCGACGGGACGCCGCAGCTTCGGATCGACCATCCGCGCATCCTCAAGGAGGGGCCCTTGGCGTTGTCCTTCCCGGGCGAGGTGGCCCCGCGGGTCACCAACGGGCCCATCACCTGGGTGTACACGCGGCCGGATACCAACACGACGCCGTTCGGCCCGATCGTGTTCCTCGACAACACCCAGTTGCCCGGGACGATTTCCATCAACGCCTTCGGGCATGCGGTCGAGATGGTGCCGCGGACGCTGTTCGTCGACTTCCGTGAGATCCCCTGGACCTCGGGTACCAACGTGGTGCTGAAGGCGGACACCAAGCCGGAACCGGAACGGATGAAGCCGCGCAACCAGCAGTGGAACGGCCGCTGATCGGGAACCTTGAGGGTGGGTTTCGGTTCGAAACACCGCGGCGGATCCGGTACCGGCGCCGGTCCTTGGGAAAGCCTGCTGCGTCGTCCACCACCCGGGTCCCTGGTGGATGGGAGTGAAGGTGAACCGAGGTTGATGCGTTGCCGCTGATGCGGCGGGCAGGGGGCGGGGAAGGCCGGGCGATGTCCTCCTGATGGTCGGTTGAGAGGCCGGCTCCGCGATTGGAACCCTGCACCCGGAAACAGAGTCGTCAGCCCCGCCAGGTCCAGACGACCCGTGTGCGAGGCGGGGGGCTGGGATTCCCCGACCGGAGTCGGGTGTGGGCTGGGTACGAAAAAGGGGGCCGGCTGGATGCCGGCCCCCTTGGCGTTTCAGACAGGGATCAGCGCACGAGGCGATAGAACCGGCCGCTCTCGGTCGGGGCGATCGTGACGGTGCTGACGTTGCCGGTGACGATCGGGGTCAGGCCGGTCGCGGTATAGGTCCCATTGAGCGTGGTCGAGGACTGGAGCGTGAAGCCCGTGCCGGTCCAGGAGAGGACCACGGAACCGTCGGCGCGACGGATCTCGATGAGCGGGGACTCGACCGGGAACGCGGTGGCGAGGTCGCCGAAGTTGCGGATCCGGACGACGCCGTAGTTGGACTCGTTCTGGACCGGGGCGCCGTCGCCGTTGACCGTGCCGTTGCCGGCGTAGGTGCTGCCGGCGGGCGGGACGCCGTAGCCGGTGTCGTTGTGGTGGCCGAAGCCAACGAGCACGGTGGCCGGGAGGTTCGACATGGTGCGGGTCGAGCCGTCCTGTTCCACCCAGGTCATGCCGTCGTAGCTGAAGTACGAGGTGAACGACTGGCCGGTGCGCTTCACGCGGATCCACTTGGCCTGGCTCGGATCGGACTCGGCCGAGATGGTGCCGGCGGCGTCCACGGCGCGGAGGTCGGTGAAGAACCCGCGGAGGCTGCCGATGAGCGTGTCGTTCGAGTACGGACCGCTGTTGCCGTAGTTGTCACCGGCGGCGGGGCGGTTGAGCTCGATCGCGGCGCGGTTCGGGTCAGAGGACTCGTAGTACGCGATGTTCACGTAGCTCGGCACCTTGGTGTTGGCGCCGATCTCGGTGTTGTCCGGCAGGTAGAGGCCGGCGCGGACGTGGATGCCGCCGTTAGCGTAGCCGCCGGCGATGCCGCGGCGGTCGAAGCGGTCGATGGCGACCACCACGTCGAAGTTACCGGTGTAGGGACGGTAGAGGTAGTGGATGTAGTCGCCCGGATTGTAGCCGTTGGAACCACCGCCGACGATCTCGACCTCGGGGTTGGTGTCGGAGGACACGGCGACGGCGGAACCGGCGACGTACGGATCATCACCAAGGGTCGGACGGAACACGGGGTCCTGGATGTAGCCGATGTCGGTGGAGGTCCAGGTGGAGCGGCGGGCGTTCAACGTGGTGGAAGCCAGCGCGTTGCCGTAGAGGTCAACGACTCCCGACACCGAGACGGTGAAGTTGGAGGCGGTGAGGCCGGCGACGGAGAGGTAGACGGTGTCGCCGCTGATGCCCGGGCGGACCGAGAGGACGGTGCCCTGGGAGAGCGTGTACTTGAGGCGATCGGTCGCGGACGGGGTGCTGACCGCCTCGGAGAACTTCACGCCGACCGTGCGGCCGTCGAGGGTACCGGCGGAGACCGCGACGGGCGCGGTGGTGTCGGTGACGGCGGGGACGCCGTAGTTGGCGAACTCGGCCACGGCGAGGAGCGAGCCGGTGGCGTCATCCGGCGCGGCGAACGTGCCGAAGAACACGGTCGCGGGGAACGACTGGTACTGTTCGGCGACGAGCGACCAGGTGGTGCCGTTCGTGCTCACGAAGAACGCGAAGGCGTCACCCGTGCGGCGGATGCGGAGCCACTGGTTGGGCAGGTTGGCGGCGACGCCGGCGTAATCGCGGCTGAGGCGCTTGGAGTAGACCTGGTCGACGCGGCCACGGCCGGCGACGCGGACGAGGTTGGCGCCGGCCGGATTGTAGGCGGCGATCTCGAGGACGGGGGTGTTGAAACCCTCGGAGGCGCGCAACTGGAGGCCGGCGCGGCTGAGGCTCGGGGTCTCGGAGGTGCCTTCGACGCTCAGTCCGACGAGACGGACGGCGCGGTCGAAGTCGCCGGTGATGCGCTCGCGGCGGAAAGCGACGGTGTCACCGACGTTGTCGGCGTTGTCGAAGGCGGCGAGGCCGGTGGCGCGGATGGTGAAGCTGCTGGCGTTCGTGACGATCTCGCTCGGGGTGACGGGCGCTTCCTTGGCGATGTCCGAGAACGCGGTCCAGCGGGTGAACGAACCGGTCACCGTGACGGTGGCCGGGGCGGTCTGGCCGGCGCCGCTGAGGGGGTTCATCCAGCGGAGCTGGTAGGAACCGGCGTCCGAGGCGGTGGCGCCCACGATGGTGAGGGAGGCCTTGTCGACGCCGACATGGTAGCTCGACTCAACGAGGGGCACGCCGTTGCGGAACCACTGGAACTCGTTCGGGCTGCCGGTGACCGAGGCGGTCAGGGTGACCGAGGCGCCGGCGGCGACGTTGGTGGAAGCCGGGCTGGCCACGAGGGTGGCCGGGACGTTCTCCACGATGAAGCGGCCGAAGCCGAGGCTGCCGCCGGCCCAAAGGACCTCGGAGCGCTGCACGCCGGCGGGCGAGGCCGGATCGGCGTACACCATCACGTTCGCGTCGTAGGTGTAGCTGTTGCCGGTGTTGACGTTGTCGAGGGTGACCTCGGTGACCTCGGTGAAGTCGAGTTTGTAGGAGCTCTGGCCGGAGGCGATCTTGCCGCTCAGGCGGTGGATGCCGAGCCAACCCGGGCGGCGTTCGGTGGGGCCGTACTGGTTGTTCCAGGACGGACCGGAGTAGTTCACCAGGTAGTCCAGGCCCGCCGCGGTGTCCATGGCGTAGCTCCAGTTTCCGTCGTAGAAGGCGGTGCCGCTGGGGAACGGACGCTCGGGACCTTCCCAGGAGAAGGCCGGCAGGGCGCCGCTCTGGGCGCTGTCGGGGTCGAAGAAGTTGTTGCGGTTCGACTGCCGGTTCGCGGGCACGGCCTCGGTGAAGCTGCCGGAGTAGAGGCTGTCGGGGTTGCGGGAGAAGCGGCGGGGCTTCAGTTCGCGGCCCGAGGCCGGGAAGGACGGGGAGAAGAAGATCTCCAGGTTCGGGCGGGACGGGTCACCGGCGTACTTGACCGCCTTGGTGTTCATTCCCGAGAAGCTGTAGCGCTGCTTGATGCCGCCGTCGCGGTCATTCACGCGGGCCACCGGGGTGAAGTTGACGCCGTCGACGGTCGCGAACTTCTGGACGTGCATGTTCTGGCGCCAGGTGGCGCCACCGGCGTAGATCACGGTGTTGGTGCCGGAACCCTCGACGCGGAAGGTGCGCCAGCGCCAGGAGTTGGAGCCGTCGCCGCCGGAGCTTTCGTCACCGACTCCGGGGACGGGTTCGATCCAGGCCGTGGTCGGCGTCGTGGACCAGCCGCCACCGGGCAGCGGGGCCCAGCGGAGGATGACGTTCTTGTAGCCGGTGTAGACGACGCGGCTGCCTTCGGGGCCGTCGGAGACGCCCCAGTTCCAGAAGAAATCGTTCGGGCTCGCCTGGGAACCCGCGGCCAGCTCGACGGGGAAGACCGGGGTCTTCAAGGCCAGACCCATCGGGGCGCCGTTGGTGGGGTTGATCCAGATCAGGCTGCGATCGGGATACGCCGCCGCCAGGGCCCGGTCGGCCGCGGAGAGCGTCGCGCTGGTCTCGTCGATGCCGTTTTCACGGACGCCGAGCAGCAGGCGGGTCGCGTCGTAGCGGATGAAGGCCGCGTAGTTGTCGAAGCCGCTGGTGCCGTCCGCACGCTCCGTCGGTGCGTCCGCCTTGCGGAGGATGGGGAGTGCGTTGGTCGGCAGGTTGACGTGCTGGACCCAGACGGGCCGGATCTCCTGCGCCGAAAGCAGGCCGACGAGGCCCGCTTGGAGTCCGACCAGCTGTACCCAGCGGCCGGAAGCGTTTTTGATGTTCATGTTTGAGGGATGGGCTGACTGCGAATTGCGCGCCCGAAGTCCGCAACCCGGTTCCAAAACCGCGCTGTTCGCGACGAATTCGAAACCTTCGCAAACTTCCTGACACACGTTGGGTGTCAGGGGTCTGCGGGGAGGAATTTTCGGGCGGTCGGAGATTTGGATCAGATTCGGCAAAACACAAGTTTCGTTCCGCGGACCGCGCCGATCCGCGGAACCAAACGGGCAATGGTTTGATCCGGTGTCTTGGGAAGTCCGAGGCCGTCACCACAGATAACGGAGTCGATTCAGTTAATCACACCATGGTAGATAACGATAACGTAATATGGATGTTCCGTCTGCTGTATTCCTTTCCGATGGCTTTTGATTCCGGGGAAGAAAATGCGGTTGCAGTGCCTGAGTACCCGCCACCTCTTGGTCGTGCTTTGGATTTCGAGGTGGCTTGGATTCCTGAATCGGGTGCTGAAAGCCCGCTGGGAACGTCCGGGATCGGCCTCCTTCAGGGCATTGCGGCTTTGGGTGAGGATCCCACCTGCTTGGGGCCCGCTCAGCGGAACTCCTGGCGGTCGTTCAGGCGGAGATGGGCCCGGATCTCGTCGAGGAACGACTCGCCGTAGTCGCGCATCTTGCGTTCGCCGACGCCGGAGATCCGTCGGAACTCCGACTCCGACACCGGGTATTCGCGGGCCATCTGACGGAGCGAGACGTCGCCGAAGACGATGTACGGCGGCACGCCGTGCTCGTCGGCGAGGGTCTTCCGCAGCTGGCGGAGCTTCTCGAAGAGCAGTTCGTCGCACTCGATGTCGCCGACCTTCTGGGCGCGGGGACGCGGGCGTTCCATCGGTCGGGTGAGGAAGACCTGTCGCCGATCCTTCAGCGCGGCGAGGCCTTCCGGGGACAGTTCGACCACGGTGAAGGGTTCCGAGGTCTGGCGCAGGTAGCCGAGCCGGACGAGTTCGCGTCCGACCGAGCCCCACTCGTTGCGTCCCAGCTCGGTGCCGATGCCGAACGTGCTGAGGGAATCGTGTCCCCATTGGCGGACCTTCTCCGCATCGCTGCCCAGGAGCACGGCGACCACGTGGTTGAGTCCGGTGTTGAAGCCGCTCTTCTGCCGGATGCGGAACACACAACTCAGGAACTTCTGGGCGGCGACGGTGCCGTCCCAGGTGTCGCGCGGGTTCAGGCAGTTGTCGCATCCGCCGCATCCGCCCCGCGGGTAGTCCTCACCGAAGTAGCCGAGCAGAGCCACCCGGCGGCAGCCGCCATCCTCGGCGTAGTGGGCCATCCGGGTGAGCTGTTCGCGGGCGAGGCGCTGTTCCTCCGGATCGGTCTTCTCGGCGATGAACGCCGTCTGCTTCGCGACGTCCCCGGCGCTGAAGAGCAGCAGGCATTCCCCGGGCAGGCCGTCACGTCCGGCACGTCCGGTTTCCTGGTAGTAGCCCTCGATGTTCTTGGGCAGGTCGTGGTGGATGACGAACCGCACGTTCGGTTTGTTGATCCCCATGCCGAACGCGATGGTGGCGCAGACGATCCGAGTCTCGTCGCGGAGGAACGACTCCTGGTTGGCGGCGCGTTCCTGTTGGGAGAGGCCGGCATGGTAGGGCAGGGCGCGGATCCCGTCGCCGCGGAGCTTTTCCGCCAACCCCTCGGCGCCGGCGCGGCTGAAGCAGTAGATGATCCCGGACTCCCTCGTGCGGGACTTCAGGAATTCGAGGATCTGCTGGTAGCCCTTGGACTTCGCCTGGACGCGGTAGGTGAGGTTGGGGCGGTTGAAGCTGGCGACGAACACCGCCGGATCCCGCAGACGCAGTTGGCGCAGGATGTCCTCGCGCACGCGGGTGGTCGCGGTGGCGGTGAGGGCCATGAACGGCACCTCGGACAGGCGGTCGCGCAGGGTGGCGAGCTGGCGGTACTCGGGACGGAAGTCGTGTCCCCACTCGCTGATGCAATGGGCCTCGTCGACGGCGACGCGTTCGGTGCCCCAGCGGACGAGGGAATCGAGGATGGAGCCCTCGCCGGCCATGAGGCGTTCTGGCGAAAGGTAGAGGAGCCGGTATTCCCGCGCGTTCAGGCCGCGCCATCGCGCCTTCCGTTCCTCCTCGCCGAGGGACGAGTTCAGGAAGGTCGCCGGCACGCCGTTGGCCTGGAGCTGGTCCACCTGATCCTTCATCAAGGCGATCAGCGGCGAGATCACCACCGTCAGGCCCGGTCGCGCGAGGGCCGGGAGCTGGAAGCAGAGCGACTTGCCGCCACCGGTCGGCAGGAGGGCGAAGACGTCACGGCCCGCCAGGGTGGAGCGGATGATCTCCTCCTGTTGTGGGCGGAATGCGGTGTACCCGAACACCTCCTTCAGCGGGGTGAGCAGGTCCACCTCGGATTCGGGCGACTTCACGGCCCCGATTACCCGCGATGGGCGACGTTCGGACCATGAAAAACCGGATTTCCTCTCCGGGCGATCGGAGCCTGCGCGTCGTCGGGAACAACGGAGACGGCCGCGGAACGGATCGTCGACTTGACCCCGCGGAGGTGGGTCGGAGGATGGTGCCTGTTCCTCATCCCATGCCTACGATCCGCACCACCCACCTGGAGATGACCGATCCCTCGCGGCTCCGTGGTCGGGCGAATCCGGATCCGCGTCTCCGTGTGTTGGAGGCCACGGTTCCGGAAGGACGCCTGAACCGTTTCCTCTACACCTTGGTGGGGGCCGACTGGTCCTGGCGCGACAAGCTCGTTTGGAGCGACGACGAATGGCGTGCCTACGCGGAGGACGAGCGGCTCCGAACCTTCGTGGCCTACTTCGACGGCACACCGGCAGGCTACTACGAATTGCTGCGGGCCGGGGATGAGACCCAGATCGCCTACTTCGGGCTGGTGCCCCGGTTCATCGGGCGCGGCTTCGGAGGGGCCCTGTTGACGCATGCCCTCGGGACGGCCTGGTCGGCGGGGACGAAGCGGGTATGGGTCCACACCTGCACCCGCGACCACCCTGCGGCGCTCGCGAACTATCTTGCCCGCGGGATGACCGTTTTCTGCGTCGAGGACCACGAATCCCCATGAAAACGTCGGCCTGAAACAAAACGCCATGGATGCCTACCTGCTGCTGATCCACAACAACGAGACGACTCCGACCCGTTACGAGGAGTGGGAACGGTTCATCGCGGAGGCCCGTTCCAGCGGGATGTTCCAGGGAGGCAGCGAGGTTGGCCGTCGGGAGCTCCTCGGGGGACCGGCGACGGTTCCGTCGTCATCGCACATCGTCGGTTACATGCGGTTCGAGACTGCCGACCGGGGCCCGCTGCTGGACCTGCTGCGGCTTCATCCCGTGGTGCTGCACGGGGGAACCGTCGAGCTTTGCGAACTACCCCGTTCCTGACGGCGCCGGTTCCTCGAATTCCGCGGCGCCGCACGAAGGGCATTTCGGCGAGGTCCGGGGCACGACTCCCCTGCAATAGGTGCAGACCCGATCCGGTTCCGGCGGCCTGGGTTCCGTGCGCGGGGCCGGATCCGGTGTGACGTTCCGTTCCCGTTCGAATCCGAGGAAGCGGGTGCCCTGGTGGGTCAGACGGCCGATGTCGTCATCCGCGATCCCGCTGTAGAGGACGCTGTTGATCGCGAACTCGTTCCGGTCGCCGTTCGAGAGGTCCTCGAAGGTGGCGTAGTACCAGGTGCTGGCGCCGGAGTCGCCGGACCCTCCGCTGACATGCTGCCGTTTGGTGGCGACCCGGACGCGGCGGGTTTCGACCGGCAGCGCGTTGTTCGACACCCAGGTGGAGATGCCTTTGAAGATCGAGATGCCGATCATCCCGAACACCAGGATGAAGACGGCCCCGATGAAGATCGGGACGAGCAGGAAGAGGAGGCCGAGGCCCATGGGATGAAAGTCCATTGTCCGCTGGCTGAGTTCCGTGGGGCATCCTCACCAAGGGCGGACGGTTGGCAGCAGGAAACTTCAGGACCGGATTCCAGAGGTGGGAATCAGTGCGAAGCGAAGCCCGACGGATCCAACCCTCAGCCTTGGACCTGGCGACCTAGCCGGGAGGCGCGGCCGGGATCACACCCGCAGGTAGATCTTCCGCTGGTGCAGGAAGCGCAGGAACGCGAAGCCGAAGCCAAGCGTGGTCAGGGCGAGGACCAGTTCGGAATAGGGCCCGAATGCGGCGCCCACGGGTCCGCCGACGAACAGCTTGGCCATCGCCTCGAAGTCGATGAACCGGCCACCGAAGTAGAGGGTGATGGGATTGACGCCGATCCAGACGAAGGGCGTGGCCCACTTCTGGAATTTCCAGACGTCGATGACCTGGTAGAAGGCCGCCAGGAGCAGGCAGCTGTAGCCGCCGGCGACGAGGACGAAGGAGGAGGTCCAGAGCTTCTTGATGACCGGGAAATCCAGGTGCCATGCCCAGCCGGCGGCCAGGCAGAGCAGCCCGCCGCCGACCAGCCGGAGCACCTTCCTGCGATCGTCGAGCGACGGGTTCCTCAGGAGCATCCCCGCGAAGACACCGAGCAGGCAGCTGCCGATCGCGGGCACGGTGCTGAGCAATCCCTCGGGATCGTGATCCCCGTCGTGCTTCCGCAGCGGCAGGTACTGTTGGTCGACGTAGTTGGCGAGGTTGGCGCCCTCGGCGAAGTTGCCGGCGCCGTGACCGGGCACCGGCACGAAGGACATCAGGGCCCAGTAGCCTACCAGGATTCCCACGAACGCGCCCACCAGCGCGCGGGGCTTGAGGTAGAGGAAGAGTAAACCGGAGAAGAGGTAGCAGAGGGCGATGCGCTGGAGCACGCCGAGGAGGCGGATCTCCTCAAACGGGGTGGAGAAGCCGCCGTAGTAGAGGATGCCGAGGAAGTACAGCAGGGCCCCCCGGCGCAGGACCCGCAGGGCCACCGTGCCGCGGTCTTCCTTTTGGAGCGCCTTTCCCAAGGAGAAGACCAGGGAAACCCCGGCGATGAAGACGAAGAGCGGGAAGATCAGATCCTCGAAATGGAAGCCTTCCCAGGCCTTGTGGTGCAGCTGTTCTGCGATCAGTCCGAGGAGTCCGCCATTGCCCTGAGTGATCTTCTGCAGGCCACGGACCAGTTCCTCGGCGCCGACGATCCAGAACATGTCGAAGCCGCGGAGGGCGTCGAGCGACAGGAGGCGTCCCGGGTTGGGCGCCGTGGCCGATGCGGAAGAGACAGGTGATTCGGTGGGCATGAAGGGTCGATGTCCGCCAAACCCCTGAGGGCAAGCCGACGCCGAGGCTTTAGGCGTTCGACTCGGCTCGGCATTCAATTGGGTTTCCCGGACTTCAACCCCGAGATGCCGCGAGGGACCTGCCCTGCGGTGTCGCCAAGCAGGATCACTTCGGGATCTCGTTCAGCGTGTAGTAGGCCAGCGGATGGAGCAGCGGCTTCCCGGCGGCGGAGCGGAGGCCGGTGGGCTTCAGTTCGTGCAGATGGCCCACGTTCAGGGTCGTCTTCAGACGGACGCTCCGACGGTCGGCGGAGACGGTGGCGGATTCGATCGGGGGCTTCGCTTCGTCGACCTCGGGCGAGCCGTAGCTGGACTGGTAGATGTAGGTGAAGGTCCGGAACTGGTACGACTCCACCTTGCCGGCCGACTCGGCGTCGACGGGTTCGGTGAAGGTGAGTTCGAAGCCGTCCGGCTTCACATGCATCTCGTGGATCTCGAAGGGCGTCTTGCCGGACCAGGCGAGGCGTTCGAGGGCGAAGGGCTTGCCGCCGCGGGCGCCCCATCCGCGATCCGTGCCGCCGACCAGCATGACGCCGCTGGCGTCCATCTCGAGGCTCAACGTGCCGCTGCCGAAGCCCTCGCGGAACGGGAAGCAGGCTCCTTGGTAGATGCCGTTCACCTTTTCCAAATAGACACGCATGACGGTGCTCCAGGTCTGGTCGCCCACGAAGAGTTGGTTGGCGAACGGGCCGAACTTGCCGGCGGTGGAGTCGTTCAGGATCCCCGACGCGCTCTGCCCCATCTTGTTGTAGGGGAATCCGATCGCCGGCGGGTTGAATTCGGGCATCTTGGCCCGTTCGGTCGGGATGCGGCTGTTGCTGGCGGGATCCTTCGGACGCGGCCCCATCACGTCGGAGGCCTTCTCGTACCAGCGGTTGCCGCTCGGGTTGCCGACGAAGGTGCCGGGCTTGAGCGGCTTCAGCCAACAGGTGCCGTTCCAGGGACCCTGGTTGTCGGTGTAGAACATGTCGCCGAGGTGGTTGGTGGCGATGCCGCCCGGCGAACGCAGACCGCTGGTGGTGGGGATCACCTTGCCCTCGGGCGTCACGCGCAACGCCCATCCCCGGTAGGGATTCTCGCTGGTGAACGATCCCGTGAGGCACAGGGCCACCCAGATGTTGCCGTCGCGGTCGAACTTCGAGCCGAAGGCGTACTCGTGGTAGTCGCCGTTGATGCCCCAGCCGTCCGCGACCGTCTCGAACACATCCGCCCGGCCGTCGCCGTTGGAGTCCTTGATGCGCGTCACCTCGCCGCGTTGGGTGGCGTAGATCCAGCCGTCGCCTCGGGTGGTGACCCCGAGCACCTCGTGCAGCCCGGAGGCGAAGCGGGTGAACTGGACCTTGGCCGGATCCGACTCGAAGGCGCCGGCGACGAACCAGATCTCGCCGAGCCGGGTCGAGACCGCGATCTGCCGGTCGGGAAGCACCTGGATGGCCCCGGCCTCGAGCACGACGCCCTCGGGGATAGGGATCGGCGTGATCGGATAGTACTGCGATTCCTCCTCGGCCTTGGTGGCGGCGAAGAGGGTTGCCGAGGAGACGGCCAACGCGAGCAGGGCGGATCCGGTGCGGTTCACGGTGCTGGAAGGATTCATGGCGGGTTTGAAGTGGGTGGGTTCCGGGGTCACCAGGTCATCTCGACCGTGAGTTCGCGGGAGGTGTCGACCGGCACGCGGAGTTCGTCGCCGGCCACCACGGCCTCGGCGCCGCGGACCGTCATCCGCAGGCCGTTTTCCAAGGTGAACGAAGGGCCGGCGGTGCGGATGGGCCCCTTGGCGAGGCGCAACCAGAGCGCTCCCGGGGCCTTACTCTGGAACCGGAAGGTCCGCACGAGCGTCATGTCGATCGGGCCGGGCTTGGGCGTCGGGGTCTCCTCGATCTCCACGCCGTCGATCCGGTACCGGAAGGTGGGCTGCTGACGTGAGTCGAGCCGGTAGCCGAGGAAACGCGAGTCGGTGCCGGCCGAGGTCGGCCAGGCGGCTCCGGCCTGAGCGAGGACCGCGAAGGCGGGTCCGTCGGGCAGGGCGATGCGGTGGTCGCCGAGCGGCGGCTCGTAGCCTTGTCCGCGGTCGGTGCTGTGGCGGGCCATGTCGATGAACGGCCCCTGCCAGATCAGCGCCAGCCGGAGGGCCTGGGCGTCGAAGGCGAGGTTGGCATGACCCGGGTAGCCGACGCCGATGGCGCGGGCCCCGGCGCCTTCGATGAAGTTCCGGTAGATCACCGCCTCGTCGTCCACCACCAGCTCCTTGCGTCCGCGGATGAGTCCGGAGGGGATCTCGGCCTTGGCGCCGTCGGAGAGGTACGCGTAAAGCGCGCGGATCTGGGCGTCGGTGTTGCCGCCGAGGACCGCCTTGTTCACGGCCTGGCCCTCGGGCCAGAAGGTCGGCATGCGGGTGCCGGGACGCAGCGCCGCGGGATCGGGCAGGTAGCGCCGGAACCAGTCCCATTCGAGGCGGGAAGCCATCCGGTCCAGGGAAAGGGCCGGGATGCCGAGCGAACCGTAGGTGGTGAAGGTGTGGCAGGAGACGCAGCCGAGGCCGTCGCGTCCGACCAGCTTCCAGCCCGACTTGGCGTCCGTCGCCGTGAACGCCGGAACCGCCTGGGCGTCCGGACGGGGATCGACCTTCTTGAAAACGGTGGCCAACCGGAGCGATTCGGCGCCGAAGACCGGCATGCGCGCGGCCATGTACGGACGGACCTTGGCTCCGCCGCCGAGGATCTCCTTGAGCGCGGATTCCTTGAGCTTGGCGCCGACGCCCGTGAGGTGCGGCGGAATGCGGCCTTCGTCGCCGAGGTCCGCCTCGCCGACGACCGTGAACCATTCGGCCCGTCCGGTGGCCACGGGACCGCCTTCGCCGTCGCGGCTGTGGCACGCGTAGCAGTTGAGCCGGGTCATGGTGAGCCGGATGTCGTCCGCCGGGGCCAAGGGCTTCGACAGGTCCGCGACCCGGGCGAGGGTGCTCCGCAGCGCCTGGCGTTGCGCGGCAGAGAGGTCGAACCGCGGCGCGCTTCCCGACGGAGCGTCGGCGAGGCATCCGGCGTCCGGTTTCCCGGCCAGTTCCGCAAGAGGTTTGGCGGGCTTCGCGGCGGGCAGCGGTCCGGCCGGGTCGGTGACCGCGTGGCAGGCGACGCAGTTCAGGGCGGCGAAGTGGCGGCGTCCCTCGGCGAATTGGACCGGGTCGTAGGCCAAGCCCGTGTCGCCCACCGGCAGCAGGGGACGACCGTCATGGCTCAGCACCTGGGCCGGGATCGGTTCCCGCTTCTGGCCTGGCCTGGCCCAACGCAGGGAGAACTCGGTCTCACCGCCGCCCTGGAAGAAGGAGACCTCGATGGAGTGCAGGCCGGGCTTCAACGCGATCTTCCCCGACTTCTCGGCGGCCGGGTGGACGCCGTCGTTGTCCACCACCGGCTTGCCGTCGATGACCACGCGGGAGCCGTCGTCGGAACGGATCCAGAAGCGGTGGTCGCCCTCCTCGGCGATCTCAAGGAAGCCGCTGTAGCGGACCGCCCAGTTGTTCCCGGGGTGGGGCATGCCGATGTCCGGGCTGGCGGCCACCCCGGTCGACATGGGGTTGCCCTTGAGGAAGTCGTCGAGCCGCGAGCCGTCCCCTTCGAACAACTCGTACTTTAGACCGGAAGTCCGCTTGGGTCCGCGGTCGGCGGAGTCGAGGGCGGCCAGCTGGTCGCGGACGAGGTAGATCGCGAGATCCTCGGCCTCGGAGGCGGAGAGGTTGAGGGCTGGCATCCGGCCACCGGGGCGATGGGCCGTGGGATCGACAAGGAAGCGGGCGAGGTCGCCGGCGTGGTACTTCCGGGCGAGGTTGCCCAGGGGAACCGCCTCGGCCTGCGCCCGCTTCAGGGCGTCGGGCGAACCCTCCGCCGGAGCGGTCTCCGGGGCATGGCAGGCGACGCAGCCGACGGAGTGGTAGAGGCGGCGCCCTTTTTCGACGCGGGTCGGATCGGCCCCGAGCCCGACCGGGCCGTTGGTTCCGTTCAGCGAGGCGAGGTACTGGGTCAACGCCGCGGCGACCGCGGGCCTCTCCGATTCGGGAACGCCATGGAGGACGGACGGCATCGCAGTCCCGGGCTTCTCCTTGAGCGGATCGAGCAACCAGGTGCGGGTCCAGGCCGAGGAAAGGTGCGGGCTGGCGCCGAACTTCGGGGCGCCGCGGGCCGACAGCCGCGCGGCCGCGGCGGGCTCGGCGGCGTGGCATGCGGTGCAGTTGAGTTCACCCAGCAGCACGGTGCCTTCGTCGACGCCCGACGGCATCTGGGGCAGGTGCAGGGCCGCGGAGGCGGTCAGGGCGGTCCAACCGAGCGCGACCGAGGCGGCGAAAGCCGTGGGGAGAATCCTGGAAATCATGGGCGGTGCGGTGTCGCGACGCTATCCGGCTCCGGAGCATTCAGCCAAGCAACACATGGCGGGCGGCCGGAGAAATCGCGGGCGGGCGTCACAGGACCGTCGAATTCAGGCTTCCTTCCGAGGGGTTGTTTTCGCTTTGCTCAGACCCATGGGAGCCCAATGGAAACAAGCCGGTCGTGAAGCCGCCGCGCAGAAGAAGGGACAGGTCGTCGGCAAGCTGACCCGCGAGATCATGGTCGCCGCGAAGCTCGGAGGTCCCGAGGTCGAGATGAACGCGCGTCTCGCCGCCGCGGTGGAGAAGGCGAAGAAGGCCAGCGTTTTCAAGGACACCATCGAGCGGGCCATCAAGAAGGGCGCCGGCCTGCTCGACGAGAAGGTCGACTTCGAGACCGTGGTGTATGAGGGCTTCGGCCCGCACAAGGTGCCGGTGATCGTCGAGTGCCTCACCGACAACCGGAACCGGACCGCTCCGGAGATCCGCCGCCTGTTCAAGGACGGCCAGTTGGGCCAGCCGGGAAGCATGGCCTTCTTCTTCGACCGCCTCGGCGTGGTCGAGGCGACGCACACCGACAAGACCCGCGATCCGGAGTCCGACGCCATCGAGGCCGGTGCCCAGAACGTCGAGGCCCTGGACGCGGAGGAGATCCCGGAAGGCGCCATCGGTACCCGCTTCCTCTCCGAGGTGAAGGACCTTTCCACCGTCAGCGCCTGGCTGACCAAGGCCGGATGGAAGCTGTCAGCCAGCGAGATCCGGTACGTGGCGAAGAATCCCGTGGAGCTGTCGGACGCGGACAAGGCGCAGGTCACCGACTTCCTCAACGCGATCGACGACCACGACGACGTGCATCGGCTGTACGTCGCGATGTGATGGGCTGGGTGCCGGGCGTCGGGTGGCAATGGCGCTCGGTGGGTAGACCAGGACTCCTGACGTCGTCTCCTGGGCCTGCATTTCTCCTCCTACGAGGGTGGGAGGGAAAGCACACGGCGCCGTTCTTCAGTGGTGAGTTCGCGCCAGTCGCCGGCCTTGAGCGGGCCGAGGTCGAGCTCGCCGATCCGGACCCGCAGCAGCCGGAGTGTCCCATGCCCGATGGCGCCGGTCATTCGGCGGACCTGCCGGTTCTTCCCTTCGTGCAGCTCCAGCGCGATCCAGCAGTCGGGCACGCTTTTGCGGAATCGGATCGGAGGATCCCGCGGCGGGATGTCCGGCTGGGGATCCAGCTTCCACGCGCGGCAAGGGCGGGTTCGATAGCCTTGGATCTCCAGTCCGCCGGCCAGCCGGGCGAGGGCTTCCGGCGTGGGGATCCGCTCGACCTGCGCCCAATAGGTCCGGGGATGCCCCCGTTCCGGATCGAGCAAACGGGTGTTCAAACCGGCTTCGTCGCTGAGCAGGAGGAGGCCTTCGGAATCGGCGTCCAAGCGGCCGAGCGGATAGACCCTCGGTGGCAGTCCGAATCCGGCGAGGGTGCGGTTCGGCGACCCGTCAGGTGTGAACTGGGACAGGACCCCGTAGGGCTTGTGGAGCGCGATCAGCACGGCGCGAAGGGCGTCCGCGACGTCATTCGATCGCCCCGTCGCGGCGGCGTCCGGTGAAGAGACGCTTCACCCAGGAGCCCACGGCGACCAAGGCGACCACTCCGATCTTCCAGGCCTTCTTGAAGAACAGGATGACCGGGCCGAGCAGTCCGAACTTCGCGGCGGCGGCGGCCGTGCCGCCGAGGACCAAGGCGCCGAGGCCGTACTTGGCGATCTTGTCGCCTTGTCGGTACTCGGCGTAGGACTCGCCGGAGGTGTACTTGTGGGTCGCAAGGATCTGCCGGAACTTCGGCAGGGTGGCGTCGATCTTGTCGCGATCCTCGATGAGGGTGACCTTGGTGACGCCCTTCCGGCCGAGCAGTCGGACGTTGTAGTTCACGAACTTCTCCCCGCCGCTTTCGGCCTCGACGCTCCATTCCAGGTTCTTGGTGGCGTCGTCGTATCTGGGCGCTACGTGCCAGCCGAGGATGTGGATCTCGGGCACGCCCTCGCCCCGGCGTTCCTCGTTCATCGCCTCGGTGCCCTTGCGGTAGTTCTCGAGCAGCTTGTCGGCGTTGAGGTCGTTCTTCTCGTCGTCCTTCACGTAGCCGATGTCCTCGAACTGGAAGATCACCCACCAACGGTTGGTCTCCGAGCGCAGCAGTCCGGTTTCGTCCCCCTCGGGGTGGTTGCCGGTCATCCGGAGGAACTTCTCGGCCTCGCGCGAGGCGAGGAACCGGAAGCCGGAAGGGAAGTCGATGGTGGCGCGGTCGGCGAGCTTCCCGGTCGCGGGTCCGTTCAACCAGTTGAGGCGGTCGATCGGGCTCTTCTCCTTGTCCGGGGAATACTCCTCCGCCTTGTCGGCGGCATGGAGTGCGGGCAGCAGCAGGGCGAGCAGGAGCAGACGGAGCAGATGCCGGGTCATCGTCACCGGCCTAGCCAAGCGGCAACGCCTTGGGACCGCAAGTCCGGCGGCGCGGACGGCGTGTCGTCGTCGCGGACTGCAATGCCGAACCGTGGATCAGACCGGGACGGCGAGCTTGCGGAGCTGGTCCCACGGGCCGGTGATGGCCACGGTCACGCCGGGAACCTGGATGTTGACGAACAGCGTGGAGCCGTCCGGGGAAAAGCAGGGGCCGGCGAGCTCGGAGAGGGTGGTCCGGCCGAGCTTGTAGATCTTGCCGTCGGGCGTGATCCCGATGATGTGGTGCGGCACGGCGCCGCCATCCTCGCACACGATCATGTCGCCCCAGGGAGCGATGCAGCCGTTGTCGCAGTTGTCGACCAGGTTGCCGTCGTTGGGCTCGATGAAGAGTTCGAGGTGGCCCGGGTTCGCGGCTTCGCCGGGGCGGCCTTCCTCGGGGCCGGGAATGTAGCGGAGGATCTGGCCCTTCCGCTTCGCGCCGCCGTTGGTGCAGCAGAGGTACACGGCGTCGCGACCCCACCAGCAGCCTTCGCCGCGGGCGAACCGGGCCGCGCCCTTCTCGAAGAATCCCTGGTAGCGGAGGTCGTCGTCGGGAGACGTGACGTTTTCGAGGTCCACCCATTCGACCGGCATCCGGGTCCCGACGGAGACGCGCTGCTCCAGCCAGTTCCGCGTGTCGCACCGGGGCAGGTCCCGCAGGCGCAGCGCCTGGAGGCGTCCGCCACGGTGGAGTTGGCCTGGGGTGGAGGGGATGAAGCGGTAGAGCAGCCCGTCGAAACGGTCCTCGGTCTGGTAGACGATCCCGGTGCGCGGGTCCACGGCCACGGCCTCATGCCGGAAGCGCCCCATGGCCTTCAACGGCACCGGGGTGGTGAGCTGGATGTCGCTCCATGCGGGCACCTCGAAGTTGTACCCGTGGGCCTGCTCGATGTCGGAGGGGACCTTCTCGTCGTCGCCCGGCTTCTCGACGGCCTCCTCACAGGTGATCCAGGTGTCCCATGGGGTGATGCCGCCCGCACAGTTCCGGTAGGTGCCGGCGAGGCTCAGGAAATGGCGCACCAGCTTCCGACGGGAAGTGTCGTAGACGAGGTTGGTGGTGCCGCCAAGGCCGGGAACACGCCCCTTGCCGGTGTCGTACACCTGAGACAGGTCGACCTTGCGAAGCCCGTGGTTGCGGGGTCCGTAGGGGCTGTATTGACCATGTTCGGGACCGAGTTCGTGGTTGCGGACGAGGACCGTGGTGCCGTCCGGGCCCTTGAAGGATCCCATCCCGTCGTGCAGGCCAGGGACCATCAGGCCGTCCGACATCCGTTCACCCACCTCGGAGAGCAGTTCGTATTGGAAGCCCGGCAGGAGGTCGATCACCCGGAAGAAGTCGGAACCCAGGGCCGCGTCGAGCTGCTGGAAGTTCCGGGTGTCGGTCCCCGCCTGCGCCACATGTCGCAGGCCGGCGAAGGCCATGGCAACGGCACCCGACCGACCGAAGAAGGAGCGCCGATTGAGTTTCATGGGGCCGGATGGGTGTCGGGACCTGGGGGGAGATCTACGGATGGCAGGCGCAGGAACCGCCGCACGGGGTGGGCGGCGGGGTGGGGCAGGCGCCGTCGCCGCACCCGGAGACGGGCTCCGACTTCAGCATGAGGAAGCCGCCCGAGATGACCCGCCGGACCGGTTCACCGGTTTCCGGATGTTGGGTCAGGGCTCGGTCGTTCATGGACTGCTTCACTTCGAAGCGATGGACGGGCCCGTCGGGGACGGTGGGGATGGTTTCGTACTGATAGACCGGCATAGGACTTGGGAGAGAGTAGTGGCACGGCGCCGCGGGGGTGCAATCCCGCTTTGGCGTCAGGCTTCGAGTCCGGAGAAGGAGGGATCGCCCAATCCGGGGAGTTCCCCGCGGCTGTCGGCAAAGCGGTCCACGGTGAGCCCCATCCGACGCATGAGCCCGAGGTGGAGTCCGGCCATGGGGGTGTCGCGTTCGTAGACGAGGTGGCGGCCCGGGGCGAGGGAACCGCCGCCGCGGCCGGCGAGGACCAAGGGGAGGTTGTGTGGGTTGTGGGCGTTGCCGTCGCGCATTCCGGCGCCGAAGAGGATCATGGAGTTCTCCAGCACGTTGCCGTCGCCTTCCTTGAGCCCGCGGAGGCGTTCGAGGAGGTAGCCGTACTGTTCGACGTGCCAGCGACCGATCCGCGTGTAGGCGGCGAGCTTCTCAGGCTTGCGTTCGTGGTGGCTGATCTCGTGGTGGCCGCCCTTGACGTCGTCGAGGAAGGAGAAGTTCCGGCCGGAGACCGCGTTCCCGAACATGAAGGTGCCCACGCGGGTGGAGTCGGTCCAGAAGGCGAGGGCCAGGATGTCCATCATGATCCGAACCTGTTCGGTGTGGTTGATGCCGCGTTCGCTGGCCTTGGCGGGGTCGAGGTAGACGTCGATGCGGTGGCCGAGGCGTTCGATCTCGGCGCGGGCCGCGGGGTCGGCGAGGTATTCGCCCGAGGCGCGGCGGCGGTCCCACTCGATGCGCTTCTCGACGGCACGCACGCTCTCGAAATACTCGCCCAGCTTCTGTTGGTCGTTCTTCCCGAGTTGGCGGCGCAGCCGGGAGGCGTCCTCGGCGACGAGGTCGAGCACGCTGGTGTTGTCGCCGAAGCGCGAGGGCTTCAGGCCGCCGGACGACCGGAACAGGCGGTCGAAGGCCAGCTTCGGGTTGATCTCCTTGGCTGCCGGCGTGGTGGGCGTGGTCCAGCTGATGTGGGAACCGTAAAGGCGGGTGAAGCCGACGTTGGTGTCGACGCCGGTGGTGATGGGTTCGATGCCGAGCTCGAGGGAAGGCAGCGGCGTGAGGTTGCCGATCCGGCGGGCGATCAGCTGGTCCATCGAGGTGTTGCCGGCGCAGAGGTCGGCCCCGGTGGTTCGGGTGATGGTGGTGCTGGTCAGGAATCCGCCGGTCTTCACGTAGTGGCCGTCGCCGGTGTTGGTGGCGGCGTTCCAGAGCTGGGTGAGGACGAGGAGCTCGGACTTCAGCCCGGCCAGGGGAGAAAGGAGTTCGGAGAGTTCGAAGGCGGCGCCGGCGCCCTTGGGAGTCCAGGCGTCCGGATTGACGCCGTTGGGCATGTAGAGGCAGCCGAAGCGGACCGGACGGGCGGCCTTGGCGGATTCCGAGGCGAAGCCACGGGGCAGCATGGCGTCGAGGAGCGGCAGGGCCATCGACACGCCAGCACCCTGGAGCAGGGTCCTTCGGGAGAGACGTCCGGGAATCATGGTCGGATAGTTAGCACGGGAGGACCGGGCCTCCAAGATCGGAGGGAGACGCGGCGGTGCGGGCCGCCATTCGGTCGAATTGGCCTGGCCCTGGGGCTGGTCGGGCACCCTGGAAAAGACGGACGCCGTCCCCGCTGGGGGACGGCGTCGGCGCGCGGCGGAAACGGGATTGGCCCCGTCCGCGAGGGGTCAGAAGGTGTACCCGAGACCGGCGAGCAGGCGCAGGTCGTTCTCCTTGCGGCCCGGGGCCGGGGTGGAGCGGTAGAAGTCCTGGAAGGTGACGTTGACAGAAAGCTTCTCGGTGACCTTCGAGGAAAGGGTGAGGTCGAAGTTCATGACGTAGTTCTCGAACTCGTCGAGCTTCGGCAGGAACTCGATCTTCTGGCTCAGGGAGGCGCGGTCGTTGATCTTCCAGCGGAAGTTCTCGGCGACGCGCAGCGAGAGGTAGTTGTCGGTGCCCGCGCCCTTCAGGCGTTCGAAGATGTAGCCGGGACCGGCTTCGAACGAGAGGGTGATGGTGTCGTTCTTGATGGCGTAGTAACCGGCGGACGGCACGAGGCTGACGCGGTAGTCGATGCCGGCGATGCGGTCCTGGCGGCCGTCGACGAGCGCCGCGAAGTACCAGCGTTCGGTGATGAGCCGGTTGTACTGTCCGAAGGCGCCGTAGTTCTGGGCGGTGGTGGTCCGGTTGCCCGTGTTGAAGTCGCGGTTGTTGCCGTAGGTGGCGTCGGAACCGAGGGCGACCTCGTTCTTGTCCCACTTCTTCAGGGTCTTGATGGCGGCGCCGACCAGAAGGGTGTCCGAATTGCCCTTGGCGACGGAGGCGTTGACGTTGGCGGTCGTCTGCCAGCCCTTGGGTTCCTCGGCGATGGCGAGGGTGGAGCTGGCGACGAGGCCTGCGAAGGCGGTGTACAGGATGGTGTGCTGCTTCATGTCAGGATGGCCGGCGGTTCTAGGAGGGGGTCGACAGGATGGCAACCGGATTCCGAGTCGGATCCGCGGGGCGACGCGAGCTCCCGGCGTGGTTTCGCGGCTTGTCATTCGGCGCGGTTCGGGGCATTGGCCTGCGGCATCCGATGGACCTGAAGCTCATCCTAGAGGCCTTGCTGTTCACCTCCCAGAAGCCGTTGTCACCCGCCGAGCTGCGGGATGTGCTCAACCGGGCGGCCGGGGAGGAGGGGGCCGCGGAGCCGGTCCGCGCGCTCGGCCGGCTCGATCCGGACCGGATCCTGGCGGCCCTGCGCGAGTTGGCCGCGGAACACGAGGCGGCGGGCCGTTCCTACCGCTTGGTTTGTGTCGCCGGAGCCTGGCAATTCGTCACGGAACCCCCGTTCGCCCCTTGGCTCAGAGCCCTGCTCGGGGTCAAGGCCCGACCTTCCCGGCTGAGCCAACCGGCCCTGGAAACCCTCGCCATCATCGCCTATCGGCAGCCCATCACCCGTGCAGAGATGGAGCAGATCCGCGGTGTCGCCGTGGACGGCGTCATTTCGAGCCTGCTTGAGCGCGGGCTGATCTTCCAGGCGGGCCGGGCCGAGGTCATCGGACGTCCGATGCAGTTCGCGACGACGCCCGCCTTTCTCGAGTATTTCGGGCTCGGTTCCCTTGAGGAGTTGCCGGATGCGTCGGAGCTCCGGCGCATCCCGGTGCAACGTCCGGAGAGCCTCCTGACGGTGGATCCCCATCTGGCAACGGCCCCAATCGAGGCGCCTGCGACGGTGGCCGCGGATTCCTTGGCGCTGGGACTGCCCCTGGACGATGCCGCAGCCCCCGTTGTGGAACCGGTTCCCGAAGAGACCGCGGTCATGCCGCCCAAACCGGATGCGCCGGCCGGGGAGCCGTCGCCGGGCTGATCCGCCCGTGCGATCTCCGTCATGCCTTCTCCCACCGAGTTCCGGCTCCCGGACTGGTTCCATCTCGCCGCCGTGTTCTTCGCCGGGGGCGCTGGCGCGCTCGCCGCGATCCGTCGGCGCTACGATGTCGTCGGTGTCGCCTTCCTGTCGCTCGTCTCCGGGCTTGGTGGCGCATTGGTGCGCGACGTGGTCCTGCAGCGTGGCGTGCCATCCATCTTCCTCGACGGCCGCTACATCCTCACCGTGGTCTTCGCCGGACTCGTGGCCTACGCCTTCGGACACAAGGCCCCGCGGATCGCATCGGTGCTCTCCGTCTCCGACGCCATAGGCCTCGCTGCCTATGCGGTGATCGGAGCGCAGATGTCGGTCCAGTCCGGCCTCAGCCTGTCGGCTTCGGTGGTGGTGGGCACGGTCAACGCCGTCGGCGGCGGTCTCATCCGGGACATCCTCGTCCGGGAAGAGCCGATCATGTTCCGCCCCGGCCATTTCTACGCGCTCGCGGCGGCGGCGGGTTCGACCTGCTTCGTCCTGTTGCATCGACGGGCCGAGCTCGAAGGTGGGCTTTCGGGGGCGGTGGCCGTCGCGGTGGCGTTCCTCATCCGGATCCTCGCCGTCCGCTACGACTGGAAGACCCGTCCCATGGAGCCATCCAGGGACGGGGACCGCGGTTCGATCGGGGACTGAGGACCGGTTCCCGGGGCGAAGAACGGATTGGCGCTGAAATCGATTGATCGCGTGTCGCCGGGCGCGAAAGCTCCGCGGCCCTATGTCGAAGCCCGCCTTGGGTCGAGGACTCGGTAGCCTCATGAACAACGGTGACACGTCACCCGCCAGTCCGGCGGCGACGATGTCCGCGGATGCGACGAAATCCGATTCCCCGGGGCCGGTCACCTTGCCGGGAGGCGTCACCCTGCTTCTGCGAGGAAACGACCGGGTAGTCGGCGGCATGCCACCCGCAGGCGCCACTCCGATTGCCGGATCGGCCACCGACAACACCGAGGCTCAGGGTTCCTTCGGCCGTTTGCCGCAATCCGTTCCTGGGAACCGTCCTGGGCAACTGGGCTGGATTCCGCAGGCCTTGGTCTTCAGCGACCTGGTCATGGTCGCCGTCGCGGCGCTCTGGACGTTCGCCGGCGAAGGGGATTGGAGATGGATCGGGATCGGTGCCCTTCTGGCCGTGGGTTGTGTGCAGGCGCTCGTCGCTTGGACACTGGTACGTCCCGCCGAGTCCGGGAACAACGTCCACCACGGGGGATCGGAATCCACGGTGGCTCCCCGGATCCGCGTCCACTTCGTCGACGAGACGCCCCGTCACCGTCGCTGAGCGGCCAGAACTCCGCCGGTTGACTGGGCTCCGTTCTCCAATTAGGGAGCGGCCTTGAACCGATCAGGGCGAGGGGCCGCCTACTTTGGCAGGACGGGCGTTGGTGAGGTGCTCGCCGACGACCCGATTCCATTGGGCATAGCCTGCGGGGCCGAGGTGCAGGCGGTCGGCCGCGAAGAGCTTCCCATCCGGCTCGCCGCGCGGGTCCAGGAGCGGGGAGAAGACGTCGATCACCGAGACGTCCGGATGGCGTCGTGCGACATCGGATACCAAGCGGTTGGCCCTCTTCTGTTCCTGCAGCAGTGCGAGGCGTTTCGGGCTCGGCTTGATGGCGAGGAAATCGATGGGGATCGGCCCGGCCTTGTCCCGCACCGTGGACACGAAGGTCTCGAAGTCGGCGGCGATGGTCTCCGGCGGCCTGCCCTCTGCGAGGTCGTTGTCTCCGGCGTACAACACCACGCGTGAAGGACGATAGCGCAGGACCGTCCGATCCAGGTGGAACAGGACGTCGCTGAGCTGGGAGCCTCCGAACCCGCGGTTCAACACCGGCAGGTTGGGAAAGGAACCGGGCAGGTCGGGCCAGAGACGGATGCTGGAACTACCGACGAAGACAATCGGCCGCTGCGGCGGAGGGTTGGTGGTGTCGTGGCGGTCGAAGGCGGCGATCTCCTTGTCGAAGCGGCGGGGGTCGACGGGAAGTGCGGCCACCAGCGGTCGACACAATCCGAGCGAGAAGAAGACGACCAGGAGCGGGCGGATCACGGATCCAGTGAAACAGAAGCCGCCTGTCCCGGAAAACCGGAACAGGCGGCCCAACCCAGAACCGACCAACAGACGCGGCGCAAACGGGCGCCGACGTGAGAAGAGTGGCAGTTCGGATGCCACGGTCGGTTTTCTCAAAAATGAGGAGAGATCAGTTGAGCGAGTTGGTCCGCCATTGAGGGGTGAGAGCCCACAGGTTGATGGGTTCCAGGGACTTGCGATAACGGAGATACCGGGTCGAACCGTCGGCGAAGGAGAAGTCGGAACCACCGGACTTCGACGCGCCGGCGGTGCCGCGGGGACCACCGTTGTGGACGGAGTGGTTGAGGACCTCGTTGTCGTTCCCGAGGCGACCTTCCATCAGGTCCATGAAGTAGTGGCCCACCGAGTAGAGCTT
>JAIXUV010000127.1 GCA_027483345.1 Verrucomicrobiales bacterium | reverse complement strand
GGTCATCCACGCGCTGGCGCCGATGTCCGAGTCGGGATTGAGGTTCGTGATACGCATCCGGACTCCATTGATACCTCTTTTTTGCGTTCAGCGGCAAATCCTGAAAAAAGCCTAGACGCAACGGGGGAACGGCGTAGGACAGGTTCGTGGGCATTCGCCCACGTCACCACTGCCCCTGATCATGAAACCCTTCCGCATCATCCTCGCCTCCTCGGTGGCCGCGGGCCTGGGATTGGCTCCCGGTTCCCTCGCCCAGACGCTGTTCCTGGACAAGTTCGAGGCGCCTTCCGCCGCGAACTACGACCTGTTCGTCGACCACTATACCGGGTCGGTCACCAACGACTACACCATCGACTGGGCCTTCGACTACAGCCAGGCCACGTACAACTTCTTCACCTCGGCGACCGCCGATCCGGACCTGCGCACGATCCCCCTCGCGCCGAACTCCGCGGCGGGTGAGTCCAAGGGCATCAAGATCACGGTCAACAAGATCGACGACCTCGCCGAGCGGTTCGCGGTGAACCTGTATCCGAAGATGGCGCCGGCCAGCGGCGACTACGTGCTGAAGTTCGACGCGTTCCTGAGCCACGGCTCGTTCGCGGACAGCGGCATCGGCACCACCGAGTACCTGCTCTTCGGCCTGAACCACTCGGGCACGAACATGAACTGGGGCGTCACCTCCGGCGCCTCCATGGCCGGCACCTTCGCCACCTCGGCGGTCCTCGCCGGGAAGGGCAGCGACGGCGTGTGGTTCCAGTTCGTCGGCGACGACGGCGCGCTCCGCGGCTTCCAGTCGTTCGTCGGCAACGCCGGCGGCGTGTCGACCTACCTCGACGGCGCGTCGGGTGGCGTGATCGACCGCGACGGCAACGGACTCGGCGACGACGACGCCGGCGAGCCCTACCTGATCAGCGCCTTCCCCGCCCCGCCCTTCGAGTCCCCAGGCGTCATGGGCAAACGTTGGCTCCAGGTCGAGTTGAGCCAGGTCGGCAACGTCCTGAAGTGGTCCATCGACGGCAAGGTCATCGCGATGCGCACCAATACCAGCGCGTGGACATCCGGTCGTCCGCTGGTCGGCTACGTCGACAACTTCACCAGCGTCGCCGGACTGAAGGACGAGACCTTCCTGCTGATCGACAACCTGCGTGTGGAGCGGATCCGCACGGTGGTCGTGGACACCGCGGACAACACCTCTCCCGCAGGCGACGGCAAGACCTCCTTGGCCGAAGCCCTGGTGGGCGTGCAGAACAACGACCGCATCCACTTCAACATCCCCGGTGCCGGTCCGCACTACATCGTCACCCCGGCCACCGGCTATCCGCTCATCGGTGCCGACAACGTGGTGATCGACGGCTACACCCAGCCCGGCGCCTCCCGGAACACCGCGAACGTCCTCTCGCCCAACAACGCCTCCATTAAGGTCGTCCTCGATTCGCGTGCCGGCGGCCGCACATCGCTCGCCGACTTCGGCAGCAACGGCTTCGGCGACTCCGAGAGCGCCATCCTGCCGGTGTTCGACGGATTCAACTTCACCCTCCGCGGCGTCTCCGTCCTGAGCGCTACCGGCGGCGATTCCGGCGAGGATCCGTTCATCTACGCCGTGGCCCTGATCAAGGGTGCCACCCAAGCGCGCATCCAGGGCAACTGGTTCGGCATCGACCCGGCCAATCCGACCGCCGCCGGCGTCCGCGGTGGCCGCGCCGCCGTGGCCTCCTTCAAGTGGGACAACGAGATCACCTCCGAGGGCCTCGTCGTGGGCACCGACTCCGACGGCTTCAATGACGTCACCGAGCAGAACCTCCTCACTGGCCAGCTCCTGGCGATCCACCTCGAGACCCCCGACGTCCGTGTCTCCGGCAACAAGTTCAACTACCTGCCCGACAACTCGCTGTTCAACTACGCCGCCGTCCCCGGCTACCTGGAAGACGGACGCGACTTCGAGTCGTTCGAGAACGGCCGCGGCCACTACAACCTGATCGGCACCGACGGCAACCGCGTCAACGACGCCAACGAGCGGAACCTCTTCGGTCCCGTGAAGTACGACGTCTACGCCGAGTTCTGGCGCACGGCCACCGGCGCGGTCATCACCGGCAACTACTTCGGCTACGGCCCGGAAGGCACCGTGCTCTACACCAACCAGCAGCCCACGGCCATCGCGGTGATCCGCAGCTTCTCCACGCTCCGCGTCGGCTCCGACTTCACCGGCTCCGCCGCCACGGCAGCCCTCGAGGCGAACTACATCTACGGCCTCGGGGCGCCGATCCTCCGCTACCATGGCAGCAACGCCAACGCCGCCGAGCCGGCCCGCGTCTCCTTCCGCGGCAACGTGATGACCGGCAACTCCGGCAACGCGCCGATCGATCCCGCCGGCGGCCTCACCGCCGAGAAGTTCCTGTCGCTGGCCCTCGCCGACTCCGCCAGCGCGACCGTGCCGGTCATCGGATCCGCCAGCACCACCAGCCAGCTCGAGGTCACCGTCCCGGCCCGCAATCCGGCCAACGTGATCGAGCCCATCTCGATCGAGGTCTACCTCGCCGACCCGACCGGCCTCGCCGCCACGCCCGCCTCCGTGCAGGGCCTGGTGTTCGTGAAGCACATCGAGCTCGACGGCACCTTCGACGGCGGTCCGCTGTCGATCGACATCTCCACCAACGGCATCAGCGCGGCGGAGCTCCGTCGCGTGACCGTGGCGACCAGCTACAAGGTGATCGCCTCGCCGGCGACCGACACCACCATCGCCGTCCCGGCGGCCTACGTGACCACGCCCTTCTCCGCGACGCTCGGCGGCTTCGTGCCTCCCAGCTCGCCGATCCGCGTGGCCATCGCCGGCGCGCCGACGGGCGTCGGTCTCTCCTGGTCCGGCGGCTCCGCGCCGTTCCAGGTCCAGTACCGTCTGCTGCTCGATTCCCCGTGGCAGAACCTGCTGTCCACCAGCGCAACCAACGTGACGGTTCCCACGACGAACAGCTCCTCGCTGTTCCGTGTGACCAGCAACTGAGTCGCTTCCAGAGGGGGTTCCTCCGATTCGTGGAGGAACCCCCTTTTTCCGTCCCGCCGCCCTTGACCACCCGGTCGCAACGGTGCCCCTTTTGCATGGCCCGGTGACCCAGACCCGACCCCCAGTTCCAGCCATGTCTTCCCGACGGTCCGCCTTCACGCTGATCGAGCTGCTCGTCGTCATCGCCATCATCGCGATCCTCGCGGGCATGCTCCTCCCCGCCCTCGCCCGCTCGAAGGAGAAGGCCCAGCGCATCGCCTGCATCAACAACGTCAAGCAGATGGGCTACGGGTGCCAGATGTACGCGGATGACAATCCGCGGGGACGCTTCACCCCGCTCACGGACTACCGCGACGACGACATCAACTTCCTCTATCCCCGCTACGTTCCGTCGGTGCGGACCTACGTCTGTCCCAGCACCCGGAACAACGTCCGCACCAACACCGCCCGCGACCGGATCACCGGGGCCGACCTCGGCCTGGTGGACCTTCAGGACGTCGCCCAGCATCCGTTCACCAACGGCTACAGCTACGAGATCTACGGCCACATGTGGGGCATCGGACCCGAGAGCGGCGGTTCCATTCCCAAGACCCAGCAGACGGTGAACACCTACGTCCACCGCAACTCGGCGTTCGGTCTCCAGGGAACGATTCCCGGGCCTGCCAACATCTGGATCTTCGTGGATGCGGACGAGGACGGCTTCTACAACGGGCGGCAGGCGCAGAACGACCGTCCGGACCCGATGGACAACCACAAGGGTGACGGCCACAACGCGGCGTTCCTCGACGGCAGCGCCCGATGGATCCCGGCCAAGCGTTTCGGCTACACGCTCGAACTGTCGCAGGACATCGGCCGCGACTTCTGATCGGCGGGAGCGCCCCGTCGAACGCATGAAGCTCCTGTTCTCCGAGGCGCCGCCGGACTACGCGCGCTACCTGTATCCCTACGTGGTCTGGGCCTATCCGGAACCCGGGGAAACGCCGGCCGACCTCTTCGAGGCCGGCTTCCTCCCGTCGCTGCCGGACCTGACCCGCTTCTACCTCGGCCGCCAGCTCCGGCTCCCGCTGGTCGGATGGAAGCCGAACTCCGAGAACCGGCGGATCCTCCGGAAGGGCGCGGGTTGGCAGTGTCGCCTGATCCCGCGGGCGGAGTTCGTCGACACCCCGGAGCGGCGCGCCTCATGGTTGGCCTACTCCGCAGAGCGGTTCCATCCGGGCGCCATGCCGCCGGAACGGCTCGAACGTCTGATGTCGAACCGCGTGATCTCGCATCTGCTGCAGTTCACCGACCCCGCCACCGGAGCCGAACTGGGGACCGTCCTGCTCCACCTCGAGTCGCCCCGCGTCGCCTACTACTACTTCGCGTTCTACGACCTCGGCTGCAGTGACCGCAACCTCGGCATGTTCATGATGACCCGTGCGGCGGAGCTGTTCGCGTCGTCGGGCCACACCCATCTGTACCTCGGCACCTGCTACTCGGAACGGGCGCTCTACAAGACCCAGTTCGACGGCGTGGAATTCTTCAACGGCCATCGTTGGACCGCCGATCTCGACGCCCTCCGGCATCTCATCCGAACCCCTTCGGAGACGCACCGTCTGGACGAGGCGGGGTATGTGGCCCTGCTGGAGGGCGGAAGCCTCGACGCGGCGATCGCGAGGGGATTCCGGGTCGCGCTGGCACGATGAGGAGAACCGCCTTTCCGGAAGGGCGAAGCGGTTTCACCCCGCAGGTTCCGATGCGGCCGGAACCCGCTTCATTCCGCGGGTGACCTGTTCCGGTTCGACTTGAGCCACTCCGCCCGTCGGCGCCAGCGTTGGGCCTCCTCCGGATCGGCCGGTCCTCCGAGGCCCTGCTCCCAGCACGCGGCAAGGCGTCGGGCGGCAGCGGCGTTGCCGGCCTGGGCGGATCGGGCGAACCATTCGATGGCCTTGGAACGGTCGGCGACCAACTTCCCTTTCCCGCTCCACCACAGTTCCGCCACGGCCATCCGGCCTTCGGACGAACGCACCAACGCCGGATCCTCCAATTGGAAGGGCAGCCGGTTCAGCTCGGGAAGGAACTCCGGTTCCGCATACACGCGGGCCAGACCCTCGGCGGCTTCGCCGAGGAGCGTCTTCTCCATTCCAAGCATTCGCTGGTAGTACTTGGCCGCCAGCTTCAGGTCCCGTTCCCGACCTGCGAGGCCCCTCTCGTGGATCCTTCCCAGAAGGACGTTCGCCGGGTCGCCGGGTCGCGCATTGGCCAGGTGGGTGAGGTTCTCCACGTCGACACCCCGCAGGGCGGAGGCCTCGTTGTAGAGCAACACCAGACGCGCCCGGGCCGCCTCGTCGCCATCGACCAGTCCCTTGAGCAGCCAGCGTCGGGCTTCCTCGCGTCTCCAGGCGGGGGGCCCTATGCCTTCGACATTCGGATTCAGGATGAGGTAGTCCGCCAGGTCGACCGCCGCGGACGCGACACCGCGGTCGTGGGCGATGCCGAACCACCGGATCGCCTCCTTCGGCTCCGACGGTGCCCGTTCGCCGAGGGCCGTCTCGCGGTCGTAGGCGAGTTGGTTGCCCAGCTCCATCGCGGCCATGGCGTGACCCGCCTCGGCTGCCTTGCGGAACCAGCGTCTCGCCTCCCCGGCATCCCGGGGCAGTTGCCCGAAATGGTGGAGGTTGCCCAACTCGAAGGCGGCTTCCACATGCCCCTGCTCCGCGGCCTTCTCAAACCACTCCGCCGCCATCTGGTAGTTGCCCGATCCGCGGAACACGCCGGGCTCCTTCTCCTCGTCGGTGTACCGGAGGCCGGCGAGATACTGGGCCATGACAAGTCCGCCTTCCGCGGCGGAGAGGATCAACAGCCGTGCCTTGTCCGGACTCCGCGGCACACCGCGGCCGACCTGGTACCGCAGCGCGAGGAACAGCTTCGCCTCCGGATCCCCGCCTTCCGCGGCGCGGGTCAGGCGTTCCAGCGACACCAGACGCCAGGTCGAGAACGGAAGGGTCTTGTCCAGGCGACGCGAGAAGTAGCCGCGATCCTCCCGTTCGGGCGCCGCAGAGGGCGTCGGCTCGGTGGCGCCCAGGACGACGCAGGCCAGGACGACGTGCATCCACGACACGACGGGAAGAAGACGGCGCCGCATTCCGGTACCTGTCGGTTTCATGGTTGGGACGGGGTTCGGGCCGGTGGTCGATTTGTTGCCGCCGGCGGCCTGGCGGGAACGGGTCGCAGGGTCCCCGTCGCCCATCTTTCCAACTCCACCGCGGAGAATCCCGGGATCCCGTCGCGATCGCCCACCATCAGCGCGTTCCGGGCATGGAGGACGGCGGGATTGTAGGGCGAGTTGATCGGGAAATGCCTCGGCTCGGTGCGCACGGCCACCGCCAGTTCCAGGCCCGACAGGCTGGCGTCGCCGTCGAGATCGTAGTCGGCCACCAGGCCGGTCCAGCGTTGGGAGGCTTCCCGTGTGCGCGACGGCACGTTCCGGCTCCGCAGTTCCTCCAACCGCAGGGCCTGGGAATAGGCGCTCGTCGGATACTCCCGGTGGAGCGCCTCCACGCAGCGCCGGTGCCCCGCGGCGTCGGCGAGGCCGTGGACGTCCTGGGCCAGCGCGAGCAGTGTCCAATGGAGAGCGGTCCGTGAGTCGGGCGGGAGCGCGTCCATCAGCGACTTCGTCTTGGCGGGATCCCCGGCGAAGAGCGCCAGCGTGGCGAACTCCGGGACGGGCAGCCCTTTGCCCCGACGCAGCGCCTCCTCCAGCGGCACGGCGTCCGTGACGCCGCGGTCCGGATCGAGCTTCCGACAGGCCGCAAGGTTCCATCTCCAGCCCAGTTGGCCGTCCTCCCGTTCCCCACCCAGGTCGGCCACCACGTCTTCTCCCTCGATGCGGAGCCGCAGGACCGTGCCGCCGGCGCGCATCGAACCCAGCCAGCGAGCACGCCCGATGTGGTACACCGCGACCACGCTGCCCCGGGTGTCGAACGGATCGTCACACGCCACCCACAGCCGCTCGCCTTCCTCGAGGAAGCAGCGGATCGGATGCCGCAGTCGGGTGAAACCCAGGGGCCGTCCCGACTCGGCCCGTCGCGCGATCGCCTCGAAGACCCGGAACACCTCCTCGTCGGTCGCCGAATGGCCGGCGATGCGCTGGGTCTGTTGCCACAGGCGGCTGGGGCGGGGACACGCGGGCAGCGCGGTCCAGCCGATCACCGTCTCGGTCTTCGACTCCCCGGCTCCTGTCTTCAGCAGCCTTCCCAGCTCGAGCCTCCATCCCTCGCCCGACGACGGACGGCTCACCGTCGTCGTCGTGTTGGACCGCGTGCGGTTGGTTCCCGCGAAATACGGGACCGCCCTGACCGCCAGGGGGGGCGGCAGGAAATGGACTCCGCCCAGGCTGAAGAACTCGCGGACATCGGCCTCGTCGAGATCCGAGACGCGTGGCCGTGGGAACGTTGCGACCTCGACACGGGGGGCTTCGCGCAGCGCCCGGAGACGTTGCAGTTCCCTGACAAGCTCCTCGCCGCGCTCGGGTTTCTCGGCGATCCGGTAGAAGGTCGAGACCAGGTACTCCGAGACCTGGATGGGCAGGTTCGTCCGGAGTTCCGGCGACTCGTTGGCCCGGTTCCAGACACGTTCCACCCATGGCAGACGCCGCAACGCCTCCTCACGGTCCGGAGTGGTCTGTTCGAAGTCCTGGATGAGAAGGGTCAGCAGCGCGGGCAACCGATGTTGGAAACGTGGGTCGGCCTCCAGCACGGGGATCCGTTGGACCAGACCGTCGATGAAGTGGCGGCGCCACCGCGCGAGAACCTCGCCGCCGACGTCGTCGGGCACGCCTTGGCGGGACTTCGCATCGTTGGCCATCGTGGCCGCGAGTCCCGCTCCCGCGGCGTCGAGGAACTCGACGCTGATGGGTTTCGGCGCCAGGGCGGGTGCGGGCAGGCGGTGAACCACCGAAGTGGTCCCAAACCGGTCGAGCAGGCCGGCCCACGCCTCGAAGCGCCTCCGCTGCAGGCTGAGGAAGCCGTCCTCGCGGCCCGCCCACACCGGATTCCACCGCAGACGGGTCCACAGCTCGCGCAGGTACCGGTCGTCCGGATCGAGGTACAGGCCCGTGCGGATCCAGGACATCTCGCGGATCCCCATGGTGGGAAGGCCATTGGTGGAGCGGACGACGGTGAAGCCGCGGGCCAGTTGCTCCCTCACCTCGGAGGCGATTTCGCCGGCCAGGAAACGTCGGCGGTCGGGCGGGGCCGCTTCGTTGGCCATCTCCGTCTTCCACACGGCCAGCAGCCGGCCCAGTCCGCGATGCAGTTCCTCCGGGTCCGGGCCGGTCACCGGGATCCGAACGTCGCGGGGGACGTTCACGCCATCCCACAACACCGCCTTCCAGATACCGGGGAAGGTGGCGGGTGGCTGGGCGGACCATCCGTAGAAGTCCGCCAACCGGGCCACGGCATTGGTCGATGCGAGCGTGAACCCTTCCAGCTCCAGGGCATCGTCCAAACGCGGATCGCCCATCCGCGTGAAGTGGACTTCGCGGACCCCGATCGGCTGCGCGGCCGGCGCGGCGCTCCATTCGACCGGATTGCCGACGGACGGTGGCGCCGGGAGCCAGGCGAGGGTCGCCGCCTTCTCCCAGCGCTTCCATCGGGGGAGTTCCCCTTCCAGCAGGCTTCGCAAGGCGACAGCGATGCGTTCGGCGTCCGGTGTCACCAAGGCGTAGTGGGTGGTGGAGGCGCTGGTCAGGGTGACCTCGGCCGAGGCCAGGCTCTCCGCGTGGTGGAGGTCCACCAGCTCGAGCCGCAGCCGCCGGTTGGAAGCGATTCCGTTGGTGGTGATCCGACCGATCGCCGCCCAGTCCGCCCGCACCCAATGTCCCGCCCGGAGGGCGTCGATGCGGTCGCCGAAACCCGCGCCGCCCAGCTGGAGTTCCCGTTCGGCGCGGACGAGTTCCTGACGTTCCACGAACTCCAGACCGTCCTTCGGTGAGGCCGAGAGGAGGACCTGCACCAGCAGGGTCATCTCCGACGCCGACAGAGCCGCGCGATAGCTCCGCTCCGCGACCGCGAGGTCCATGAGTGCGACACGCACCACCGTCTCCGCGCCGAGCCGCGGCAGCAGCGCGAGCAGCAGGAGCAGGACGAGCCGGAACCGGATCGCAATGCCGGTGGATCGTGGCTGGGGCTGTGGATGGCTCATCTCACTTCAACCGCGTGGCCGCAAAACGTCCGGCACCTGCGGCGGACGACTCCACCGGGTCCGACACGCGGTCGTGGCCTCGGTCGATTCTTCGGCCGGACATGGGCGGTCGGATGGAAGGCGGCATCGTGTCACTTCCAGAGAGATCCGTGGGACGGCCGATTCCTTGGAGGAAAATCGAACCGGAGGCGAGCTTTCCGCCAGACCGCGTGGGGATGGGGAGATGCGGGTTGAAGGGCGGAGTCGTTGAAGGGTCGAGGGGCTGAAGGGTTGAAGAGACAAGTGACAGGGAGAGTTGGTCACTCAGGTGACAGGGGGAGTAGGTCAGAGTAAGGGTTTTGGAGAGGTTGTTCCGGCGGGTTGGGCGCAACGGAGGACGAGC
>JAIXUV010000247.1 GCA_027483345.1 Verrucomicrobiales bacterium | reverse complement strand
TCGCTTCGCTCGTCCTCCGTTGCGCCCAACCCGCCGGAACAACCTCTCCAAAACCCTTACTCTGACCTACTCCCCCTGTCACCTGAGTGACCAACTCTCCCTGTCACTTGTCTGTTGAAAGGTTGAAGGGGATACCATCTCCGCCCCCTTCAGCCCTTCAGCCCTTCAACGCTTCAACGCTTCAACGCTTCAACGCTTCAACCTCCCCCCAAGAGTTGAGCTTTTCCCGGAAGGCTTCACCGTTCCGGCGGGCCTAGGCCCATGGACATGACCCCTCCAGCCATCGACACCTCTTCCATGCCCGCTCCCGACTACGTTGATCTTGGATTCCGCCGCATCGAGCGGGACATCCGGGAGCTGTCCTGCTGCTTGGCGACCGTCCTTGGCGAGTTGGGCGAGGAGGGGCTTGCGGAATGGCTTCCGTGGCGGGGTGGCGCGGGAACCCTCCCGACGGGGCCGTTGCCGCGTCGTCTTGGGTTGGCGTACTCGGTGGCCTTCCAGCTGTTGAACATGGTCGAGGAATCGGTCGCGGCCGAGATGCGGATCCTTCGGGAACGGTCGGAAGGACCCGCGGCCGAGCGTGGGCTCTGGGCGGCGCAGCTTTCCGAGATCCGGGAAGGCGGGCAGACGGCCTCCTCCGTGGCCGCAGCGTTGCGCCGTGTGGAGGTCGAGCCGGTGCTCACCGCCCATCCCACCGAGGCGAAGCGTCTTTCGGTGCTGGAGCAGCATCGCGTGATGACCGGCCTGGTGGAACGGCTGTCCTCGGACCAATCGCCGGCCCGGCGCGCCGAGCTGCTCTCCGAGATCCGCGCGGCGCTGGAGCGCCTCTGGCGCACCGGGGAGATCCTGCTTCAGAAGCCCACGGTGACGGACGAGCGACGCAACGTGCTCCACTACCTGCGGGATGTGTTCCCGGTGGTGCTGTCCGGTCTCGACGCGCGGCTGCGGTCGGCCTGGGAGTCCGCGGGCTTCGACCCCGCGCTGCTCCGGGATCCGCAGGCGCTGCCGCGGCTCCGCTTCGGCACCTGGGTCGGCGGCGACCGCGACGGACATCCGGGCGTCACGGCCGAGGTGACCGCGGAGACGTTGGAACGTCTCCGGGCCAATGCGCTGGTGGTGATGCACCGGCGGCTCACGGAACTGGCGGAGCGGCTGCCGCTGTCGGAATGGATCCAGCCCGCCCCGCCGTCGCTTTCCGGACTGCGGGAACGTTGTGTCGCCGCTCTGGGCGCCGAGGCGGCCGCGGTGCTGGAGCTGCATCCGGGCGAACCCTGGCGCCAGTGCGTGGAGCTGATGCTGGCCCGGCTTCCCGTCGAGGTCTCGCCGGGGCAGTTGGCCCGCATCCAGGAAGGTTCCGGGCGCTACTCCGAGGCCCGGGAACTCGCGGCCGACCTCGGCTCGCTCCACGCGTCCCTCGTGGAGGCCGGCGCCGCACGCCTGGCCGACCACGACGTCGGCCCGGTGCGCCGGACGCTCGACGTCTTCGGCTTCCACCTCGCCCGGCTCGATGTCCGGCAGAACTCCGCCTTCCACGTCCGCGCGTTGTCGCAGCTGATGTCGGCCGCGGGCATCGACGGCTCCCAATGGGAGGACTGGTCCGAACCGGAGCGGCTCCGTTTCCTCGAGCGCGAGCTGCGTTCACCGCGGCCGTTCCTGCATCCGAGCGCCTCCGCCGGTCCCGAAGCGGACGCGGTCCTCCAGAGCCACCGGGTGCTGGCCCAGCACATCGGACGCCATGGAGCGGACGGGGTCGGTGCGCTGATCGTGAGCATGACGCGCCGGGTGTCGGACCTGCTGGTGGTGTATGTGCTGGCGAGGGAGGCGGGACTTCTGCGCATGTATCCGGAGGGCATGGTCTGCCTGCTGCCGGTGGTGCCGTTGTTCGAGACCGCGGACGACCTGGAGCGCGGGCCCGACATCCTGCGCACGTTCCTCGAGTTCCCGGTCACGCGGCAGAGCCTGGCCTTCCACGCGAGGCGCGACGGCCGGGCGGGCGACCTGGTCCAGCAGGTGATGGTCGGCTACTCCGACTCCAACAAGGATGCGGGCATCCTCGCGAGCCAATGGGCGTTGCAGAAGGCCCAGGTGCGGCTTTCCCGGACCGGCACGGAATCCGGGGTGCGGATCCAGTTCTTCCACGGACGCGGCGGCACGGTGAGCCGTGGAGCGGGACCGACGCACCGGTTCCTCGAGGCTTTGCCCCACGGCTCGTTGACCGGGGCGATCCGGCTGACCGAACAGGGCGAGACCATCGCCCAGAAGTACGGCAACCCGGAGACCGCCGCCTACAACCTGGAACTGCTCCTCGCCGGGGTGGCGACGGCGACCCTGCACTCGCTGGAGGCCGACGGGGCCCCGCATCCGCTCGCGCCGCTGGTGGAAAGGATGGCCGGCGTCTCGATGCAGGCCTACCGGCGTCTGCTGGAGGCGGACGGCTTCCTCCAGTTCCACCGCCAGGCGACGCCGATGGATGCGCTCGAGAGCGCCCGGATCGGCTCACGGCCGTCGCGTCGTACCGGGGCCGCGACGCTGGCGGATCTCCGGGCGATCCCGTGGGTGTTCTCGTGGACCCAGGCGCGGTTCTACCTCACGGGCTGGTACGGCGTCGGCTCGGCGTTGGAGTCGCTCGGCGCCGGCGAGTTCGACACCTTGGCCTCACACCTCCGTCGCTGGCCGTTCCTCCACTACGTCGTGACCAACGTCGAGACCTCGCTCGCCAGCTCGGACCCGATGCTCATGCGGGAGTACGCGGCGCTCGTCGAGGACGTGGCGGTGCGGGAGAGGATCCTCGGGATGATCGAGGCGGAATGGCTTCGGACCCGCACGGCGCTCGACCGTCTGCGGGGCGCGGCGATGACGGAGCGGCGTCCCCGCTTCGCCCGGACGTTGGGTCTCCGCACCGAGGCGCTCCGGGTGCTGCACCGGCAGCAGATCGCACTGCTGTCGGAGTGGCGTGGACTGTCCTCGCGGGGCGAATCCGCCGGGGCGGACGCGATGCTTCCGGACGTGCTCCTGTCGATCAACGCCATCGCCAGCGGCTTGCGCACGACCGGCTGATCTCCTATCTGCGGAGGGAAGCTCACGCAAAGGCGCCAAGTCGCGAAGCGGAGGAGAGGGTGCCTGCTCGATGGGCTTGGCGGAGAGCGCCGTTTCCTTTTCCGCGTGACCCCTTTCCCCCGGATCCAGTTCTCCCTTGGCGGCTTAGCTCCTTGGCGTGAGACCCTCGGGCTCTTCCGCGTGAGGTCCCCGCCTCAGCGTTCCTCGGACTTGCGGAAGACGAGGATGTGCTGCCGCGGGAGGACGGCGAGATTGGTCACGAACGCGAGCTGCTGGAGGGCCAGCTCCTGACGGACCTGCGCCTCGGTCATCTTGTGCAGCGGCTTGATCGGAACCCACTTCTCCTCGCCGCGGTACTCGACGAGCACCAACCGGCCGCCGGGACGGAGCGAGCGCGTCATCGCCGCGGCCATCTCGAGCGGGTGGTCGCACTCGTGGTACACGTCGACGAGGATGATCAGGTCCAGCGCCGCCTCGGGCAGCTTCGGATCGGTGACTTCGCCAAGGACCGGCGTGACGTTGGACACACCCCGGGCTGCGACGTTGGTCCGGAGGATCGTCAGCATCTCGGGCTGGATGTCGTTGGCGTAGACGTGGCCGGTGGGTCCGACCGCCTTGGCGAGGCGCCAGGTGAGGTAGCCGCTGCCGGCACCGACGTCCCCGACGTGGTTGCCCGGCTTGAGGTCCAGTGCGGCGACGAGGCGTGTCGGTTCCTCCTCAGTCTCCCGTTCCTCGCGTTCCAGCCACGGAGCCCCCTGATGGGACATGAAGTGGGCGATCTCACGTCCGAGGAACCACTTTCCGATGCCGTCGTAGGAGCCCGGCCGGAATTCGTAGAGGGGCTTTGGCTTTGGCTTTGGCGTCGGGGAATCCGCTCCGGCGCCGTTGGAGACCACGGCTGGAAGCAGGAGCAGGAGCGGAAGCAGCAGGCGTTTCATGGACGGAAGGACCGGACCGCCTTGATGAAGGCCGCGAAGAACCGCGCGGGTTCCGGCGGGCCTTCGGCCAGGCGTTCGGGATGGAACTGGACCGAGGAATACCAGGGAAGGAGGTCGCGGTGTTCCGGCCGCAGTTCGGTGCCCTCGATCACGCCGTCGGGCGCCAGAAGCGTCGCCTGGAGCGGATCTGCGAGCCGGTGGACGGCCTGGTGATGGGTGCTGTTGACCCCGAATCGGGCGCTCTTCCAGAAGCCGGCCGAAGCCGTTCCGGGAACCACCTCCACCTCGTGGACCGTCTCGAAACGGCGATCCATCTGCGCATGGCGTATCTCCCCCGGACGCTGGGAGGGTAGGTCGGCGTAGAGCGTCCCGCCGAGGGCCACGTTGACGAGCTGATGTCCGCGGCAGATGGCGAGCAGGGGACGCGGGGAGCGGAAGAGAACGTCCAGCAGGGTCAGTTCCATCGTGTCCCGGACCGGGCCCGCGCAGTCGCACAGGCCGAGCAGGGCGGGGTCGATTTCGGGCTGGTAGATCCGCGGGTCGATGTCGTCGCCGCCCGTGAGCATCACGCCGTCCGCCGCCTCGACATACTCGGCGAGGCGGGACCGGTCTGTGGTGAGGGGCAGCACCAGCGGCAGTCCGCCGGCGTCGGCCACGGCGTCGAGGTAGCGGTTGCCGACGCTGATCGAGGGGTCGAGCAGTTCGACTCCCGAGTCCTGGGGGCTCGGGGTGACGAGGATGAGCGGGCGGCCCATGCGGGGAAGCTGGTCCCGCCGGGCGGAGGCATCAACTGCGGATCGGTCGCGGTGTGGCGGGTTGGATCAGGTCCCAAAGGTTCCCGTGGAGGTCGGCGAAGACGAGGACGGTTCCCCACGGCTGCACCTCGGGCGGACGGACGATGCGGACGTCCTGCCCGACGAGACGTCGGTGGTCCCGGGCGATGTCGTCGGTGTGGAGGAAGAGGAAGACCCGGCCGCCGGATTGGTTGCCGATGGCGGCCTCCTGCTCGGGGCCGACGGCGCGGGCCAACAACAGGGCGCAGCCGTCCGATCCCGGGGGACGGACCACGACCCATCGCTTCGCCTCGCCAAGCGGCGTGTCCTCGACGAGTTCGAAGCCGAGGCGGTCCCGGTAGAAGGCGATGGCCTCGTCGTAGTCGCGGACGACGAGGGCCACGAGGGCGAGCCGGTGCTTCATGGCCTGGACCGGCGGGTCACTCGAACTGGTGTTCTGGGAACCGTTCGCGGATCCGCTTCTTGATGTGCTCTATGTCGTCCGGCATGAACCGGCGACGGACGTAGCCGCGTTCGACGCAATCCAGCAGTTCGAGCCAGTCGCGCAGCGGCGGATCGGGCATGGGGACCCATTCGATCTCGCGTCCGCGCCGCTTGGGGCGCTCGAAGAAGCGCCATTCGCTGCCGACATGCTGGGCGTAGACGTGGCGCTTCACGCCGTCCTCGCCCGGCGTGGTCCATCCGAGTTCTGCCTTGGCTCCCATGTCGGTTCAGGCGGCGGGTTCGGGGAGGTCGACGGCGGCGACCGCCATCGCGGCGATCCCTTCCTGGCGTCCGACGAATCCCATGGTCTCGTTGGTGGTGGCCTTGACGCCGACCCGTGTGGGCGGGAGTCCGAGGGCGCTGGCGATGTTGGCCTTCATGGCGGTGATGTGGGGGAAGATCTTCGGGCGTTCGGCGATGAGGGTGGCGTCGATGTTGACGATGCGGCCGCCGCGCGCGGCGACGCGCCGGGCTGCTTCCTCGAGGAACACCCGGCTCGGGGCGCCCTTCCAGGTGGGATCGGTGTTCGGGAAGAGGTGGCCGATGTCGACCTCCCCGACCGCGCCCAGCACGGCGTCGGTGATCGCGTGCATCAGGGCGTCGGCGTCGGAGTGGCCGTCCAATCCGCGGTCGTGCGGGATCTCGACGCCGCCCAGCACCAGCCGGCGGCCTTCCACCAGCTGGTGGACGTCGTATCCGATTCCTACGTGAACCATGGGACCACCCTAACAGCCCGGGAACGGCGAGGTCGAATGGGATCGCGGACCGCGCGCGGTGGGGCTCACATCAGCTTCAGCTTCGGCAGATCCTGGGAATCGACGAGCCCGACCGGCTCGCGGCGGGCGTTGACCACGATGAGATCGTCGATGTTGCGCTCGTGGAAGATGCGGACGGCGGCGGCGGCGAGGGCGTCCTCCCGGATGCACACGGGATCCGCGGTCATGACCTCCTTCAGGGTGCGCAGGAGCACGTCGTCGTCCGCGGCCATGCGCCGGCGCAGGTCGCCGTCGGTGAAGACGCCGGCGAGCTTCCCCCGGCGGTCGACGACGGCGACGGAGCCGGACTTGGCGCGGGTCATGGCCAGCAGCGCTTCCTTCACCGTGAAGGTGTTGGGGGCGACGGCGTTGCGTTCGCCGCGGCGCATGATGTCGCCGACCTTGACCAGCATGGACCGGCCGATGGCGCCGGCCGGGTGGCGTTGCGCGAAGTCCTTCACCTTGAAACCCCGGGCGTCCATGACGGCCATCGCGAGGGCGTCGCCCATGACGAGGGTGGCGGTGGTGCTGGAGGTGGGGGCGAGATTGAAGGGGCAGGCCTCGCGCGGGACGTGGCAGTCGAGGACGACGTCGGCGTGGCGGCCGAGGGTGGAGAGGGGGGAGCCGGTGAGGGCGACGACCTGGACGCCGAAGCGTTTCAGGGCCGGAAGCAGGTGGATGAGTTCCTCGGACTCGCCGGAATAGCTGAGGGCGAGGACGACGTCGCCTTCGTTGAGGATGCCGAGGTCGCCATGGAGGGCGTCGACCGTGTCGAGGACCACCGCGGTGGAGCCGGTGCTGCTGAGGGTGGCGGCGATCTTCCGGCCGATGTTGCCGGACTTCCCGACGCCGGCGACGACGAGCTTGGAACGACGGGCGAGGGCGGCGACGACGAGGTCGACGGCGCGTTCGAAGGAGTCGTCGAGATGTCGCGAAACCGCCTGGAGGGCGGCGATTTCCGTCCTGAAGACGTTCCGGGCGCGGGTGAGGTGGCTCACGGAGGGGTTCTAGCCCCGTGTCGACCCGGAGTCCAACGCCGTGTCACCCCCGACCCGCCTCAGAGGAATTCCTGTGACACTCCGGGTGGGCAAGCGACGCCCGTTTGACGCGGACTCAACGATTCTGTGACAGGGCGTCCGTGGGATTGCGGTGGGGCGTTGGATGTCGTTTCAAATGGTCCGCACTGTCGGGAGACCGATTCAAGCACTGAACACATGACATCGAAAAACCTGAACCAAAAGAGAGGCTGGGGATTGATCCCGGCCGCCGTGGTCGCGCTGGCGTTGTCCAGCGGGCTCAACGGCCTGCATGCGCAGGCCGTGTCGAACCGCCTGTTTGCCGAGAACTTCGAGGGATTGGCGCTGGGGCCGAACCGCGAAGAAGGCCGGGCTGGACTTGAGGTGTGGACCGCGACCCCGCCGACCGGCTGGGTGCAGGACAACACCGGCATGCCTGGCTTTGGCACCGCCAACGACGGCATCCTGGAGTGGAACGGCTGGACGTTCGCGAACAAGGACTGGTGGGTTGCCGCGGCCGGCAACCAGCGCCGTGCGGAGTTCGCCTTCGGCAGCGGCACGGTGATGATCGCCGACCCCGACGAGTGGGACGACGCGTCGCACGCGCCGGGCCTGTTCAACGCGTACATCACGCTTCCCCCGATCACCACGACCGGAGCTGCGGCGAACTCGCTGATCCTGGCGTTCGATTCGACCTGGCGCCCCGAGGCGTTCGATGACGGCGCCCCGAACTTCCCGGTGGACGAGAACGGCCGTCCGACGAACCACCAGAACGGCGTCGTGGACGCCTGGTTCGGCACGGCCGGTGGCACGACCAACCGCGTGATCGACTTCGACTCCGACAGCGAGAGCCCGAACTTCAAGCGGGACGGCGACTTCATCAACGAGTCGGCGTTCGTGCCGCTGAACAACCCCGCCGGCACGACGAGCCTGAACCTGCGGTTCGGCATGCTGACCTCGGCGAACGACTGGTGGTGGGCGGTTGACAACATCGCCGTGGGCTATCCGCCGCTGCTGGCGAGCGTGACTGGCAACGGCGTTGCCGTGACCAACCGCATCGTCGAGGCCCTGGGCAAGACGGTGAACGAGGCTGCCGGCATCACGGTGACCGTGAACGGCACGACCGTGACGCCGGTCGAGGTGAGCCGTTCGCTGGTGAACGACAACGTTCCCGACAGCGAGCGCCTGTTCGTGGCCTACACGGGCACGACGGTGTTCCCGCCGCGTTCGCGTGTGAACGTGACCGTGCGGTACACGGACAACACCGGCCGCCTGATCGAGGACGCCGGCAACTTCGTGGCGCCGGGCTACCTGAGCGCGTCGGCGACGCCGCGCGTCGTGACCGCGGTCCTGACGGACGCGGAGTGGCTGACGATCAACGAGGCCGCCGGCGTGCAGATCGAGCTGAACGGCACCTCGGTGACCCCGAGCTCTGTGGTCCGCAGCGGCACCCAGGTGCTGGTGAACTACACCAGCCCGACGCTGCTGCCGTCGAACGAGCGCTACACGGTGCGTGCGACGTACCGCAGCGCGACCGGCCAGGTGCTGACCGAGACGGTCGGCTTCACGACGCCGACCTACGCGACGCTGAACCCCGCGGTCGCGACCGCGGCCGGCACCGCCGCCGAGGCGGGCATGGTCTGGCGCACGCACCAGTCGCCGACGAACCGTCCGACGACGATCGCGACGGTTGAGAACCAGTTGGCCGGCCTGCTTGGGCCGTCCGTGCACGACACCGCCGGCGAAGTGAACGGCGTGTTCCCGATCGACATCGTGAACTTCGACCAGGCCAGCGGCGAGGCCGGCAACTTCCGCGCCTCGGGCGCTGGCGAGTTGGCCGTTGCCGACGAAGCGATCCCGGGCATCCCCGGCTTGGGCGCTGCCAACAACACCGACTGGGTCGTGGGTGAGACCCGCGCGTTCATCGAGATCCCGACGGCGGGCCTGTACACGATGGTGGTCAACAGCGATGACGGCTTCCGTCTGACCGTTGGCACCACGAACAACCCGACCGCGCAGGTGCTCGGCGTGTTCGACGGCGGCCGTGGCAGCTCCGACTCGCTGATCTACTTCAACGTGACCCAGCCGGGCGTCTACTTCTTCCGCCTCGTGTGGATGGAAGGTGGCGGCGGCGCGAACGTCGAGTGGTTCACCGTCAACAACAACGGCACCCGCGCCCTCGTCAACGGCACGCAGACCGGCGCCCTCCGCGCCTTCCGCCGCCGCACCGTCTCCGAGCCCGGCACCAGCACCGGTGGACGCATCCAGTCCATCGCCCGCAACGGCGCCAACGTCGTGATCACCTACACCGGCACCCTGAAGAGCGCGACCACGCTCAACGGACCGTTCACCAACGTCAGCGGCGCGACCTCGCCGGCGACGATCACGCCGTCGGAAGCCTTCCGCTTCTACCGCGCTGAATAACCACTGAGTCTTCCACGGGGAGACCGGCTTCGGCCGGTCTCCCCCTTTTCGTTGAGACGGTTCCATTTCCGACGGCCGAACATGATCGCGGTTCCACACATTCCCACGACCCTCCTGGCCGTCCTGCTTTCGGCAATCCTGCTGCCGAACACGGTCTTGGCCGGGCCGACCCTGATGGAGTGGATCTGGCCGACCACCAACGCGGTCCCCGACGTCCTCCGCACCAATCTCCCCACGGCGGCCCGGACGAACGGGTACGTGGGTTCGGACTCCTGCCGGAGCTGCCATGCCGAGGAGCACGCGAGCTGGCACCGGACCTTCCACCGCACCATGACCCAGCCCGCGCAGCCCGGCGCGGTCCAGGGAATCTTCGACGGGCGCACCGTCCGCTCCGACGGACTCGAGTTCCGGCTCTCCCGCGATGGCGACACCTTCCTCGCCGAGATGCCCGACCCCGACCTCCTGATGTACATCGTCCAGGGCGGGATGAAGCGTTCCTTGGAGTCGGTGCCCAAGGTGACGCGGCCCGTGGTCATGACGACCGGCTCCCACCACTACCAGACGTACTGGGTGGCGAGCGCGCGGTATCCCGGACTCCTGCAGACCCTTCCGCTCGTCTTCCTGCCCGATTCCCAGCGGTGGATTCCCCGCGAGGAGGCGTTCCTGCGCGGACCCGGCGACACCAACCGGTTCATCATCCAGTGGAACCACCAGTGCATCCGCTGCCACAGCACCGCCGGCAACCCCGGCCTGGAGGAAACCACCGGACGTCTGCGGACGAAGGTGGGCGAGCTGGGGATCTCCTGTGAGGCCTGCCATGGGCCGGGCGAAAAGCACGTCGCCTTCCAGCGGCTGCAGCCTCCGTCCGCGGCTGGAAGCCCCTCCTCCGGGAAGGCGGATCCAACGATCGTGAACCCCGCCTCTCTCGACCACCGGCGTTCCAGCGAGGTCTGCGGGCAATGCCACGGCGCCTACATCCTGAAGCCGGAGTTCTCCATGGCGTTCGCCAAGGAAGGCGCGCCGTACCGTCCCGGCGACCGTCTTTTCGACACCCGGTACGAGGTGAAGCACCCGAGGGTCGATCCACGGCCGGAGCGCGTGGCGGACTACCGGCGCAACCCGGCCTTCTTCCGTGAGCAATGGTGGGACGACGGGACGATCCTGGCCGGCGGCCGCGAGTTCACCGGGATGTCCGCCTCGAAGTGCTACACGCAGGGCGAGATGCGGTGCGTCACCTGCCACTCCATGCACAAGAGCGAACCCGACGACCAGCTGCGGCCGGGACGGGAGGCGTCCCAGTCGTGTGTGCAGTGCCACTCGACTCCGAAGTACACCACGGAACTCGCGAGCCACACCCACCATGCGGTGGGCTCCGACGGATCGGACTGCCGCAACTGCCACATGCCGCACACGACCTACGCCCTGTTCAGCGCGATCCGGTCGCACCAGATCGAGTCGCCCCGGAGCGAGATGATTTCCCGCTTCGGGACCCCCAATGCCTGCAATCTCTGCCACCTGGACAAGACGCTGGCGTGGACGCGTGACACGCTGTTCCGCTGGTACGGCCAGAAGCGGTATCCCATGACCGCCGAGCAGGAGTCGGTCTCCGCCGCCGCCCTGTGGCTGCTCCAGGGCAATGCCGCCCAGCGGGTGGTCACGGCGTGGCACGTGGGATGGGAGCCGGCCCGACGCGCCTCGGGTCGGAGCTGGCTCGCGCCGCTCCAGGCGCAGTTGCTGGACGATCCCTACGGCGTCGTGCGCGAGGTCGGTGCGCGCTCACTCCGGTCGCTTCCGGGATTCACCGACTTCCCCTACGACTTCCTCGCGCCGTCGGCGGAGCGTTCGAAGAAGCGCGAGGAGGCGCTGGCCCGGTGGTTGGCTTCGCCTGAGAAGCCGGACCGCACCGGCGAGACGGTCCTGATCGGCAGCGACGGTCGGCCCATGGAGGCCCGCTACCGCGAGCTGCTCGGAAAGCGGGACAACCGTCCGATCACGATTCAGGAGTGAGCCGCGGGAGTCCCGAGGGACTTCAACGGCCCGGACGACGGTAGGCCCCGCAGGAGTCCCGCAGCACGAGGCTCGGGGCGAGCAGCTGGCAGCGGGGCGGCAGCGACGGGTCGGCCAGGCGGTCGAGCATCGCCCTCAGCGCCACCAGCGCGATGTCCCGGCAGGGCTGGTGGATCGTGGTCAACGGCGTCGCCGTGCGGGTGGCGTGGTGGACGTCGTCGAAGCCCGCCATGCGCACGTCCGCCGGCACCCGGAATCCCTCGCGTCCCAGGGTGGCCATGAGTTCGAAGGCGGTGTGGTCGTTGGCGCAGAGGAGGACGTCCCAGCGACGTCCGGCCATGAGGCGTCGGACGAAGCGCACGTCGTTCGGGTCGCCGAGGTGGACCCAACGCGGTTCCGGTTCGACACGGTGGTTGGCGAGTGCGGCCCGGACGCCGTGGATCCGGGCGTCGACGGTCGGCGCCGAATGGGGACGCGCGACGAACGCGACGCGTTCGCAGCCGAGCTTCAGGACGTGTTCCGCCAGGCGGTAGCCGGCGGCCATGTTGTCGATGCCGACGAGGTCGAAGTCGCTGCGCTTCGGGAACGGACCGAGGTCCCGGTCGAGCAGCACCACCGGGATCCCCGCGGCGCGCAGTCCGCCGGCGATGCTTCCGTTGGCCTCCTCGCGGTCCGGGATCAGCTCGAACGGCGCCAGGAAGACGCCGTCGACCCGGGCGGCCACGAAGGCGGCGCAGGCTTCCCGTGCACCGTCGAGGTCGAGGTCGTCGGGGGCGTTGGACGGGTCCGGGCCTCCCCACAGCAGCGAGGCGCCGTGGGACCGCGCGGCCGCGGCCAGTTCGCCGCGGATCCGCTCGAAGATCTCCGTCCTCCGGAATCCCGGCAGCAGCAGCCCGAATCTCCGCTGCGGGGCCTCCTGGACGGCGGTCCGCAGGACGTAGCTGCCCGATCCGGCACGCCGACCGACCAGGCCTGCCGCGGCCAACTCGTTCAACGCCCGGTTCACGGTGGGACGCGAGACACCGTGTTGCCGCACCAGCCGGGACTCGCTGGGAAGCCGCGCCCCCACCGGAAAGCGGCCGTCCGCGATCGCCTCGCGGAGTTCGTTCGCGATCCTCCGGTGCTTCAGTTCGTCGGTGGACATCCCCGGTTGTCAGCGATCTGTCAGCAGGCTGTCAGCCTGGAAATCCATGCGTCCCGGATGGGAACGCTCGCCGCGTCGACGGTTCCGCGGGAGAAGGGAGACGTACCCGTCGTCGTCCAACCGCGCACCGTCGTCCCATGCACCCATTCCCGAGGCCGTTCTCCTCCAAGCCCGCCCTCCTGGCCGTCGCCGTGGCCGCGGCCGTCTCGTCCGATGTCGCGGCGGCGGAGCCCCCGACGTTCCGGGAGCCGTGGAGGCCGCAGTTCCACTTCACGCCGCCTTCGACCTGGATGAACGACCCCAACGGGATGGTCTGGCACGACGGGGAGTTCCACCTGTTCTACCAGAACAACCCGTTCGGCGACAAATGGGGCCACATGAGCTGGGCCCATGCGGTGAGCCGCGACCTGAACCACTGGGAGCACCTGCCGCTGGCCATCGCGGAGGAAGGCGGCGTGATGGCCTTCTCGGGAAGCGCGGTGGTGGACCACGGGAACACCAGCGGCTTCGGCAAGGACGGGCGCCCCCCGATGGTGGCGATCTACACCGGCCACCACACCGGCAAGCCGCTGCAGAACCAGTGGATCGCCTACAGCAACGACCGGGGTCGGACCTGGACCAAGTACGACGGCAACCCGGTCCTCGACATCGGCGAGGCCGACTTCCGGGATCCCAAGGTCTTCTGGCACGCGCCGACGCGCCGATGGGTCATGGCCGTCTCCTGGCCGTTGCGACGCCAGGTCCGTTTCTACGCCTCGCCCGACCTCAAGCGCTGGAGCCATCTCAGCGACTTCGGTCCCGCGGGTTCGGTGGAAGGCATCTGGGAATGCCCCGACCTGTTCCCGCTCGAGGTCGAGAACCCGGACGGCGGCCGCCGCACGAAGTGGGTGCTGGTGGTGAACGTCGGCTCCGGCGCCCCGGCCGGCGGTTCGGGCACCCAGTACTTCGTCGGCGAGTTCGACGGCACGTTCTTCGGCGAGGACCCGGGATCGGTCCCGGCCTCGCTGCCGGCGTCCGAGCCCTCCGGACGGGTGCTCGGGGATTTCGAGGACGGCTACGGCGGATGGGTCGCCACGGGCGACGCCTTCGGTGATCGGCCTGCCGGTGGGGCGTTGCCAAACCAGCAGGCGGTGGACGGCTTCTCAGGCCGCGGTCTCGTGAACAGCTACCTTGGCGGCGACCGCAGTACGGGCACCTTGACCTCCCCGGAGTTTCGGGTGGACGCCGACTTCCTCAACTTCCGCGTCGGCGGTGGACGTCAACCGGAGACGCTCTCCGTGCGGTTGCTGGTCGATGGTAAGGCCGTCCGCACGGCGACCGGTGGCGACGCGGAGCGGCTCGCGATCGCCTCGTGGGACGTCCGGGAGTTCCGCGACCGCTCCGCGCGGATCGAGATCGCGGACCGCGCCACGGGCTCCTGGGGACACATCAACGCCGACCGCTTCGTCCTGGCGTCCTCAGCGGCGAGCAAGGGCGTCGTCGGCGCGAACTGGGCCGACTTCGGCCCGGACTTCTACGCCGCCGTCACCTGGTCCGACGTGCCGAAGTCGGACGGACGCCGACTCTGGTTGGGTTGGATGAGCAACTGGACCTACGCCAACGACGTGCCGACTTCGCCGTGGCGCAGCGCCATGACCGCGGCGCGTTCGCTGTCGCTGCGGCGCACCGACCGCGGTTACGCACTGCTCCAACGTCCGGTGCGGGAGATCGAATCGCTGCGCGGCACGCCGTGGAGGGTGGAAGGCCTTTCCATGAACGCCGCCTCGGAGCGTCTCCGCGAGGTCCGGCTTCCCGAGGGCCTCGCCGACCTGGAGATGGAACTGGAAGGCGTCCCGGCTTCCGGACGGATCTCGGTGGTGCTCCGCCATGGCGCCGGGAAGGACCGCCCCGGAATCACCCGCGTCGAACTGGACGCCGCATCCGGGCAGCTGCGCTTCGACCGGGGCGCCTCGGGAAGGAAGGACTTCAGCGCCGCGTTCACCGACAGCCACCGTGCACCGATCCGGATCGAAGGCGGCCGCGTCCGGCTCCGGCTCCTGGTCGACACGTCCTCGGTCGAGGTCTTCGCCCAGGATGGCGAGACGTGCCTGACGGAACTCGTCCTGCCGGCGCACCCGGACCTCACCCTGTCCCTCGAGTCCGACGGTGCCGCGTCCGCGACGCGCGTCCGCCGGATGGCCGTGTGGCCGCTCCGTGCCGCGCCTCCGACCTTCTCCTCCAAGCCCTGACCCCGAACCTCCCTCCGCCATGTCGATGCATTCCAGCAATCCATCCCCGACGGCCGTGTCCCACGCCGGCGCCCCCATGTCCGGCCGCCTGCTGCTGTGGGCGGCGACGTCGGCCCTCGCCGGCTTTCTCTTCGGATTCGACACCGTCGTCATCTCCGGCGCCGAGCAGCGGATCCAGAAGCTCTGGAGCCTCTCGGCCGAGCTTCACGGAGTGGCCATGGCGTCGGCGCTGTACGGGACCGTAGTCGGCTCGCTGTTCGGCGGCTGGCCGACCGACCGCTTCGGACGGAAGACGACCCTGTTCTGGATCGGCATCCTGTACGTGGTCTCGGCGTTCGGCTGCGGGTTCGCCCCGGAGGTCTGGTCCTTCATCGCGGCACGGTTCCTCGGCGGCGTCGGCATCGGCATCTCGACGGTCGTCGCGCCGCTCTACATCTCGGAGATCGCGCCGCCGGCCCATCGCGGACGTCTCGCCGGGATGTTCCAGTTCAACATCGTGTTCGGCATCGTCGTGGCCTTCGCCTCGAACGCCGCGCTCGTCGGCGTCGGCGAGAACGCCTGGCGCTGGATGCTCGGCATCGCGGCCGTCCCGTCGCTCGCCTACACCGCGCTGTGCCTCGTGATCCCGGAGAGCCCGCGGTGGCTGCTGTCCCGTCGCGGGGACCGGAAGCGCGGGCTGGAGGTGCTGCGCCTGATCAACCCGGGCGCCTCGGACGCGGAACTGGAGGCGGAGGCCGCGGCGATGTCCGGTCCTGTCGGCGACGCCCGCGGCGCCGGTGCGGGTGGCTCCGGGTTCTGGAGCCGGCGGATGTCGCTTCCGATCGCGTTGGCGTTCCTGGTCGCGTTCTTCAACCAGCTGTCGGGCATCAACGCGATCCTCTACTTCGCGCCGCGAATCTTCGAGATGACCGGCCTCGGCGCGAAGGCGGCCATGCTCCAATCGGTCGGCATCGGCGTGACCAACCTCGTGTTCACCTTCGTCGGGCTCTGGCTCATCGACCGCCTCGGACGCCGGACGCTGCTCTACCTCGGGTCCTTCGGCTACATCCTGTCCCTGGGCCTCGTCTCCTGGGCCTTCTTCACCAAGCACTACGCCATCGTTCCCGCATGCATCTTCTGCTTCATTGCCGCGCATGCGGTGGGGCAGGGGGCGGTGATCTGGGTGCTGATCTCGGAGATCTTCCCCAACCGCCACCGCGCGGCCGGCCAGACGCTCGGCAGCGCCACCCACTGGGTCTTCGCCGCCCTGCTGACCACGTTCTTCCCGCGCATGGTCGAGGCCTTTGCGCCGGGGTACGTCTTCCTGTTCTTCTGCTTCATGATGGTCCTGCACCTGGTGTGGGTGAAGGCGATGGTGCCGGAGACGAAGGGGGCCTCGCTTGAACAGATCCAACGGCAGCTCGGACTGCACGGGGAATGACCATGAAGGCGCCCGTCGTCCTCTCCATCGGCGAGGTCCTGTGGGATCTCCTCCCCGGCGGCCCGCAGCTCGGCGGCGCCCCGGCGAACTTCGTCGTCCACGCCCACGCGCTCGGCGCGGAGGGGCTGCTCGTCTCCCGGGTCGGCGACGACGACCTCGGGCGCGACGCGCGTCGCCGGCTCTCGGAACGCGGCGTGGACCTCACCGGCGTCGGCGTCGACGCGTCGTTGCCGACCGGCCGTGTCACTGTGGAGGTCGCCGCGGACGGGCAGCCGCGGTTCACCATCCAGGAGCAGGTCGCCTGGGACGCGATCGCCGCGGGACCGGACGTGTTGGCCTCGGCCGCGCGGGCCGACGTCGTGTGCTTCGGGTCGCTGGCCCAGCGGGACGCCCGTTCCCGAGCAGCCATTCGGGCCTGC
>JAIXUV010000306.1 GCA_027483345.1 Verrucomicrobiales bacterium | reverse complement strand
TACTGGGTCTACGTGCCGGCGCAGTACGACGCCTCGAAGGCCGCGGCGCTGATGGTCTTCCAGGACGGCCACGCCTTCGTGAGCACCAACGGCGAGTACCGGGTTCCGAACGTCTTCGACAACCTGATCCACCGCCGCGAGATGCCGGTGACCCTCGGCGTGTTCATCAACCCCGGCCGGCGTCCGGACCAGGAGGAGTCCTCGTCGAAGGACTGGGGCGACCGGATCAACAACCGGCCGACGGAATACAACGAGCTGAACGACGCCTACGCGCGGATGATCGTGGACGAGCTGCTGCCGGCGCTGAAGAAGGACTACAACCTCTCCGACAACCCCGAGGACCGGGCGATCGGCGGCGCGAGTTCGGGAGCCATCTGCGCGTTCACCGTGGCGTGGCACCGTCCGGACCAGTTCCGGAAGGTGCTGAGCACGATCGGCAGCTTCACCAACATCCGCGGCGGGCACGCGTATCCCGAGATGGTCCTCGCGGCGGATCGGAAGCCGCTCCGCGTCTTCCTCCAGGACGGGATGAACGACAACCGGGGCCGGCGACGGGACGGCGGGTACGATCCGAAATGGGACTGGTACGCGCAGAACCGGAAGATGGCCGAGGCGCTCACGGCGAAGGGCTACGACCTGAACTACACTTGGGGCGTCGGGACCCATTCGAACCGCCACGGTGGCGCGATCCTGCCGGAGATGCTGCGCTGGCTGTGGCGCGACCACCCGCGTCCGACGGACGACCCGAAGGACGACACCCACCGCGGCCTGCTGAAGCCGGCCGGCCCGTAGGCTTGCGGAAGGCGGACGGGGAACCTCCGAAGGATCTCCGTCCCGCCCAACCGAGTTCGCCATTGAGCGCCGTGGTGCGGTCACCACAGTTCCGGCGGTGACGACAACCCACGTCCGCAACACCCCGGTCCGCTCCGAGTTCGCACTGCCGTCGGGAGCGCCGCCGTCCAGCGCCCGGGTGGTCGTCGTCGGCGGTGGCATCGTCGGATGCTCCGTCGCCTACCACCTGGCGAAGGCGGGTTGGAAGGACGTGGTCCTGCTCGAACAGGGACGCCTCAGCGGCGGCACGACCTGGCATGCGGCGGGCATGGTCGGACAGCTCCGGGCCAGCAACAGCATGACCCGGATCAACCGGCATTCGGCGTGGCTGTATCCGCAGCTCGCCGCCGAGACCGGCCACGACGTCGGCTGGGTCCGCACCACCGGCCTCACCCTCGGGACCAATCCCGAGCGCATGACCCAGCTCCGGCGCACCGCGGCGATGGCCGAGGTGTTCGGCGTGGAGGCCCATCTCGTGGGACCCAAGGAAGCCCGCGACCTCTGGCCGTTGATCCAGGTCGAGGACGTCCTCGGCGCGGTGTACCTGCCGGGGGACGGACGGGTCATTCCCGGCGAATGCGCCGTCGCGCTCGCTAAGGGTGCGATCGCGAACGGCGCTGCGTTGTACGACCAGACCCGCGTGGCCGCGCTGCTCCACCAGGAAGCCGCGCACGGGCGGAAGCGGATCACCGGAGTGCGACTGGAGGGCGGCCATGAGATCCGGGCCGAATGGGTGGTGCTCGCCTGCGGCATGTGGGCGCGGCAGCTGGGGCTTCCGATCGGCGTGGACCTGCCGCTGTACCCGGTCGAGCACCACTACGTGCTGAGCGAGCCGATCGAAGGCGCGCTGCCGACGCTGCCCTGCGCGCGGGACCCGGACGCGGCGATCTACTTCCGAACCCTGGACGACGGCTCGATCAAGCTCGGCGCCTTCCAATGGCGGTCCAAGCCGTGGCAGATCGACGACACCGTCCCGGCCGACTTCGCCTTTGGACTGCTGGCGGACGACTGGGAGAAGTTCGCGGAGCCCTGGGCCGCGGGAAAACACCGCATCCCGGCCTTGCGCACAGCGAAGTTCCCGAAGTTCGTCAACGGCCCGGAGAGCTTCACCCCGGACAACAACTTCCTGATGGGGCCGCCCGCCGGAACGGAAGGCCTGTTCGTGCTCACCGGCTTCAACTCCGTCGGCATCGCCAGCGCCGGCGGTGCGGGCCATTTCGCGGTGCCGTGGCTGGAGATGGGCGAGATGCCGATGGACCTGTGGAGCGTCGACGTCCGGCGCTTCGTGCCGGCCCAGAACGGCCGCGGCTACCTCCAGGCACGGGCCGCCGAGGTGCTCGGGCTGCACTACCAGATGGCCTGGCCGAACCGCGAGATGGAGACCTCGCGCGATCTCCGCAGGACCCCGCTGCACGCGGCGACCTCCTCCCTCGGCGCCTGCTTCGGCCAGACCGCCGGATGGGAACGTCCGCTGTGGTACGCCCCCCCGGGGACGAAGCCGGAGCTGCTCTACTCGTTCCGGAAACAGAACTGGGCTCCCCACGTCGCGGCCGAGGTCCGGCGCTGCCGCGAAAGGGTCGCGCTGTTCGACCAGTCCACCTTCGCCAAGTACGACATTCGCGGCGCCGACGCCCTCGCCGCGCTCGACCGCCTCTGCGGCAACCGGCTCGACATCCCGGTCGGCCGCATCGTCTACACCGGCCTGCTCAACGCCCGCGGCACCTACGAGAGCGACGTCACCGTCGTCCGCACCGCCCCGGACCGCTTCTACCTCATCGCGCCGACCCAGCAGGTCCGGCACGACGCCGACTGGATCCTCCGCAACGTCCCCGCCGGCGCCGACTTCCGGCTCGAGGACGCGACCGCCGACTTCGGTGTCGTCTCGGTCATGGGGCCGCGTTCCCGCGACGTCCTGCAGAGGTTGACCGACGTCGACCTCTCCCAGGCAGCCTTCCCGTTCGGCCACGCCGCCGAGATCCGCATCGCCGGCGTTGCCGAACCGGTCCGCGCCCTCCGGGTGACCTACGTCGGCGAGCTTGGATGGGAACTGCACGGTCCGGCTGCCGCGATGCCGGACGTGTGGGACGCGCTGATCAAGGCCGGCGAGGCCGAGGGGATCGGCCCGGCGGGAACCTACGCGATCAATGCGATGCGCCTGGAGAAGGCCTACCGGGCGTGGGGCCACGAGCTGTCGGTGGACGAGAACCCCTTCGAGGCCGGCCTGTCGTTCGCCATCGACTGGAACCGCGAGTTCCTCGCGAAGCCGCGTCTGCTGGAGCTGAAGGGTCGGCCCCTCCGGAAACGTCTGGTGTCATTGGTCATGGAATGCGGGGATCCGACGGTGACGCTGTGGGGCAACGAGCCGGTCTTCCGCGACGGCCTTCTGGCCGGCTATACCTCGAGCGCGGCGTATTCCCCGACGCTGTCGGCGCCGGTGGCGATGGCCTACATCAAGCGGCCCGAGGCCGAGGCGTGGCTCGGCGTGGACGTCGCGTGGCTGGAGGCGGGACGCTACGAGATCCTGCAGGACGGCGTGCGGCGACCCGCGAGGATGACACTGCGGTCGCCGGTGGATCCGGATCGGGTGCGGGTCCTCGTCTGAGAAGCCTTCCGGGTTCCTGGATCCGGGGCAGCAACTCGCCACAAAGCCGAATCCGCGGGGTGGACGAATCGAAGAAGTTGCCGGGACTCTCCGGACCATGGTCTACGGCTCGGTCAATCCTCCCGTGTTCCGCCGTATCCCGAGGTCGGCCAAGCGGATCCTGGACGTCGGATGTGGCGACGGTTCGCTCGCGCGGGCCATCCGTGCCGAATGGCCGGCCCAGGTCTGTGGTTTGACCTATTCCGAGGAGGAGGCCCGCCTGGCCCGCGAGGGGACCGAACGCATCTGGGTGGCCGACCTCGATCGGTTCGACGTTCCCGATCTGGGCGCCTTCGACTGCATCGTCTGCAGCCACGTGCTGGAGCATCTGGTGGATCCGTGGCGGGTGCTGGGGAAGCTTCGCGGACATCTGGAACCGGGGGGCACCTTGATCGTCGCCCTGCCCAACCTCCTGTTCTGGCGCAACCGGGTGGAGATGCTTCGGGGCCGATTCCGGTACACCGAGGGCGGGCTCATGGACCGCACGCACTGTAAGTTCTTCGACTGGAACACGGCCGCGGAACTGGTGGCCGGATCCGGCTTGGAACTGGTCGAACGCTCCGCCCACGGCGCCTGGCCCGGATCCCATCTGCTGGGTCCGCTGAAGAAGCCCTTGGACCGTTTTGCCGAAAACACCCTTCCCGGCCTGTTCGGCTGGCAGTTCGTGTTGGTCGGCAGGATGAAGCGGTAGCCGCCGGTGTCGGGATACGGACCGGCGCAGGAACGCCTGGGTGCCATCAGGCATTCTGAACGGCCATCAACGGGCGATGGTTGGCTTTGCCGTCGGCAACCGCGGTTTCCCTGCCTTTCCCTCAAGGCCTTGCGTCCTGGCGTGACCGTCCCTTGACCGACCGATTCCGGCTTCCAGAATCAGCCCAGCCACTGGGGCCGACCGATGGCGGATCTTGGATCCGTAGGAGGCATCCGGAGAACCCTCTCCGGCGTTTCCTCGGCGACATCGAACGCCATCGCATGAAGTGGTCATCCAAACCCTCCTTTCCCACCGCGTCCTCCCGTCCCCGGAAGGCGGTCCTATCCTCCATCGGCCTGCTGGCCCTTTCCGGCGTCGGCCTCGCCCATGAGCCGGAGCCGCTGCCCACCGCGGTGGTGACGGGGCGGGCCGATTCCCTGTTGCGGATCGCCGACACCGCCTCGGAGGGATTCATCGGCCGGGACCACCTGGACCAGCGTCCGCTCCTGAGGCCGGGCGAGATCCTGGAGACCGTTCCCGGCCTCCTGGTCACCCAACACAGCGGCGCGGGGAAGGCGAACCAGTTCTTCCTGCGCGGCTTCAACCTGGACCATGGGACCGACTTCGCGACCTC